>NZ_JBVHUE010000001.1:0-479178 GCF_055565515.1 Streptomyces sp. NPDC028419 | reverse complement strand
CACTATCCCCTTCCCACAAACCCCCCCCCCCCCCCCACCCCCACCCACCCCCCCCCCCCCCCCCCCCCCCCCCCCCCCCCCCCCCCCCCCCCCCCCCCCCCCCCCCCCCCCCCCCCCCCCGCCGTGTGTGCGCCCGGCGCGGGCGGGCTCAGCCCTGCCGGTCGGCGCGGTTGCGGCGGAACATCGCGAAGCCGAGGCCCGCGGCGCCGATGGCGGCCATGCCACCGCCCGCGGCGACCAGGGCCGGGCCGCCCGCGTCGGCCTGCGAGGCGACGCCCTCGGCGCCCGCCTTCACGCCGCCCTTGGGCACGACCCGGTCGGAGGTGACCGGGGGCTTCTGCTGCTTCTGCTGCTTCTGCTCCGCGGTGTACTTCTCGATGAGCTTGCCGCCGAAGTCGTAGACCCAGCTGCTGCCGCCGTTCTTGCCGTCGATGACGACGAACTTCACGCGGTGGCCGTCCCGGACCAGCTTGTAGGTCCAGCCGTCCTTGACCTCGCTGGGGTTCTTGAGGTCGATGGAGCCGAGGAAGTTCCCGTTCGCCGTGAACAGCTCCACGCGCTTGCCGTTCGGACCGTCGATCAGCTTCGCGATCCGCCCGTCGGGCATCGTGAGCCGGACGGAGGTCTCCTTGCGGACCTCCTTCTTCTCGTCCTTCTTCTCGTCCCGCTTCTCGTCCCGCTTCTCGTCCTGGCCCTCGATCCAGGAGGTCACGGTGCCGTTCGGCTGGAGGGCGACGTGCATGCCGTTGTGCTGGCCGTAGGCGGGCTCGCCGTCCTTGCTGACCAGCGTGTCCAGCTTGGTGGACCCGGCGAAGACGTCGGCCTCGAAGTGCTGGTCGCCGATCTTGTAGACCTTGGCGACCGAGCCGTCGGCGAGCTTGACCGTGGTCACGAACGCGCGCGGCTTGCCCTTGTCGGCGTTCTTGTCGGCGTTCTTGTCAGCGTTCTTGTCGGTCTTCTCGTCGGTCTTCTTGTCCGGGGTCGGCGTGACCGGCTTGTCCGGGGTCGGGTCGGTGACCGGCTGCTCGACGCCGGGCAGGACCTCCGCGTCCGGGGCGGTCGGGGAGTCGGCGAAGGCCGCGCCCACCGGCAGGGCCAGGACGGCGACCGCCCCGGCGGTGACGGCGGCGGCGCGGAGGGTGGTGCGACGGGGGCTTCGGCGGGTGCTGCGCATGGGTCGGCTCTTCCTCGTGGACTTCGGACGTCGGGCTCCATCCGAAGCTACGGGGGACATATGTGCGTATCCGGTAGACAAGGTAACGAACACCCACAGAGTGCGACGCAGCCGTGTAAACCGGGCCTGGGGCCAGCCCCCCGGGGTTCCCCTAGGGGATGTCACAGGTCAGCCGCAAAGGCCCCCGGTTCCGGCCGCCCGCACACCGCCGGTCGCCGGACCAGGTACGTTCGGTCACGTGGCAGGATTCAGGATCGGACGCGGCCGGGACAACAACCGCGCTCCGCAACAACCCCCGCAGCAACAACAGCCGTACGGGCAGCAGCAACAGCCGCCGTACGGTCGGCAGCCGCATCCCCCGGCAGGACCGCCGCCACAGCAGCAGTGGCCGCAGCCGTCGCCCGGGGGCCACGGCGAGCCGGAGTACTTCGACCCCCGCTCGGGCGCCCCGGGCGGGCCTCCGTACGCGGGCGGCCAGGGGTACGACGGCTACGGCGACCAGGGTGGTCACGGCGGTCAGGGCGGGGGCTCGTACGCGGACAACCCCGGGTACACGCAGGCCTTCGCCATCGGCGAGGACCCGTACAACCAGGGCGGGACCTACCACGCGGGCGCGGCCCAGGCCCCCCTCGGGCCGACCGGTCCGCGACTGGGGTGGAAGGACCTGCTGCGGGGCATCGTCATGCGGCCCGGCCCGACCTTCCTCCAGATGCGGGACTACCCCGTCTGGGGTCCGGCGCTGATCGTGACCTTCCTGTACGGCCTGCTCGCGGTCTTCGGCTTCGACAAGGCCCGCAAGGACGTCATCAACGCGACGCTGGCCAATGCCGTCCCGATCGTCCTCACCTCGGCCGTGGCCTTCGTCATCTGCGGCCTGATCCTGGGCGCGGTCACGCACACCCTGGCCCGCCAGCTCGGCGGCGACGGCGGGTGGCAGCCGACGATCGGCCTGTCGATGCTGGTCATGTCCGTCACGGACGCCCCGCGCCTGCTGTTCGCCCTGTTCCTGGGCGGCGACAACGTCCTCGTGCAGGTGCTCGGCTGGGCCACCTGGGTGATCGCCGGAGCCCTCTTCACCTCGATGATCAGCAAGTCCCACGACCTGCCGTGGCCGAAGGCGCTCGGCGCGTCCGCGATCCAGCTGATCGCCCTGCTCTCGATCATCAAGCTGGGCACCATCTAGACCGCCCGGCACCCGCAGCACGCGCAGGAGGGGCCCGTACGCACCGCGTACGGGCCCCTCCTGTCATCTCTAGGCGTCGAGGACCTGGCCCTCACGCTTCACGACGGGCGGTTCGACCGACCAGGGGAAGTTGATCCACTCGTCGGTCTTCTTCCACACGTACTCGCACTTCACGAGCGAGTGCGACTTCTCGTAGATGACCGCGGAGCGGACCTCGGCGACGTGGTCGAGGCAGAAGTCGTGCACCAGCTTGAGCGTCTTGCCGGTGTCGGCGACGTCGTCGGTGATCAGCACCTTCTTGTTGGTGAAGTCGATCGCCTCGGGCACGGGCGCCAGCATGACGGGCATTTCCAGCGTGGTGCCGACGCCGGTGTAGAACTCGACGTTCACGAGGTGGATGTTCTTGCAGTCCAGCGCGTACGCCAGGCCGCCCGCCACGAAGACACCGCCGCGCGCGATGCTGAGGATGACGTCCGGCTCGTAACCGTCGTCGGCGATGGTCTGCGCCAGCTCGCGGACGGCGCGGCCGAACCGCTCGTAGTCGAGGTTCTCGCGTACTTCGCTCATGCCTGGTGCCTCACCTGGGTGCGGTGGAAGTTCTGGAAGGACCGTGACGCCGTCGGGCCGCGCTGCCCCTGGTAGCGCGAGCCGTAGCGCTCGCTGCCGTACGGGAACTCGGCGGGCGAGCTGAGCCGGAACATGCACAGCTGCCCGATCTTCATGCCCGGCCAGAGCTTGATGGGTAGGGTCGCGAGGTTCGACAGCTCCAGCGTGACGTGCCCGGAGAACCCGGGGTCGATGAAGCCGGCGGTCGAATGCGTCACCAGCCCCAGGCGGCCCAGGCTGGACTTCCCCTCCAACCTGGAGGCGATGTCATCGGGGAGCGAGATGACCTCGTAGGTCGAGGCGAGCACGAACTCGCCCGGGTGGAGGATGAACGCCTCGTCGCCGTCGGGCTCGACCATCCGGGTCAGGTCCGGCTGCTCGGTGGCGGGGTCGATGTGCGCATAACGGTGGTTCTCGAACACCCGGAAGTACCGGTCGAGCCGCACGTCGATGCTGGAGGGCTGCACCATCGAATCCTCGAACGGGTCGATGCGAACCCGTCCGCTGTCGATCTCGGCACGGATGTCTTTGTCGGAGAGAAGCACGTCCCGAGGATACGCAGAGCGCGCGGGCCACCCCCAATCGAGTGCGCCCGCGCGCGTCCGTCCGCTCCTACCGCTCCCGCTACCGCTTCGGCGAACCGACGGGCACCGCGTGCCGCAGTCGCGCGCACCGCGGACACCGGATGAGCCGCCCCGGACCGATCCGGCCGGCCCCGAGATGCTGCATCGGGAACGTAGCGGTGCTGAATACATGCCCTTCGGCACAACGGACGACGGTGTGCTCCATCGAGTCCCTTTCCCCAACGAGCCGTGCTGCGACGAATCGCCACATTAGGGGATGAACAAGACCCACTCCAGTCGCCGCTCCGCACCCCTAAGGTACGCCCCAACTCCCGCCCCCACAGCCGCCGGTACCCCCGACGCGCCCCAACCCCACCGGGCCGAATTCACCGACAAGGGATCATGGGGTACAGTGTGCAACGATGCGGCACCAAGTAATTGGCCCGCTGCGCGGATGTAGTTTAATGGTAGAACATGAGCTTCCCAAGCTTATAGCGCGGGTTCGATTCCCGTCATCCGCTCTTCCAAGAAGGCCCAGGTCAGCGACCTGGGCCTTCTTCGTTGTCTAGACCCTTTCAGGAGTCCCGCACCACTTGCGCACCACTTGACTCTTTTCCGGCCTGCTCGGCGGCCTTCTCCCTGGCGGCCCGCACCATTCCGTCGAGGCCCCCGGCGACTTCCTTTTGCCGCTCATGATCCGAGTGCTGGTAGATCAGCGCCGCTTTCTCCGAGGACTGGCCCGCGCGGACCATCGTGTCCTTGAGCGTGGCCCCGGACCGCGTCGACAGGGTGTGCCCGGTGTGACGAAGGTCGTACGGCCGGAACGACTTGGGCAGACCCACTTTTACCCGGGCCTTGGCCCACTTTCGACCGAACGTCGTACGCCGGAACGGCGCCCCCTTCTCCCCCACGAAGAGCAGACCCTCCGGCCCCTTCTCCGCGTACCACGCAAGGTGCCGCCGCAGCTCTTCCCGCAGGAATTCGGGCAGTACGACGACCCGCTTGCCTGCCTCGCTCTTCGTGGGACCTTCGGCCCGCCGCCCTGTGTTCAGCTCCGGCGCGGCCCGCCGCACCCGAATGGTCATGGCGTCGAGGTCGACGTCTTTCCGCCGGAGTTCGGCCTGCTCCTCGGGACGCATCGGTCCGTAGGCGCCCAGGAAGACCATCAGCCGCCACCGGATCCCGATCGCTTCGGCCAGCGCATCCACCTGCGCCACCGTCGCGACTTCCCGTTCCGGGGCGACCTCCTTGCCCGCGCCCCTGATCCGGCACGGGTTCCGGCGGATCAGTTCGTCGTCGACCGCCGTCTCCAGGATCGCTTTGAGCAGCCGGTACGACTTGGCGACCGTGGTCGGTGCCTTGGTCGTTTCCAGACGCTCCGTCCGCCACTCCCGAACGCGGGGCGGAGTGATCTCGTCGAGGTCCCAGCCACCGAAGGTCGGTTCGATGTGCAGCCGAAGCAGGCGCTTGTACAGCTCCTCGGTGGTGTCAGCGACTCCTCGCTCCCCCACCCACTTGGCGGCGTATTCCCCGAAGTTGACCGCCCCGGCGTCCGGATCCCTCCAGTTCCCCCGGGTCAGGTCGGCCTCCACCTGGGAGAGCCAGACCTCGGCGTCAGCCTCAGTCTCGTAGGTGTTGGGGGACCTCCTCCGCACCCCGGTGGGGTCGAGGTAGGAGGCGGTCCAGAAGCCGGACCGGTACTGGCGGACGGCCCCGAACCGGCGCTTGCCCTTGCCCTTCTTGGGACGCTTCGCTGTCATCAGGCGGCCCTCCGAATCCGCCGACGGGCAGGCACTGCCGGCACTTCGCTCCGGCGCATGTACTCCTCCAGCACGCTCGCGGCGATTCGGACGTGCGTCCCAAACTTGCTGTAGGTGATGCGGCGTTCGGCGATCAGGCGGCGCACGAACCGCTCGTCCGGCATCCCCAGGTGTTCCGCGGCTTCCTTCACGTTCAGAAAGCGCTCCTCCAAGAGCGCCGCCTGTGTTCTCGGTGCGGCCAACAGGTGCCGCGCTCGGGTGCTGCTCACGCGTGTCTCCCGGTCGGGAAATGGGCCTGCGGCCCGCTGGTTGATGTCCGTCGCTCACTCGGTCGTGGGCGGCGGTGTGCCCGAGGTCCTGATTTCTGCGTCACCGCCGTCATGCGCGTCATTGGGCGCACTGACCTGCGGTTTTGGGTGACTCAGGATGCGGTTGTGTGTCACCGCTCTACGTCACCGGCGTCACCGGGTGACGGAGAGCGGTGACGTGGGTGTCGCGTGATGACGCAGCTTTGGCTGTCCGCGTCACCGGTGTCTGCGCAGGTGGTGGGCCCTTTGGGGGTCGGTGGTGTCGCGGGTGACGCAGCGTCTCTTCTCTTAGGAAAAAGAGAGAGAGTTTCTGTGGTGGTGGGGTGCGCCTTGGAACGCGAAGAGCGAGCCGCTGCGCGGCGCGACTTGTGCAGCGGCGGCGAGCCGCCGGAACAGCAAGAGGAGCACGCGCTCCCGGGGGTGGGTGCTCCTCTTGCTTGTGCCGGGACCGTCCCCGTCGGCGCGGGTTAGAACGCGGCCTGCTGCTCGGCGGGCGACGGCCCGGCCGGGCGGAGCATCTCGATGTAGCGGGCCGTCTTGGTGCGGCCCCAGTCGACCAGGACACCGCGGGCGGCCAAGGTGGGCTGGAGCCGCTTGAGGCGGTCGGAGAAGACCTTGCCCGTCGTGGGCCAGCCCTTGGGCAGCGGGCGGAAGTCATCGCCGGTATAGAGCTGGGTGAGGAGGTGCAGCCACTCGGTGGACGTCATCTGTGCTTCCGCGCCGGGGTCGAGGGTGGCGGCGTGCTTGAGGACGGTCTGGGCGAGGAGGTCGCCTTCAATGACGTCGTCGTTGAGGTCGTCGAGGCTGGCCCGGTAGGCGGTCAGCGAGCTGAGTCCGGTCGCCGCGTCCAGCTGGGCGCACAGGTGGGCGAAGTCGGCCATGCGCAGGTCGGAGGGGATGTTGGCCTGGGTGGCGCGGACCTTGACGGTGAGGTCGAGGAGGGAGCCGAGGATGACGGGCAGTGCCGGGGCGTACTCCGCCCACAGCTCCGCTTCCGTGCGCCGCACCTGGGGGCGGACCAGGCGCAGCGGGAGAAGGCGTTCGGCGAGGTCGGGGCGGATCACACCGACGTCGATCCCAGTCAGCAGCAGGGGGCGACGGTAGCGGGAGCGGACGACGTCCCCGTCGGTGAACAGGGCACGCTTGATGCTCTCGGCACCGGTGACGATGCAGCACATGAGGTCGGAGAGGTCCGGGGGCAGGTGGGAGAGGTTGTCCAGGGCGGTGACCCATCCGGCGGCGACGGCCGTGATCAGGTTCTCCTCGTCCTTCGGTGCGCGGCGCAGGTCACCGGTCATGCCCTCGATGATCCGCACCAGCATCCGCCCGGCGGTGGACTTCCCGGCGCCCTGGGGGCCGGTGAGGAACGGGGCGGGGACGGGGACGACGGGTTCCAGGCAGCCGATCAACCAGGCGATGGCCAGGCACTCGCTCTCGGCGTTGGCGAAGTTGCACAGCCGCAGCAGAGCGTCGATGCCTTTGCCGTTGGTGTCCTGGGCTGGCAGGGGCAGTTCGCCGGTGAGCTGGGTGCGGCGCCAGCACACTTCGCGCGGATCGGGGACGCGGATGTCCCAGCCGGTGGGGTGGATGCGGACCGACTGGCCGTCGTCACGGCCAAGGTCGAGCCAGGTCGCGCCGTCGAATCCCGGGGCGACCCGGATGTGGGTGGCCTGCACGTCCTGGCTGAGTGCGAGTGCTTCGATCAAGTCCAACGCCTCCTTGAGGGCGGTTCCGTTGAACACGCCGTGGCCGTCGTGGAAGAGGCCGACCATGAGTTCCTGACGGTGGCTCCCGGTCGTGCCCTGGGAGCGGATGGGGCGGGCGACGGGGTGCCCGTTCTTCTGCGCGTAGACGGTGCCTTCGGTAGTGCGGAAGTACCGGAAATGCTGCTGCGCGTAGTCGGTGATGATCTGCCGGGCCGGGTTCTTCTCGTCCTCGGGCATGGCTACAACCCCAATGCGGTGCGGGCGTTGAACCAGGCGTCCTCGCAGTGCCGCAGGGACTCGCCCTTGGCGTGCGCGGCGGTGAACAGCTTGCCGATGTGCGCCTCGGTAAGGCAGCCACACCGGCCGTGCCTGGACAGGACCACGAGGAAGACCCGGTACACGGCCCGGTGGATGCCGTCGGACGCCTCTTTGATGCGCTGCTCCGCCATGGCGATGCCGCGTTCGAGGTAGACGGGCGAGCGGTGCCGGCACACCCTGTCGACGGCCACCGGCAGCACCGCGCCGACGCGCGCGGCGGGCCGGACCGGGGCGGGCTCCTTGACGGTGAGCGCGCGCACGAGGTCCGGCAGGGCGGTGATCTGCCCGGTGCCGGGCCCGTACCAGCGGGCGTAGGTCAAGGACGACTTGATGTCCACGCCGGGCCGCACGCCGTTCGAGGACTGCATAGCGCCGCGGTAGATCCAGTGCTCCCCACGTGTCGTGGGCACGGCCTTGGTGGCGGGGAGGGACTGGCGGGCCCAGGCGATGGCGTCGGCGTTGTCGAGGTCCACGACGGTGAGGCGGGCCCCGCCAGGGTGGTAGGCGACGGCGCCGGCCTGCTGCCAGGCCCGGGCCCATGCCGGGGAGGTGAGGACGTCGGGATCGGTGGTGGCGGCGGCCCAGGCGTGGCAGGGAGCGGGGCACTGGCAGGGCCCGGCGGCCAGCATGTGCGGGCGGTCGCCGCATGCCGAGCCGGCGCAGGACGGGCAGTTCCCGACGGGGAGCTTGCCCTCTCGCAGCGGCAGTACGGGCAGTCCGATCTCGGCGAGCCAGAGCGCGGTCCGCAGGTGCCCGGTCGTGGTCCTCATGCGGCCACCGCCCCGGTCAGGGTGTGGGCGAGGAACGCGCATCCGAGCCATTCGCTGTAGGCCGGGGGGATGGCCTCGGTGAGTTCTTCGCGGACATCGGTCCAGTCGATGCCCATGGCCGCCTGCATCTCCGCGACGGTGGCCTTACCACCGCCCTTGCCGTACGCGGCGACGTACGGGCCGTCGTGGTACTCGCCGTGCCGCCAGCCGCGTACCCGGCCGCGGTGCGGTCGGTGTTGCGGCTGCTCGGCGCTCCAGCCGCCGAGTTCGAAGTTCCGGTGACGCAGGACGCCGAGGCCGAACTGTTCGCCGCACAGGGTGATGTCCTTGCGGACATCGGCCTTGCCGTCGGGCTGCTCGATCACGTACGGCAGCCCGGACGCGTCGAGGAGTTCGCGGGTGGGGGCGACAAGGTCGGTGTGGATGCCGCCCCAGCCCATGGCCTGGTTGGTGCCCACGGTCAAGGCGCACTTGCCCTGGCACGGCGGGGACGCGTGGGCCGCCGTGAACCGGCGGATCTCGCCTGAGGCGATCAGATCTGCCAGGACCCTAAGAGCGTCGCCCTGGATGAAGGAGAAGGGGTAGTTCGGGCGGGGGAGGATGTCGACGCCGGTCACGGCGAATCCGGCTCGGTGGTAGCCCATGGCCGCGCCGCCGGCGCAGGAGAACAGATCGAGTAAGGCCGGACGGTCGTGGTCTCGCCGGAAGTGGGTGGTGTGAGTCATGCTTGTCTCTCCAGTTCTTGTGGGTTCTGGACGAGGGCGGTCCCAGTCATTGGCGTGAGTGGGGACCGCTCTCGGCATGTCCGGGCTGGTGAAGCGGAATCCCTGCCGCGGAGCGGGCAGGGAGGCAGGGACACCCCCTGTCGGGGTGCGTGTGGAGGGGGTTTTCGGGGGCTGACCTGCGGTGCCTCCCTGCCTCCCTGGCAGATCATTTGTGCAGCTCAGGGCCAGGGAGGCGGGTCAGGGAGGGGGTCAGGGAGTTCTCCCTGCCTCCCTGACCATGCGGGGGTCGGCTCCCTCTACTCGGCGGCGGAAGCGGAACCCGCATCGGGGTGGTTGGCGAGGACGCGGGCGACGCGCTCGCGACCGATGACCATCCGGCCGTCGGACTTGTACGGCTCAGCCCCGGTGCCGTCCAGGACGCGCTTGAGGTCCAGGAACGACCAGCTGCCGTAAGCCTGCTTGTTCAGCGCGGCGAGCCGCTTGAGGACGTCCTGAGTCAGGACGCGCGTCTCGGTGCCAAGGACGGTCAGGATGTCCCCGAGCGGGTCGAGGGCCGGGCCCGGGGCCGTGGTGCGCGCGGTGGTCACACCGCCGCGCAGGGCCTTGGCCCGCTCGGCGATCTCGGCGGCCTGCTCGGTGTCGATGTAGTGGGTGCGGACGGTGATGGAGGCCTGCCCGGCGGGGATCGTGATGCCGTCGGATGCGACGACGACGGTGCCCTTGTCGAGGCCCTGGCGGAGCAGGTGCGGGGCCGCGCCGCCGTCAACGGCCTTGTCGCCCAGCGCCATGCGAGCCTGAGACTCAGTACCCAGGGCGAGAGAGACACGCGTGTGTGCCCCCTCCCGGACGAGCTTGGGGAGGTTCTGGTCGGTGGGGTCCTGCGTGCCCTCTTCGAGGATCACGTCCACAGCCCGGCCCTGGTTGTGGATCTTCCGGACGGCCATGAAGTACCGGGAGGTTGCCTTCGACCCGCCGTACGGGCGCTTGTCTGTGCCGACGGCCGGGCACATGAATGCGACCTGCGCTTCATCCACGATGCCGACAAGCGGGTCGAAGACGGTGCCGGGCGGGGCCTGGATCCGGCGTTCCATCTCGGCGACCATGCCTTCGACCATCTCGGTCGCGGCGATGACGTGGTCGTCGGTGGGGCCCTGAATGAGGGTGGTGGCGAGGCCGTCGAACATGGCCCAGTCGCCAACGCCCTTGAGGTCGGCGATCCGGAACTCGACCGACTTGTCGAGGGCCAGCCACAGGGCGAGCGCGCGCAGGGCGGCGGTCTTGCCCTGGTTCGACAATCCCGTGATGAGCAGGTGGCGCTGGTAGAGGCTCAGCGTCGCCGCGTCGCCGCGCAAGTCCTGGCCCCAGGGGGCTTTGCCGGTCCGGTAGTTCGCGGTCATCGTCTCGTCGGTGACGAGCGGGGAGGGGCCGATCGGCTGGTCGAGGGCGCCGGAGTCGGCGATCCACAGCCGGACCGTGCGGGCGGCCGTCGGCAGGGTGATGAACACTTCGTGCTCGTGGCGGGCGAGGTTCTCGGCGAGCTTGCGGCGCCGCCCCTGGACCTCGGCGGTCGAGACGCCGGAGGGGAGAGTAACGTCGACCTCGACGCCGCATCCGGCGATCCGGATCGGGCCGAGCATCGCCGCGCCGGCATCCCCCATCTCCTTGATCGCGCGCCGCAACGGAGCGATACCGAGGTCGCGCAGTGCGGTGACGACGATCGAGGGGGTGATCGGTGCCCCGGCGTCGTCGCGCTGCTGGGCGGGGAGCGCCCACTGGGGTGCGGTCTGCTGACGCTTGCCGACTCCCCACAGGGCCAGTAACGCCAGCCACGGCCCCGCCATCAGCGCGGGCCCCCACACGACGGTGGCGACCACGACGATCCACCGGATCAGGTCGATCACGGCCGTGATGGGCCCGATCACCCAGGTGATGTCCTTGTTGGCGACGGCCAGCACGATCCCCAGGGCGAGCAGGCTCCCGACGGTGAGGCCGGTGCCGTACAGGGTGCTTTTGGCGAGGTCGGGGGCGGAGCGGAGCAGGTCCATGCGGCGCTGGTGGCGGCCGCTGCGGAAGCGCTGCAGCCGGTCTTCCCACTCCTTGGCCTCCTCGAAGTTCCCGCCCGCTTCGGCGGCGCGCAGCATCCGCTCGTAGCGGGAGGCGGTCCGCCCGTCCCAGGTCCGCTTGGCGGTGATGCGGGTGCCCCCGATGACGTACATGCCGTGGCGGGCGACGAGCCGCGCGGCGGTGCGGGTCTGCTCGCTCGTGACCGCCGCACGCACGCCGCGGGCGGTGCGCTTCCACACCCGCACCGGCCCCGCCGGGACGGCGGGAGCGGCCGGGGCGGGGGCAGCCACGGGGATGGTTCCGGCCGCGGTCAGGGGGTCTTTGAACAAGGGGACGACGTTGTCGGTCATGCTGGGGGACTCCTGCTCTCGCTGCACAGCGGGGGTGGGGTAGGACCCCGGAGCGGCGCGGTTTCCTTGGCCGGGACGGCCGCTCCGGGGGCACAGCTACTTGCCGTTCTTGCGGTCAGCGGCGGCCTGCTCTTCGCGGTCGCGGGCGCCGTCGATGATCCGGTCGATCTTCTTTTCCAAGTCGCCCTGGTAGACGTTCTCTCCGGCGATGCCGCGCTTGGCCATCCGGGCGATGTACCAGGCGAGCTTGGTGGTCTCACCAGCGGTGAACTTCGGGTCCTTCGCCATCACGGGACTCCTTCCGGAGACCGGTCTGTCCGGCTCCCCTCACCACCCACCCGGCGCGGGGTGGGTGGATCGGGCAGCTGTCAGGGGCTCAGTGGTGGCAGCAGTGGTGCTGGCAGCAGTTCTGGCGACGCGGGGTCGGGCACTTGTGGCGCCGCTTCTCTGCCTCCGCGACCGTGCGGGATTCGGTGGTGAAGCCCTTGAACCCGCACGAGGAGCAGACGGCCTGGTAGCGGTAGAGCCGGTGGCGCCCAAAGGGGGTGTAGACGTTGACGTCCGCGGTCATCTCGAATCTCCACTTCCGGGGCCGGTCTGTCCGGCTCCCCGCCCGCCCCCGGAGACGACCTCCCCCGGGGGCGGACAGGCAGCTGTCAGGCGGCCCGCAGTTCGTGCGTGTGGCAAAGGACCGGGGCGATCAGCGGACTGATCCGGTTGACCGTCCACCGGCCGTCCGTCAGCGGCCCGGGCGGCAGCTCGTCCACGATCCGCCCTGTCCTGCCCGTTGCGCGGGGGTCATCCGCACAGGAAATGATCAGCACCCTGTCACCTGCCTTGAAGGCCATGTCAGGCTCCGTTCGGGAGGAAAGTTCGCGGTCAGCGGCGGCGGCGGACCTTGCGTACGTTCTGCACGGCCGCGGTGCCGGCGTCCCCGCCGATGGACTTCACGACGGTGTGGACACCCCACGCGAGGATCAGCGCGAGGAAGGCGAGGAGCGCGATGTTCGCGGCGATCGCGGTAAGGACGCCTACCAGCAGCGGGCCGAAGTACACCCCGGCCGCCATCGCCCCGGCGCCGACCCCAGAGCCGAGGGCGATGCGCTGGACGGTGCGGTCCGGCGGGGCCTGGTGGATGTGCTGGTGGATGACCTGCGCCCCCTGCAACGCGGCCGGTACCGGGGCGGTGTCGGCGTAGACGTAGGTCCCGTCCGGGAGCTGCACGACCCGGGCGGGTTCGGGGAGGTTATTCACCGGAGCGCTCCTTGCCGGTCAGGTAGTAGGGGCGCGGGACCGCGCGGCAGGTCTCGGCGTGTTCCTGCGCGCCCCGATGGACGGCGTCGGTGTCGCCGCTGCTGGATCCGCGGCCGCAGCCCCGGCAGTCCCAGCTGTCGCCGTAGCTGCGGTTCTTGCGGACGTCGACGGTGGCTTCGGGGTCGGAGAGGATCTCGGCGGCCTTGGTGAGGTAGCGGGCGAGGACGCCGGTGGGCCACACGGTGAGGCTGGTCATTGCGGATCTCCTTGAGGAAGGTCACAGGGGGTGCGCATGCCGTGCAGGGCCATCAGGCGATCGCCGGGGCCGTGTTGTTCTGCCGTTCGGCGCGCAGGGTTTCGCGCAGGACCCGGGCCTTGGCCGGGGACGTCCGCAGCGCCTTGCGCAGGGCCTCACCGGTCAGCTCCTCGACTGGCCACGCCTCGGTGATGCTGCGTGCCTCGGAGAGGAGTTCTTCCGGGCTGCGGACCGGGCGGGTCGATCGGGCGGCGTCGGGGACCCGACCGGTCGCCCGACGCTGACGCGGTGCGTCGGCAGCGGCGACCAGCGGTTGGGCCTCGACCGGATCGGGCACCGGGTCGACTGCCTCGACCGGCCCCGGCTCCAGCGCGGCGATCGGGTCGACGTCCTCGACCAGGGGTTCGCCCCGGTCAGAGGTAGACCGATTTACATCGATCTGCACCGATTCGATGGGGGTCGGCTCGATCGGGGGCCGGTGATGGAGAACCTTGGCGACGAGATCGGACCCGAAGTAGATCGACCCGACCGGAAGCGACGTCGCGAGCAGCACGAGCGCCCAGTTCGTCAGGTTCCCGTCCGCCAGTCGACTCCAGCCGATCGACTCACCGTGGAGTTCGGGCAGCAGGCCGTGGACGTAGTTCAGGACCAGAGAGGCGAGGGTGTATCCGGCGAGGACCCGCAAGGCGAACTTGCGGGCTTCGTTGGTCAGGACCAGGGCCGCGACGAGGGCGAGGGCCATGAGGCCGTCGACCACGAACGGATAGAGAGTCGCCGCGACCGCGTCGGCACCGATTGCCTTCGCGATGTCACGCAGGGCGTTCCAGGAGACCCGGAACGCCATCGCGACCACGACCACCAGCGCCAGGACAAGGGCCACCTTGGCGTTGCGGTTCACGCCGCGCCGCCAGGCACGTGCGTGATGGCCTGGTTGGTCAGCTGTCGCCGGATGGCGAGGACCTTGCGGCGGGCCCGGCGGATCCGGCGCTCGTCCAGCTCGGACGGCGCCCGGTCCAGCACCATGATCTCCGCGTCCAGGAGTTCGACGTCCGCCAGGATCAGCGGCAGCTCCCACTCGATCGCGTCCAGCTCCGCATCCGACGGCTCCAGTCCGTCCGACCACGGGGTAACAACGTCGTGAAGTGCAACGATGGGCTTCATGGGTCTTGCTCCTTCGAGAGAGGAACGGGACTCAGCAGCCCCCGGCGTTCCAGCGCCGGGGGCTGCACAGGTTCAGGGGTGAAGCGGAAAGTCAGGTGCGGGCGGCCTGGCGCACAAGGCCGTCGGCCGCCTCGATCGCGAAGGACCGCAACGCGGTCAGCGCCGCGTGGTCGGGAGCGCCGCGCAGGGCGTAGACGGCGGTGGCGGCGGCCTTGGCCTGCTCCGCGAGTTCGGGAGCCAGCAGCTCCAAGGTCACCAGCGGCGCGGTCAGCGCCGAGCGGGTGGTGTGGCTGTCGGCGCGGGCCGCCTCGTAGGCGTCCCCGGCACCGGCCAACCGCAGATCCTCACGCAGCCACATCGCACGGCGGTGATCCGCCAGCGCCGCCACCAGAGCGGTTACAGCGGCCAGCCGCTCCCGGCGCACCTCGTGCGACCGGGCCTCGGCCCGCTCCACACGGACGGTGCGCTGCTGGAGTACGAACGACGTCGCGGACCCCAGTAACGTCCCGAACACGGCTATCAGGCTTGCCCACATATCGGATCTCCTCGCAGATGAGAGACAGGGTCAGACGGTGGCGATGATCAGGGCCGCGACCAGCAGCCACACGTGGTGGAAGGACTGGTCCAGGGCGTAGGCGCCGGTCCCCAGGTGCGCCGCCGGAGTGCCGGCGGAGGTGACCGGGTGCACCGGGTGCCCCGGGGTGCCGAGGCTGTAGAACTCGGCCTTGCCGGTGACCTTGGCCAGCCACGCGAGCGTGGTGCGGCGGTCCGCCCACCAGTGGGTGACCGCGTCCACGCCCAGACCGGCCACCAGGCCAGCCGCGGTGAGGTGCAGGTCGAGCAGTAACGCGACCGGCAGCAGGACCACCAGCTTGGTGACGGTCAGGCCCGCCACGTGGCGGGTGTCGGCCAGACGGCCCGTCCAGCCGGGCTTGCCCTTGTCGGCGGCCTGGCAGGAGGACTGCACCCAGTGGTCACCCACGCTGTGAGCGACGTACAGGGCAGCGAAGACAGCGGCGAACGTTGCAGCGTGCACGAGGACTCCAGACGAGAGCAGTCGAAGGTGACGTGAAACCGGCCGGACGAACCGGCCCCGGCTCCCCTCAACTCCGCCCGTACAGCGCCGAAGCACCGGACGGGCGGAGGAGGCAACCGGCCTCCACCTCTAGGGCGGAGAGGGCTGATGAAGTGCATTGGTCGTCTCTTTCCAGGAGCGCGCTCCTGGGGGTAGGCAGAGACCTGCCGTCCGGTTGACAAGGGATTCCGGCGCCCTCGGCCGCTAGGCCTCCGCACCCTGACCAGCACCGATAGGCGCAGGTCCCCGTTCCAGCCTGACCAACTTGGCTAGCCCGGTGGGCACAGGAACAACGTAGCCAGCCTGGCTAGTCACGTCAAGAGATGGATAGCCAGGCTGCCCAAATAGTCAGGTTGGTCGTAGCATCGAGGCATGACCTTTGCGCCTGAGCCCTTGGACCCGGACGACGATCGGCCGCCGTACGAGCAGGTCGCGCGCAGCCTTGGCGCGGCAATCCGCACGAGGAAGCTGGCTCCCGGCGAGCGGCTCCCCTCGCACAAGATGCTGACCGACCACTACGGCTTCGCCCGTGCCACGATTCAGCGGGCCCTGCGTGACTTGGAAGACGAGGGCCTGGTCGTGTCCCGGAAGGGCAGCGGCGTGTTCGTCAGGAACCGCACAGAGCGGCCAGCAGGCCTACGCCCCTACGTCGAGCAGGCTTTCGCCTCTCGGAACGTGACGATCGACTTCGCGGGGTTCTCCAGCGAGACGTTGCATGGAGCGCTGCAAGAGCCGCTCGACAAGATCCGTGTCGGCCGCCTGACCCCGTCGAGCATTCGAATCCGCATCCTCGTCCCCGACATGGCGGTGCCCCAGGCGGCTCCCGTGCGGCGGGAGGACTGCGGTGACGACCCGCGGCTTCGGGCCCGCATGCACGACATCATGGTCGGCTACACGCGGAGCATCTCCGACGCCATAAGCGAGCTGAGCCATCTCGGCCTCGTCCAAGAGAGCAGCGTCCACGTTCGCGTCCACAGCGGAACGCAGTTCTTCAAGCTGTACGTGATCAACAACGAGGACGCGTTCTTCGGGTACTACCCGATCCGCCCGAACAAGGTAGTGGCCCAAGGCGACGCCATCGAGATCTACGACCTTGTTGGCAAGGACACGATCCTCTTCCACCACTCGCTCAACGAAGGCGACGCGTCCAGCGGAGCGCAGCAAGTAGAGCAGGCCCGCATGTGGTTCGACAGCGTGTGGGAGACGATCGGGAGGGACGCCGATGCCGACGCAAGCTGACACGCTGAACGCTGTACTCAGCGCCTCGAAGGCCGTCCTCTTCGACTTCGACGGACCCATCTGCGACGTGTTCCGAGGCGTCCCCGCGCCAGGCATCGCTGATGAGCTGGCCGACCTGCTCGCGACGCTGGCACCAGCCTTGGAGATCCTTGCGAGGGCCACGGATGACCCCATGGAGGTTCACCGTCTTGCACAGCAGGGGGGCCCGACCGTTCTCGCGGCAGTGGAAGCGGCGCTAACGGCGGCAGAGATCCGGGCGGTGAAGGTCTCCGGCGCCCCTACTGACGGCTCTGTCCAAGCCCTCCGCGCAGCAGGCGATACAGGCCGGCATGTCGCGGTCGTCAGCAATAACTCCGCCGAGTGCGTTCGGGAGTACCTGACCCTGCACAGAGTCATGGGAGTTGTCGACGAGATCATTGGGCGCCCCGTGCTCCAGCCCGACTTGATGAAGCCGTCACCCCACCCCCTGCTAACCGCCGCTTCGGCCTTCGGGGTGGCCCCCAACCTCACCGTGCTCATCGGCGATTCCCTGACGGACGTCGAGGCAGCACAGGCCGCTGGAGCCAGGAGCATCGGGTTCGCGAACAAGCCCCACAAGGAGACCTCGCTGGCCGACGCTGGTGCGGATGTGGTGGTGCTCCGAATGGGCGAGATCGCAGACTCGCTGCTCCTGCTGAGCGGGAACAGCTAATCAGCGCCAGCCCCGGCCATCTCGGGTCGGGGCTGTATCAGTCCCACACCTAAGCCAAGGCCGGGAGCCAATCGGCGCGCCTCGCGCCGATAGAACCCTCGGGTGCAGCCTCGATAAGATGCCATGTCAGGGAGCAAGCTCCTTCTTGACCTGCTCGACCTGCGGACCGGCGTCCGCCTTCGGCATCGTCCAGCGGTAGGCGGTTCCGGCGCCGTCTACGTACACGAGCGTCCCGCCGGCCTGCACGGTCTTGAGGTCGAAGACCTGGCCGTCCCACACGAAGCTGCCAGGCTGGACCGACCCTCCCGCGTTGTAGCTCTCGGCCACCACGTTGAACGCGGCGCCGTTGCCCTGCTTGATGGCCTGCCCGTCGGAGGCGATCCAGCTCCAGCCGCCACCGCTGATCGGCGCGGCCTGCCCGGCGGCCACCGCGGTCATCGGCTGGACCTTCACCGTGACGAAGGCGAACGACTCCGCCTGCGGCTTCTCCGACGTGGAACCTGCGGGCAGGTAGGCGACTGTCGTGGGCGTCAGCTGGAGACGTCCGGTGCCGCCGGCGCCAACGGTCTCCGCCGGGGTACCGAGCCCGAGGGCCTGCGGGGCCGCGGGCGCGGAGGTGGCAGGGGCGGGAACTCCGCTCCCGCCACGGGGAGGAGCGGGGTCCGGCTTCGCGTCGCAGGCGACAACGGAAGCGAGGAGGAGCAGGGCAACGGGAACGGTACGCAGGCGCATGGGACCCCCAGGTGGTTGAAGAGGCGACCGTACCGCCGAGGGTGCTGGAGGCGCGGGCCTGTTGCGGAACTGCGACCTCCAGGTGGCAGGGCTCGCGATAACCCCCGCGCACCGAACCCCAGTTGGAGAGGGTGACCCCGGATAAGATGCCATATCGGCTGCTCCCCGCACACGCGGGGATGGCCCCGGGGGCTCGGTCCGCAAAACGTTTTGCGGAACCCGCTCCCCGTACGCGCGGGGATTAGACGGGCATCGCGGCTGCACCACTTGCGCACCACATGGCGCGGAAAATCACGGTCAACAGCGGTCAGCGACGATCCCCTTCGAGGGTCACCAGGAACCTCGAACATGCAGGTCAGCAGCATGATCGCGGCTGTCAGAACGGGGATTCCCAAGCTTATAGCGCGGGTTCGATTCCCGTCATCCGCTCTTGCAAGAAGGCCCAGGTCAGCGACCTGGGCCTTCTTCGTTGTCTAGACCTTTCGGGGCTGACATGCCCTCCGGGCCATGGCGTGGCGGACACCGGAAGGAGCGCGACGAGTCGCCCGAGGTGCTCCCCTTCGTCGGCCGGGTGGTGGTCGATGCCGGCCTCACGCAGCAGCTCGCCGACCTTCTCGCCGCAGAGAAGGCGAAACGGGCCGTTCGGGGGGCGGGCCATCAAGGTGCCGGTGTCCATCGGCCGTCTACTTCGGCGTCAGCCGGGGTCCAACACACCGCGCCCGCCTGAGTGTTGATCTCTCGTCTGCCGGTGTCCGCGACCGTGGTTCCCGTCCGGTCACGGACACCGGCGCCCCCCGGTTGGGGCGCCGGCAGGCGATCCAGGAGGACCTCAAATGTCCCGCGTTCCCTTCCACACCCGTGTCGCAACCGCCGCGGCCCTGGTGACGGCCGTCGTGCTGCCGCTCACGGGCTCGACCACCGCGTCGGCGGCGGTCCCGGCCGGCGTGCAGCAGGCGCAGAGCCCGGTCCAGGCCGCGGACACGCCCTCGACCTCGGCGATCAAGAACGGCGGCTACGTCCAGATCAACTGGATCCCGCCCTTCAACGTCGGCAAGTACGACTGGGTCGGCCTCTACAAGCAGGACCCCGGCGTCATCGGCCTCAACAACTACGTCGACTGGCAGTGGGCCTACGGGAACGGCACCTCGTACGTGACCGGGGTCCCGGCGGTCAGCGGAGACTACTGGACCGCCTACATCTCCTACGACTACTCCTCGGGCCAGTACCGCATCGTCTCGTCCAGCCACGACCACATCAACTGAGGCGTGGCCGTGCTGATCAGAACAGCGGCAGCGGCCCTCGCGCTGCTGTGCGTGCTGCCGGTCCAGGCCGCCTCGGCGGCTCCGGTGGCGGCCGCCTCCGCCGGGGCCGTCGCCCGGTCCGTGCCGGGCACCTGGGCCGCCGCCGTCCACGTGAAGGAGACCCAGATCGTCACGATCGGCTGGGACTACGGCGGCAACCCGGTAGGCAAGTACGACTGGGTCGGGCTGTACGGCTGCGACCCGCAGGAGTGCGGCGTGGACAACTACGTCCCGGGCGCCTGGCAGTGGGCCTCGAACGGCACCTCGTACACCTTCACCCGGGCGCTCGCCGACTCGCTGGTGGGCGCGTACTGGACGGGCTACGTCTCCTACGACTACGCCTCCGGCCAGTACCGCCTGATGTCCTCGCGGATGAACATCCTCGCCTGAGACGACGACAAGGAGACAATCATGAAGGTTCGCAGGAAGATCCTCCTCAGCAGCGCGGTAACGGCCCTGCTCGCCGGGCTCGCCCTGGCGCCCGGTGCGACGCCGAGCTCCGCTCAGGGCAGCCTAGGGTTACCGGCCCCTTCCACCCCGCAGACCGCCGCGCGTGCGCTGGCCGGCCCGCTCGGCATGCCGGAGCGGGAGGTGGCGCGGCGGCTCGACGCCCAGGGCGCGCTGGTGGACACCGGCACGTCGTTCACCCACAGCCAGGGGGCGACGGCGGCCGGTGTCTGGCTCGACGTGATGCGCGGCGAGGTCCACGCGAACGTCGTCGACGAGGCGGGGGAGAGCGCGGCGAAGGCCGCAGGGGTCATCCCGCACCGCGCCGAGTACACCACCGCGGCGCTCAAGGAGGTCCATGGGCGGCTGGATGCCGCGTCCCGCGAGGGGCGGATGCCGAGGGACAGCTCCTGGGGGGTCGACGAGCGTACCGACCGCGTCAAGCTGGAGATCCCGGAGTCCGTGAACGGCGAGACGCTGCTGCGCGAGGCTGGTGTGACCACGGAGGACCGCGGGAAGGTCACCGTGACCACCCACCGTGGGACCTCCGTCCGGCAGACCAGTCTGGTCGGCGGCGACGGCCTCAATGACCCGGGCGGCATGAACTGTTCGGCCGGGTTCATGCTCCAGAGGGGTGAAGACGTCTATCTGACAACGGCCGGTCACTGCTGGGGCGTGGGAACGCCGCTCCGGCGGAGCAACGGGACCAGGGACGGGCAGGGCAGGGAGCTCATCGGCACCGTGTCCGAACGGCACTACCCCGTGGCGGACTACGCGCTGATCAAGGTCGACAATCCGCGCGACTGGGCCCCCTCGGGAAGGGCGGTGAGGACCTCTCAGTGGAGATACAACCTCTACAACGGCTACATCGACAACCCGGACGCCCAGATGAGGACCGGTCTCTACACCTGCGCCTCCGGCTGGGAGTCCGGCTGGAGCTGCGGCACGTACGTGGGCTCCGGGTGGAGCACCACCAACCCTGACGGCACGACCACCTACGGCCAAATCCTGGTCAGCGGCCTGAACTCGACGTACGGCGACAGCGGAGGAGCCGTCCTGTACGGCGACAAGGGCGTCGGAACCGTGAACGGCGATATGAACACCGGGGGGCAGAAGCTCATCAGGGTCCAGCCGCTCGCCACGATCATCCGCAACTCCCTCGGTGCCCTCAGGGTGGTCGACTGGAATTCGTAGGCACCGCTCCCGGGCGCCCTCGTTCAGCGTTTGTCTACCGGCTCGCGTCACGGTCACCGTGCAGGCCGCCGCACACGGCGCCGGCCCAAGCACGAGGAAGGCTCACGGGGATGACAGCAGCAGTGGCGGCGGCACCGAAGGCAGGGGCGAGGGCGGCGCGGCGGACGGCCGGCGTCCTGGCGGCGGGGCTGGTGGCGCTCGCCGGGACGGTGGTGGGCGCGGGCAGCGCGCGGGCCGCGTACGACCCGGTGACCCACACCATCTGGAACGACGAACCGCTGTACAAGGGCTGGCACATCGACGCCGGCGACTCTCGGCTGATCATGCAGGACGACGGCAACCTGGTCCTCTACCGGTGGTTCAACGAGCCCGGCAGGACGACGGCCAAGTGGGCGAGCAACACCGTAGGCTGCGGCGAGAAGGCGGTCATGCAGTCCGACGGGAACCTGGTCGTGTACGGACGTGACGGGCGGCAGGTCTGCTACACCCTCAACCGGTTCAAGGGTGCGTACGCGAATGCCTGCCTCACGGTGACGGGGGGCGTCGGGTTCGGCGTCTACTACACCGACGAGTCGTGCCCGCAGGCCGCCGCCAACCGGACCATGGTCTACGTGCTGTCCTCGGACGCCTACTGACGGGCCAGGGCCGGTCCGCGCGCGGGCTGCAGGCGGCCCGTCCGTGCCACCAGCCCCGCCACCGACCACTGCGGGCGGGCCGCGAGCCGGGTCGCCGCCGCGCGCAGGTGCAGGGGCAGGTACCCGCAGAGCGCGGCCAGTTCACCGACCGGCCCCGGCTCCTCCCGGACCCTGTCCACGCCCGCGACCCGTGCGAGCAGTTCGTGCGCGTCGTCCGGCTCCAAGGGGCCGACGCGGATGTGCGCCGCGCCTGCGGGCAGGGCGTCTGGGGCCGCCCCGATCACCACGGCCGCGCTGCCGGGGGTGGCCGGCAGCAGCGCCTCCGGGCGGGCCACCCCGTCCAGCAGCACCAGCACGCGCCGCCCGGCCAGGGTGGCCCGGAAACACCGGGATAGTTCCTCGGTGTCGGCGGCTTCGGCCGGACATTCGCCCAGTGCCCGCAGGAATGCGGCCAGTACGGCGTGTGGCCCGGCCGGCCCGGCCGCCTCCCCCTTCCGCAGACCGTCCGCGCCGACGTACAACTGGCCATCCGGATAGCCGTCCTGGACGGCGTGGGCCAGGTGCACGGCGAACGCCGAGGTACCGCTGCCCCGGGGGCCCGACAGGGCCAGTACCGGGGAGCTGCCCGACTGCCTCAGCAGTCCTTCGGCCTCCCTCAACTCGGCACCCCGGCCCACCCAGTCCGGAATGTCCGGCGGCAGCTGGCAGGGTCGTGTCGGGCGGCGCCGCCGCGCCGGGGCCGTGGGTGCGGTCAGGCCGGGGTCGCCGTGCCGGATGCGGGTGTGCAGCTCCATCATCGTGGGGGCCGGTCCCAGCCCCAGTTCCCGGTCGAGCCGCTCCCGTAGCGCGTCGAAGGCCGCGAGCGCCTCGGTCGTCCGCCCGCTGCGGTGCAGGGCCAGCACGTACAACCGCTGCACCTCCTCGTCGTGCGGGTTCTGCTCGGCCAGGGCGCCGAGTTCGGGCAGCAGCCCCGTGTGTCGTCCCAGGGTGAGTTCGATGTCGAGCAGCGTCTTCGTAACCGCGTACCGGCCCGACGCGAGCCGGTGGCGGGCACGCTCGGCAAGTACGCCGGGCACCCCGTCGAGCGCCGGCCCGCGCCACCGCCCGAGGGCCTCACGGAGCAGTGCGCGGGCCCTTACCGGATCGTCATGGCGCAGCCGGGCGGACTCCAGCACCGCGGCGTCGTAGTGGAAGAGATCGACGGAGCGCCGGTCCACGTTCAGCCGGTAGCCGCCCGATTCGGCGACCAGCACCGCACCGCCCGGGTCCCCGGGCGCGGCCATGGCCCGGCGCAGCCGGTGGGTGTGGGTGCTGAGCTGGCCCACGGGGTTCTTCGGCCACCGTGAGTCGTCCTCGCTCCAGAGGCCGTCGATCAGTTGCCCGAGGGGGACGAGTTGACCGGGGGCGAGCAGGAGCGCGGCGAGCACGGCGCGCTGCTGCGGGCGCCCGAGGTCGATCTCGCGGCCGTCACGCCAGGCGCGCAGTGGACCGAGCACACAGAATTCGAGCCCCATACCCATGCCGCCCCCCGCATCCATGAGCTCAGTGCACAATTTGCGCAAGACGATAGGTGATGGGGGAGCGCCAACTCCCGCGCGCCACGCCGTACCGCCGTCCACAGACGGCAGAGCCCGCGGGATGGGGATCCCGCGGGGTCCACGGGAGTACGCGGCGGACGGGGGCGCGGACCACGAGGACGGGGGGAAGCACCATGGGGGAATCCGCACTGCGATTCAGCCTGCTCGGACCGTTACGGGCCTGGTACGGGGATGCCGAGGTCGATCTGGGCCGGCCCCAGCAGCGGGCCGTACTGGCCGCGCTGCTGACGGCCTCGGGGCGTACGGTCGCCACGGCGGTCCTCGTGGACGGGGTGTGGGGCGGCACCCCGCCCTCCGAGCCGCGCAAGGCCGTACAACTGCACGTGTCCCGGCTGCGGGCCGCCTTCAAGGCGTGTGCCGGAGCGGAGCGTGCCGGAGGGCTGCTGGTCCGCGTGGGCGACGGCTACGCACTCGCGGCGCCGGACGCCGAGGTCGATGTCGTGGTCTGGGAGCATCTGCTCGCCGAGGCCGAGCGGCTGCGCGACCAGGGTGCTCCGGCCGACGGGGTACGGGAGGTGCTGCTGCGGGGGCACCGGCTGTGGGACGGGGAGCCGCTGGCCGGCCTCGCCGGGCCCCATGCGGAATCGGTACGGGCCCGGCTGCTGGAGCAGTGGCTCCGCGCCAAGGAGCTCCAGCTGGAGATGGACGTGGAGCTGGGCGACCGCACGGACCTGACGGCGGAGGCCGCCTCGCTCGCGCTGGAGCACCCGGGGCGGTCCCGGCTCACCGCTGTCCTCATGCGGGCCCTGTACCAGGGGGGGCGCAAGGCCGAGGCCCTCGCGGTGTACGAGGAGGCCCGCAGGACGCTGCCGCCGGACGGGCCCGAGGGCGACGCCCGGGCAGGGTCGTCCACCGGCGGCGGGGCCGGGCCCGGCGCTGGCCACGGCTCCCGGCACGACCCCGGCACCGGCACCCGTCGCAGCGGCGGGCCCGGGCCGGTGAGCGGCGCGCGGCGCGCTGACGGGCCCGCTGCGCTGCACCTGCGCATCCTGCGCGAGGACCCCGCCCTCCTGCCCCTCTCCGCCGCCCGCGCGGAGTCCCCCGTCTGGCAGGCACCGCACCAGCTCCCCGCCGGTCTGACGGACTTCACCGGCCGGGAGTCCACCGTCGAGATGCTGGTGGACCGCCTCGTGGGCGGAGTCGGACGGGCGGTGGTCGTCTCCGCGCTGGATGGCATGGGCGGCATCGGCAAGACGACGCTGGCGGTACACGTGGCCCGCCGGGTCCACGAGCGGTTCCCGGACGGTCAGCTCTTCGCGGACCTGCGCGGCGCCGACCGGACTCCCCTGGACCCCGGCCGGGCACTCGCCGGATTCCTGGGCGCGCTGGGGGTCGCCGCGGCCGAGATCCCGTTGGACCTGGGGGAACGTTCCGCCCTGTACCGCTCGGCGCTCGCGGGCCGCAGGGTGCTCGTCCTGCTTGACAACGCCGTCGGGCCGGACCAGGTGAAACCCCTGCTCCCGGGCTCCTCCGGCTGCGCCGTTCTCATCACCAGCCGCACCCGCCTCACCGGTCTCTCCGGGGCCCACCAAATGCGTCTGGAGACCCTCTCCCGGGACGAGGCGCTGGAACTGTTCACCCGGATCGCGGGAGCCGAGCGGGTGGCCGCCGAGCCCGGCCTCGCCGAGGAGATCGTGGTGGCCTGCGGGCTGCTGCCACTCGCCATCAGGATCGTCGCCTCCCGGCTCACCGCTGACCCCGCACTCACCCTGCCGGCACTCTCCGAGGGGCTGCGCGACCAGCGTCGGCTGACCGAACTGGACGACGGGAGTCGCACGGTGGAGGCGACCTTCGCCCTCTCCTACAACCGTCTCGGCCCGGACCTCGCCCGCGCCTTCCGGCTGATGGCCCTACCCGATGCCCCGGACATCTCGCTGCCCTGCGCCGCGGCGCTGCTCGGGCGGTCCGAAGCGGACGCCGACGAGCTTCTCGAAGCACTCGTCGATCTGAACCTGCTGCACTCCCCGCAGTTCGAGCGTTACGGCTTCCACGACCTGGTGCGCGACTACGCCCGCGACCGGCTGGCCGCCGAGGAACCCGCCGAGGAGCACACGGCGGCCGCCAACCGGCTGGTCGACTTCTGCCTGGCCACCGCGCGCAACGCCGACCTCGCCGCCCGCTCCGTCGACCCCGTCGAGCAGAGTCTTCTCGACGCATGGGTCTCCTCCCCCGGCCGCCCCGTGGCCGATTCGGCCCAGGCGGTGAGCTGGATGCGCGCGCAGGCCGGCATCCACGCCGCGGCCATCCTTCTGAGCTGCGCCGATCCGGCGCTGCCCCTGGACCGCGCCGCCGAACTCGCCGACAAGATGGGGTCCGTGCTGTTCGAGCGGGGGCAGACAGCGACCATCGCCGACCTGGCCGAGCGCATCGCCCACCAGGCGGCGGCCCGGGGTGACAACGGCTCCGAGGCCCTCGCCCGCCATGTACGCGGCATCATGCTGTGGCACGTCAACCGGTACGAAGAGTCTGAGCGGGAGATCGGCCGGGCGGTCGCCCTGTGCGAGGACGTCGAGGACGGTCCGGTCGTACGAGTACGGGCCAAGGCACTGCTCGCCCTGGGCAGCAACCTCCGCATCCGCGGCCGGTACGCCGAGGCCGCCGCGTACGCGGGCAGTGCGGCCGAGCTCTTCCGCCGGGTGGGAGCGGAGCGTGCGGAGGGCAGCGCCCTGGGGGAGTTCGCGTTCTGCTGCGCCCAGACAGGACGCGTGGAGGAAGGCAGGGCCGCGGCCGAGCGCTGCGCCCGCCTGATGGACGGGTCGGGCCCGGTGTCGGCCACGACCGGACGCTACTACCTGGCCCGGGTACTGCGGCTTTGCGGCGATCCGGAGGCGGCTCTGGTCCACGCGGTACGCGCCCGGGAGGAGTTCGCGGCCCTTCAGGTGACGGTGTTCGAGGCGGCGGCAGGAGATCTGGTGGCCCGCATCCACGCCGAGGCAGGCCGCTGGCTGCTCGCCGCCGAAGCCGCCGAGGCGGTGCTGCCGCTCGCCAAACGCACCAGCGCGGCATTGGAGGCCACGCTCCTGCGCACGCTCGGGACGGTGCACACCGGGCTCGGCAGGCCACGGCAGGCGCGCGCCTGTCTTGAGGACGCGCTGGCCGTCCACGAGCGGCTTGGGCTCGCGGACGACGCCCGGGAGACGCGGGCGCTGTTGGACGCGCTCGCGCGGCCGTAACCACGACCACAGCCTCCACAGGCCTGCGCTAAGCGCGTTGATCACCTGCCGTTGCTCGCGGCCGCACGGGCGCCGGAGGGACGAGATCGAGGGCGGCACGAGCCGCCGCCCGCCGAGGGGTGTCCTGCCAGAAGCCAGGGGTCGCCAGGGGTCACCGGGTCGCACAACAACCGGCCTGACGCAGCCCACTGGCCACGGTACGAACACAGCTGGAGTCCACCTCCGGCATCCCGAGGGCATCGACCGGCGTCCGTCGTCCACGAG
Organism: Streptomyces sp. NPDC028419; assembly: GCF_055565515.1. NCBI lineage: Bacteria > Bacillati > Actinomycetota > Actinomycetes > Kitasatosporales > Streptomycetaceae > Streptomyces > Streptomyces sp. NPDC028419. Next base: position 452,631 of record NZ_JBVHUE010000001.1, on the reverse strand, counting down.
ATCGCCGTCCCCCACGGGGACACCCTCGTCGGTCCGAGTGTTGGTAGATCAGCGCCGCCTTCTCGGACGACTGCCCGGCCCGAACGAGGACGAGATCACGTTCAGGATGCCGACGGGAAACCCCTTCGCGTCGTGGTCACGACCCTGCCGGGCGACCGGCACGTGATTCGCTACTCAGTACTGGCGGAGTGATGCCGACTCCCACCCCCGCACGCGAGGAACAGAGCATGACTGTCCACACTGCGGTTCCTCTCACCGCCGCGGCCCACGCCGCTCCTGACCGCGTCTGGTACGTGTCCTACGGCTCGAACATGCACATGGACCGCTTGACCGCCTACATCGCGGGCGGGACGCCCCCTGGGGCGACCCGCTCGTATCCCGGCTGCCGGGATCACCGCGCGCCGGAGCGGTCGATCGCCGTTGAGCTCGCGGGGTACCTGTACTTCGCGACTGAGTCCCCCGTGTGGACGGGGGGTAGGGGCTTCTACGACCCGACAGCCCCCGGCCGCATGCGGGGGCGCGCTCACCTCGTGACCGTGAGCCAGATGTCGGACATCGCCGCGCAGGAGATGTACAAGCAGCCGGGGGTGGACCTGGACCTGACCGACGTCCTGCGCTTGGGACGCGCCGAGTTGGGACCGGGGCGCTACGAGACGCTGATCTGCCCTGGGACGATCGAGGGCATCCCGTTGCTGACGTTCACCGCGCCCTGGACTCTTCAGGACGTCGAACCCCTCACGCCGTCTGCCGCGTACCTGCGGTACCTCGCAGGCGGCCTGCTGGAATCCGGACCGTGGGAAGAGCGGGACATTGCCGACTACCTCTCCTCATGCCCCGGCGCGGCCGGAAACTGGACTGCGAAACAGGTGTTGGAGCTGCTGAGGGGCGGCACCGGTCACTAGCGTCGCCCGCCCCGAACTGGCGACCCCGCGCGGGTTGGCGCCGGAGAGGCGAAATGCCGGAATCGGAGCGGGCCAGTAAGACTGCTCCCCGCACGCGCGGGGATACCGACAGGCATCAAGGCCGCACCGCTTGCGCACCACATGGTGCGGAAAGTCGCGGTCACCGGGGGTCAGCGAGGGCCCCGCGTCCCCGGCCGACCTGCATCGCGGGACGCGCTTTCGGTGATCTGCGCCATGTGCGGCTCCCTACTGGGTGGGTAATTGGCCTTCCCGAAACAGCGGTTACCCCTCCTTGGCGGTCCTTCTGGCGATGAGCGCCTCGCGCAGGCGTGCGGCCGTCTCGGCCGCCTGGTCCGGCAGAAGCGGCAGGACACCGTTCTCCGTCATCAGAGCGTGGAACTGCTGCTCCGGGTACGGGACGCCGGCCGGCAGGGGGGCCACGTGCCAGTGCAGATGCGCGTTGCCCTGCTGGCTGCCGAGCGAGTAGAGGTACGTCCGCTCCGGCTCGTAGGCGGCCTCGACGACAAGGGCGATCTCCCGGACGAAAAGCATGAGCCGGGTGTAAGCCTCCTTGCCCAGGTCGCGCACGGCGTGCTCGATGTGCGCCTTCGGTGCAACGAGAACCTTGCCCGGCACAGTGGGCCACCTGTCCAGGAACGCTACGTGATCGGCATCCTCCAACACCGTCTCGTGCGAGTAGCCCGGGTTCCCGGCGAGGAAGGCACAGACGAAGCACGGACCGCTCCGTGTGCGCTCCACGTACGCCGCGAGATCCATCGGTCGTCGGTCCATCGACACCGGGTGCCCCTCTCCGTAGGGGGCACCAGTCTCCCGCAGCCCTGCGACGCGCACCGGATTCTCCGCGGCCTCGCCGACTTCAGGTGGCGGTGAGGCCGCGATCACGAGTAGCGAGCCCGACAGGGATTCAGTCCTGCCAGCCCGGACTCGTACAGGGAGATCCGCTGGGGGGTTTCCGGGCAGGCACGGTGGCCGTGCCACAACGTGCTACGAAGCCCCGGGTCGGCGACCTGGGGCTTCGTCGGTGTCCGGGGCTGCGGGGTGCGGGTGCCTCCAGGAGAGAGGTTCCGGATCGCCGGCCTTCAGTGGCTGTTCTTCCAGAAGGTGGTGTTGTGGTCGGCCGCGAAGTCGGCGCGCTTCCAGGTGGTCGAGGACAGGGTCTGGACGTAGTCGTGGCCGGTGCGGAAGTCGGGCCAGTCGGTCTTGCCCGTGGCGGCGAAGTGGGTCCAGGTGCGGAGCATCCGGGTGCGGAAGCGGGCCTGGTCCGCGGGGACTTCCTCGAACAGCGGCGGGCGATCGAAGAGGTAGGGAAGTTCCGTCATGTGGGCGGCTTGCTGCTCGAAGCTGGGCGTCGGGAAGCCCTCGAACCACGGGGTGCCGCGTTCGGAGAACTCGTACGTCCGGGTCGGAGTCCATCGAGACAGGAGCTGGGCCGTCTCCAGAGTGGGCGTGGACCAAGCGGAGTCGGTGAGGGCTGCGGCCAGTGCCTCGCCCGCGGAGCCGTACTTGGTGAGCGGGTAGAGGGCGAGGACGGCGTCGGCCTCGGAGCCGAACTGCCGGCGGATGGCCGGTTCGTACTCCTGCGGCTTCATCGGCGCGCCGGAGGCGAGTTCCTGGCCGAGCACCCTGCCGCGTTCCTCGTCGTGGTTGGCGCCGATGAGGACGGGGACCCGGTTGAACCTGCCGGTGCGCAGGGCTTCGACCGGAGAGAGGGGCATGAGCTCGGTACCGGTGACCGGGCGGGGTTCGTTGTAGGGGCCGTAGGCGGCGAGGAGTTCGGAGACGGGCTTGTCGCGCAGGCAGCCGGCGGTGTTGGTCTCGCAGCCCAGGGCGGCGATGACGCGCCGGGCGTCGGCCTCGGCTTCGGGGCGGGTGCGGGATCCGCCGGTGGCGCAGGGGGCGCTCTGGACGACGGCGCGGTGGAAGAGACCCGCGGAGGCGGGTGAGGCGAGATGGCCGCAGACGCTGTAGCCGCCGCCGGACTGGCCCGCGATCGTGACGTTGTCCGGGTCTCCGCCGAAGGCGGCGGCGTTGGCCTTCACCCAGCGCAGGGCGGCCTGCTGGTCTTCGAGGCCAAGGCCGTCGGCGCCGGGCTGGGAGGGGTCGGTGAGGAAGCCCATCACGCCCAGGCGGTAGTTCATCGAGACGACCACCGCGCCCTGCTCGGCCAGACTCGTGCCTCCGTACTGGTGGCCGGCGCCGTACATGAGGCTGCCACCGTGGATCCATACGAGCACCGGCCGCTTCCCGGCCTGCTGCGCGGTCGGGGCGGTGACGTTCAGGTAGAGGCAGTCCTCGTTGTCGTTCGGAATGCCGATCGGGATGCCCTTGGGCTGGGCGCAGGCCCGGGCGGGGGTCGTCGCGTCCCGTACTCCGTTCCACCGCGCCGCGGGCTGCGGGGACTTCCAGCGCAGGCCTCCTACGGGGGGTGCGGCGTAGGGGATGCCCTGGAAGGTGCGGACCTTGCCCTCAGCCGTGCCGCGGACCTCGCCGTTCGTGGTGGCGACCACCGTCCGGTCGGCGGTCGTGCCGACGGGGGCGGCGTGGGCGAGGGCCGGGGCGGTCAGGGCGAGGCCGAGACCCATCGACACGGCGACGGCCGACCACTTCGCAACGCTCTTGGTGTTCGTCATGGAAGGAACAGTAGAGAGATTTACTCGATCGAGCAATACGTTTGTATAGATCGATCGAGTAAATCGATCGGGCAACAGGTGCTAGCGTCCGTCGCATGGGAAACCGCGAAGCCCTCCTCATCGGCGCGAAGGCGTGCCTGCGGGAGAAGGGGTACGACCGCAGCAGCATCCGGGACATCGCCTCCGCCGCCGGGGTGAGCACGGCTGCGATCGGCTACCACTACGGGTCCCGCGAGACCCTTCTGAACCAGGCACTGTTCGAGATCCTCGACGAATGGGGCGACGCCATGGGGCGCGCCATCGTCCCGGACGCCGACGGCTCCACCGAGCGGGACTTCGCGCGGATGTGGCAGAGCCTGATCGATGATTTCGCCGCCCACCCCGACCTGTGGCTCGCCTCGATGGAGCTGTTCATGCAGGCCCAGCGTCAGCCCGACCTGCGCACCGCCCTCGCCGGCGGCACCGCCCAGGGACGGCGGGGCATGGCCGCCATCTTGGAGGGTGTCCCCGAGGACCAGGTCCCCGAGGACACCGTGCGAAGCCTCGGCAGCGTCCAGCTGGCCCTGATGTCGGGCCTGATGATCCAGCACCTCAGCGACCCCGCGAGCGCTCCCACGGCGGAGGAGATCCTCGCGGGGCTCCGCGCACTGGCGAAGTTCGCGAACTGAAGGTCACCTACGGGTTCGGCCGCAGCGCACGTCGTGCACTTGCGGGTGCGACACGAGGCACCGTTCGGCTGCCGAGAACGACAACGCGCGGGCGATCGGGCCGCGTCGACCCGCCTTGGCGCCGAGTGCCCCCGGCTCGTACGAATTCGCAGCGCCGAAGCCTCGGTTGACGCAGCGGACGTAGTCCTCCCAGCGGTCGCATGCGGGCTTCAGACGAACACCAGGGCGGCCAGGCCGAGGTAGATGCCACCGGTCAGGAGAGAGAGACCGCGGTCGCGGCGCGGGGTTGCGCGGAGTCGGCCGGTGAGTGCGGCGCCGACGAGTGCGTAGCAGAGGTCGAGGGCAAGGGCGGTGGCCAGGAAGACCGCGCCGAGTAGGAGCATGCGGGTCCGGGTCTCCGCCGGGGGCAGGCCGGTGGGCAGGAATTGCGGCAGGAAAGCCAGGAAGAAGAGGACGACTTTGGGATTGAGCAGGTTGACGAGGACGGCGTCGAGATAGAGCCTGAGCAGTCGGCGTCCAGCGCGACGGTCGGGGGCGTCTTCGGCGTCGGCAGCAGCGGGCGGGCCGCGGCGCAGCGCGCGTACGCCCAGGTAGACGAGGTAGCCGGCGCCCGCGTAGCGCAGGACGGCGAAGGCGAGCGGGTGGCCCGCGACGAGCGTCGCCAGTCCACAGACGGCGGCGATCACGTGGAGGAGCGTGCCGGTCTCCACGCCGAGGGCCGAAACGATCCCCGCCCGCCGTCCGTCCCGCACGCTGCGCGTGATGATGAAGATCAGGTTGGGTCCGGGCACGGCCACCAGGACCAGGGAGGCGAGGACGAAGGCGGCGAGTGAGGTCATCCGCGTTCCAGTGCCGTGTGCAGCAGACCGAGGGGCGGGGCACCGAGGTCGAACAGGGCGCTGTGGAACCGGCGGAGTGAGAAGTCGCCGCCCCAGCGTGCCCTGGCCTGCTCACGCAGGTCGAGAACGGCGAACTTGCCCCAGGTGTAACGGCCGTAGCTGGGGTCGAACAGCCCGCGCCCGGCCTCGTGCAGGGCCACGGGTCCGGACAGCGAGACGTCCTCGGTGAATCGCGCCGCCGCGTCCGACAGGGTCATGGCTCCGGTGTGGAGTCCGATGGCGCAGGCGAAGCGGGTGACTCTGCGCAGCCCGTCCTGCGCGACCGCGACGGCGACGCGCGGGTCGCCGTCGCGGAAGCCCTGCTCCAGGGCCAGCTCCTCGCAGTAGTGGGCCCAGCCCTCGATGAAGGCATCGGAGTGGAGCGTGCGGCGGACGTCGGTCGCCGCCCGGCGCAGCGCCCTGCCGTGGCTGGCGTGCCCGGGTGCCACCTCGTGTATGGCCATGTTCGGCATCAGGGTCCGGTTGAAGCCGGTCGACAGCCACTGCTCGCTCTCCGCCGTCGTCCAGCCGGATTCCGGGAGGGTGACGCGGAAGCTGCCGGCCGCGTCGGCCTCGTGGGGCGCGGACGCGAAGAGGCCGGCCAGCGCCCGGCGCTGGGAGTCGGGCATCGGTTTGACGACCACCTCGACATCGTGGTGCGGCACCAGATCGTGCCGGGCGGTCCAGGCGACCGTCTCGTCGACGAGTGCCCCGAACTCCTCCAGCAGGCCGTCGGCGTCGGGGTGGTCGGCCTGGAGGGCCCGTACCGTGTCGGCGGGCGTGGCCGCGGGGTCGAGGCGGCGGAGCGACTCGTCGAGCAGGGCGCGAAGACGGTCCCGTTCCGCATCCACGCGGGCGGACATCGCGGTGAGGTCGATCGTGCAGGCTTCGGCCGCGCCGAGGAGCCGGGCGAGGGCGGGTCCACCGAGTGCCGCTGACGGCGCGCCTTCGGCGGCGGCCCGCTCCAGGTGCGCCGTGAACCGCGCGTGCGCCCGCGCTGCGGAGGCGTGGACGGGGCCGCCCTGGGGGTCGAGGAAAGCGGTCAGGCCGCGGGCGAGCGGCAGAGTGGCGTCGGCCAACGCCGCGGGGACCCGGTCCAGTGCCTCGATCGCCGCGTCCACGGCGTCCGGCCACTCTCGCAGATGGGCCGATCGGGCGGCGTCCCGCTCGGCCTTGGGCCCGTAAGGGCGGTCGTAGCCGGTCAGGTCCAGGTTCTCGATGTGCCACAGGGGGTTGCTCCGGTGCAGTTCGAGCTCGCCGAAGCGGACCCGGAGGGCTTCCTCCGCGGCCGCCGCGTGTGCCTCGTCGTGCGGGTCCGAATAGGGCTTCGTACCAGCGGGGCCGCCGAGTGCGGCGAGGCCGCGTCGTACTCCGTCCGGAGACAGGTCCTGGACGGTTCCGTCGTACTCGTGCCGCCCCGCGCCTTCTCTCGCCGCGGAGACGGAGAGGTCGCAGACGGCTGCCAGCCGCGGGTCAAGGGGCGAGAGGGATGAAATGGGCGAGTTGGGTGTCATGCCGTTAGCCTCTCGTCGCGGCGGCTCGTGCTCCCGTGCCAAAGGAGGGAAAAGTGGACCGGAATCGTCAGACGCCGGCGCTGGACGAGTTGATCGATCTGCTGGGCGACTGGAGTTCGGGCGAGGGCCCGCTGTACCGACGGCTCACCGACGCGGTCGGCCGGGCCGTACGCTCCGGGGACCTGCGCACCGGGGACCGCCTCCCGTCCGAGCGGCGGCTCGCAGACGCCCTCTCGGTCAGCCGGGCTACGGTTGTCGCCGCGTACGACGCACTGCGCGGGTCGGGCCTGGCCGAGACCCGGCGGGGCAGCGGCACGCAGGTATCGGGAGGGGCGGTGGCCCACCGGGTTCCGGTGGACGGGCGGGTACGCGGCGGTCAGGCCAACGCTGTGGTCCAACGGCTGATCACACCACCGCCGGACCTCATCTCGCTGGGGCAGGCGGCCGAAGCCGGCGGTCCTGACCTGGCCCAAGCGCTGCTCCAGCTGGTCCGCGAGGACCTGCCCGGGCTGATCGGTGAGGCGGGCTACCACCCGGCCGGGCTCCCCGCGCTGCGAGCGGCGATCGCTGCCCACCACACCGCTCACGGCCTGCCGACCGTGCCCGACCAGGTGGTGGTGACCACGGGTGCCACGCAGGCCATCGCCCTGAGCGCCCAGCTGTACCTCGGGCGCGGGTCCACCGCCCTCGTGGAATCCCCCGGGTGGCCGGGCTGCCTGGACGTCCTCAGGGCGGCCGGCTCCCGGCTCGTCGGCGTCCCGCTCGACTCCGACGGGATCCGGATCGACCGGCTCGCCACCGCGCTCGCCGAACACCGGCCCGCACTGCTCTACGTCATGCCGACCTACCACAACCCCACCGGCACCCTGATGTCCGCCGGACGTCGTCGCCGAGTGGCCGAACTCGCCGCCGAACACGGCGTCACCGTCCTGGAGGACAACGCCCACGCGGCGGGGCTCGCCCCTGGTCAGGCCCCGCCACCGATCGCCGCGGCCCCTGCCGGGGCAACCGTGCTGACGGTGGGTTCGCTGGCCAAGGCCGTATGGGGCGGCCTCCGGATCGGCTGGATCCGCGCGCCGCAGGACACGGTGGCGCGCCTGGCCCGACTCAAAGCACTCAACGACCTCGGCAGCCCGCTCCTCGACCAGGCCCTCGCCGCCCGGCTCCTCCCCGCGCTCCCGGCCCTCGCGCCCGAACGGGCCCGCATCCTCCGCGAGCGGCTGGCCACCGTCACCCGGCTGCTCACCGAGCAGCTTCCGAACTGGCGCTGGCAGGCACCGCAGGGCGGCTCCGTACTGTGGGTCCAGCTGCCCGCGGGCACGGACGCCCGGCTCTACGCACGGGTGGCGCTGCGCCACGGCGCGGAGGTCATCCCGGGCGCCACGATGGATTCGACCGGCGCCCATGACGACTACGTCCGCATCCCCTACTCCTTCGCCCCGGAGACTGCGGCAGCACTGGTCGACCGCCTCTCGGCAGCCTGGGCCACCCTGTCACGGAGCAGTGGCCACCCCCGTGCCACAACGTGCCGGTAGGGACGGTGAGCGGCGGTGAACAAGGGGTTCGGAGAGGGAGCCGAATCAGGACCGACGGCGGAGATTTCTGCAGGTCAGGCCAGCCTCCTTGCCCGCGCCCCTGATCCGGCACGAGTTCCGGCGGATCAGTTCGTCGTCGACCGCCGTCTCCAGGCTCGCTTTGAGCAGTCGGTACGACTGGCGACCGTGGTCGCCGCCTTGGTCGTCGCCAGCCGCTCGGTCCGCCGTTCCCCTCGTGGGCAGACGTGTTCACGCAGCTTCGGGCGGACGACGACGCGGCCGTGGCCTTCTGTCAGCGCGGGTGCGGGCCATCGCGGCAAAGCAAGGCAAGCCAAGGCGGAGCGGTGGTCAGTTTCTGGATTGCAGGATGCCCACGGTGCTGACGAGGGCATCCCCGCACTTGGCACCCAGCACACTGCCCAAAGCCGCGGTCGCGGCGACAAGTAGGTTTCCGAACCTTGCGGGCCCACGGGCCTTGTACACGTTGCCGAGCTTGGCGCCCACCACACCGCCACCCACAGCGCAGGGGTACTCAAGGGCATCCTTCAAACCGGTGGGCAGGTTACGGGTGGCCGACTCGGGCGCTTGCGTCAGCGCAGCCGCACCGGCATTGGCCGTGTTCGTCAGGACAGCGTCTGCCAACGTGCCACCGGCCGCGTCCACCGTCTGCGTGTTGGGGACCGTGCAGTGCAGTGGGACCAGGCCGACCGCCTCAGTGAGCAGTGAGGCGTGGGCCACCTGCACGCCCGGAAGTTTCTGGAGCAGAGTGGCAGCTGCCTGCTCGCCATTGCCTTGGCACACTCCCATCGCGAAATCGTGGACGTCCACCCATGTCAGGTTCGCCCACGCGGGATTGGCCAATTGAAACTTCAACACCACCATGTCGTGGGCCAGCTTCCACTGCCGGAATTCGCTGATCACCTCGTCGAATGCCCCGGGAGGAAGCGGCTCCGTCGGCGCGCTTACGTCCTCCACAGCGCGGTATGCCACCCCGCCGAGGGCACCGCTCGGCGACGGCTCCGGCTGGGCGACAGCGGGACCACTCAGCAAGGCCAGTGCCGCGGTCGTCATGAGAGTCGTGCTCTTAATTCCCCAGTGCATGGCGCCTCCCGACGAAAGAGCCCTCTCCCACTGTGCGCCACCCTGCCCTTCCCCGCACGGCAGTCCCAGCGAGGCCCCGACGGGGGGCTAACGATCCAGGATCACCGGCGGCGCCCCGGCTTAGTTTCCATCGTGCGCGTGGCCGACCGCGCATCTGGACCCCAGCCGGAAGCACTGACAGACAGGCCCGTGCGGGCCTGACGGGTTGGACGAGCCGCTCACGCCCATCCGACCCTTCCGTGCCCCAACTCGCCGGGCCGCCGCTCGTCTTCATTCACATGGTGCAGTTGACCGCGGAGTGCGATCTCCGTGTGCCTGGGGAGGGGGTGGTCAGGAGCGCTACAAGGCTGTGAATGGCCGAGCACACAGACTCGGCTGTTCAGGAACGAACCCGGCAGCGTCTCTGTCGAGCACTACAGCGGAATGCCCTTGTTGCGCTCCAACAGTCGGTTCAACTTCGGCTCGAACTCATCGGCGATGCGCATGAATTCATGGTTGTCCTTGCAGAACCGCCGACCGGCCTCGACGACTGCGAGGAATCGGCGGAGGATGTCGTCGACCTGACCCACGGACAGCGACACCTCGCACGCCTCCACCCACTGGGTCCCCCGTCGTGCGATCACCGAGAAGGAGTGCGGAGAGGCGCCGCCGTGGCGCCGCGTGACATCTTCCAGCACGCCTATGGCCTCAAACGCACGGTCACGCAGGCTGCCGTCGGCAGGGCTCTGCGTGGACCGGCGCAGTCGTATCGCGCTCCACGCGGTGAGGACGAAGTGATCGGACGCTCCTCCTTCACATCCCTGGGCGGTTTCCAGATGGTTCTCGGCTATGCCGAGATCACCCCGTTCGAGCTCGTACTCGCCACGCTGCAACCAGTAGTGGAAGTTGTCCTGCAGCAGTTCGTGCACAGTGCCGTAGATGTCCCGGACCTGTGCGGGCTTGAGCCGGAGCGACACCATGAGGGAGTGGTTGAGTAGCCGGATCAGGATCCTGCGGTAGGGGTCGTCGTTGTCACGGATGTCGGCCGCGTACTGCGCGTAGAACCTCAGCAGGTACTCGATGACGCCGGCCAGCTGGATCGGGGTCTTCTTGAGGACCGTCTCGACCACGGTGTCCGCGATGGTGCGCTGTCGGCAGCGTAAGGTCCCGTCCGGGGCAAGGGTGAGAAACCGCCTGTCCACGAGCCGGTTGATCGCCCGGTTCAGTGACGGTTTGGGGGCGCCCCGCCCGGAGACTATTTGGAGCAGGTCCTCCTGCTCGATGCCACGCTTCTTGAAGACGATGGCGGATTCGAAGACGCAGACGGTCGCGTAGACCGAGACTTGCTCGGGATCCAGTTCGTGGTACTCACTGGCGACCTTCTCTTCGAAGCGCTTACCCGTGACCACTTGGATCATGGCCACGAGCAGACTGCGGTCGCACAGCTCCCGCAGTTTGTCGATCTTCTCGGGCCGCAGTTTCTGACGCTTGAGTATCCCCGGCAGTCCGTGCGCGTGCAGCACGTCGACGATGTGCCCCAGGTCCTCGTCCTTCAAGGGCTCGTCCGCCGACACCCGCCGGGACTGGAAGGTGACGTCCAATTCGTCGGAGCGGGTCGTACGGATCGCCGCGACAATCAGCGCTCTGCCACCGTTACTGAGCTCCCTGAGGAGTGAGGCACCCAGGCTTCCGAAGATGTCGACATCGTCCACGAAAATCGCGTCCGCCGACATCTTGAGGGCCTGGGCCTTCAGATTCGGCAGCGGATCGGTTGCCTCGCGGTCGATCCAGGCCACGGTCCGCCCTGCCTGATGGAGCTCGTATGCGTACTGCATGAGGGCTGTGGTCTTGCCGGAGCCGGCCCTGCCCTCCACCAGGACGACCCTGTGCCTTCCGTCCTCCGTGGGCTGCGCACTCGCTCGGATGCGGTCGGTGATCGAGAGCTTCACGGCAAAGCCGTCCTTGACGTCACCCCACGTCGGATCCTGGCCCTTCAGGAACTCCACACTGCCCGCCGGCGCGTTGTCGACGAGGGACGAGACAAGTTTTATTCCGGAACCCTGTCGTGCACCGAGCCGAATATCCGCCAGTCGTCTCTTGCCCTGCTGGAGTATCTCCAGTCCCGGCCGTAGTTGCTGCGCCGCAAACTCGTTCGGGGGGACCTGAATGTGTGTGAGACCAGCCTGTCGTATCCGAGCGCAATCCGCGGCAGTCCCCGGTCCTGTGATGAGGAAACGGGGAAAGCTCTCCGCCTCGGTCTGCGGCTGAGTCAGGGCGAGAGCGTTCCACAGCGACCGGCTGCTGGGGGAGGCGGCCATGAAGACCGTGGGATGGGTCAATAGTTCCGCTTTCAGCCTGCGAAACCACAGAGCGCGTGGCGTGAGGTCGTCGTCCGCGGGAATGGTGAAGTCGAGGGCTTCGGGCGCGGTGGGGTTGCCGTGCATGGCCACCGCCTCGACCAAAGCGTTGCCAGCCGCGGGTTTCCGCACCAAGGCGTTGACGAACGTGTTGGTCTCCGCGGCCCCCGGGTCGGTTTCGAGGACCGACGAGAAGATGTCGGTCGCCGTGAAGTCGTAGATGCGCCACCAAGGGGCCTGCAGGATACGACGTGCGGCCGTCGTGGACTCCTGGTCCACGCACCGCAGTTCGGCGACGTGCTGGTCAACCGTTCGGGAGCCCAGTTCGGCGAGAGCGGTGCTCCAGATCTCGGAAATGGTGGGCGCCGGGTCTGGCACAACACCGTACACAGCCTGGGTCAGCTGCTGGGTGAGCATGTCGGTGTCGATGGGGCCGCTCTCGCCGTGGACGCCCGAGACGGCTACCAGGATCATTCGGCCAGTGCCGATCTGCTCGTAGAACTCTTTCACCGCGGTCTGCTCGTCGTATGCCTCCTGTGTGGTCTGGCGCGCAGCCGCGACGCGGTGTCGAGCGTGCCTACGGCTCGGCAGGTGGACCGGTTGCTCAGCGGGGGGTGCCGCGAGGTCACGGACCTTCGGCACTCCAGCAGCCGCGATCTCCGCGCGCAGAAGCCTGTGCTGGCGCGTCGTACCGTGAGAAGGGACCAGCCACCGCGCATCCGAACCGGACCGGGCGGACTCCCCGTCGGGAGCGATCAGCACGGTTTTCGGCAGCACAGGTGTGAGTGACGCCGGGACGGCGGCGGAGTGTCCCGCAACCACGAGCGTGAGGTCGTTCGCGCCGGCCCAATCGAGGTACTCTCCACCGACCGCGCTGTCCAGTTGTCCCATGGTGCAGGTGGCCAGTTCGGCGGTGCCGTCGGGTACCGCCATGCGGAAGACGGTATTCGCGACAACGATGCCGAGGGTGCCCGTGCTCGTCCCGAGCCTCACGGATCCCTCACCCGGCAGAACGCCTGATCGCCACTGCGGAAAGTTCGCGCGGGGTTCTGACCACGCGACGAAGCCGGCCAACGAGACGTCGCGAACGGCCTCTACGATGTCTTCCCCATCACCTCGCCACAGCCCTCGCTCGGTGTCACCCCAATAGCGGGTGAGCGCTTTGGTGAGCATGCCGTGGCCGGATCCGAGCCGGCGGATGTCGTGCCGTCCCGGCACGGTCACCACCGGAGGCAACAGGTCTGCGCCGGCCTCCAGGCACTCCAACATCACCGTGTCGAGGAAGTCGTCAGTCTCGGAAGGCGTCACGTGTCGTGGCTCTTCGGCGCAGGTGCCCAACACGAGGATGCCGTCTATTCGATCGCCTTTGGCGTACACGGATCGCACGGTCTCGAGCGCGGATTCGCGTTGGACAAGCGGTGTGAAGCACAAGAGATGGAAGACCGCGCCCATGTCGGTGGTCACTCCCCTTCCATTGCAATTGCTTGGATGGCGGACTTGGGTATCACCAGCTCGGTTTCCTTGCCCGTCCTGCCACCGCATTCCTTGGAGGCGACCGTGATGCTCACGAATGAAGTGCCAAGCGAGGGCTTATCGATCCGGCCGCTGATTCGCTCGCCCTTATTGGCACACAACGCCCTGACACTCTGCGCATACGCGGGCGAGACGATAACCGATCCGGGGACCTTCTCCTCTTTCGGACCTCCGATAGCCGCGAGGCCGATCGTCAGCACGCTGACGGCCAACGCCCCCATGACCACCCAGTTCGCGTACTTCTGCCGCTTGTCGACCTGGGCGGCTTCGTCGTCAGCCCTCTTCAGCACGGCGTTGAGCAGGTCCAGGCGATCGCGCGCATGGCTCGGGCCGGCCAGGGCCCCGACCGGCTGCGCTACCGCACGCAGATAGAGGACGGCAGCCAGCAACCACATGGCCACCGCTGCGACACCGGCCAACTGGGTACTCAACGGCCGGTCAGCGAGCTGCGTGAAGGTCAGCGCCGCCACGATGCCGCCCGCGAACAGCGTGACGGTGGACTGGGCCGCCTGCGCCCTGGCTCGCGCTCCGCTGCCTGATCGGACGCGCTCGGCGTAATACGCCTCGCTGACTGGCCCCAACACGGCGTCCAGCACCCGTTCGCGCTCTTCAGCTACGTTGCTTTCGGAAGATGACTGCGTTGTCATCAAACCCCCATCGCGCTCATCGGATGATGATCCTAGAGGGCGAATACGCTGCTGTTCAGCGATGTCGTGAGATTCAGGCGGCCACCCCCTGAAGACGGCGAGGGGCACATGCTGAATGCATATGCCCCTCACGAAGAGACCAGAGGAACGACGCCCGGTGTGGAGGCGGACGGGGACGTCGTCTGGGAGCTACCCAGCCACAATGGTGCGCCCGACCTTCGAACCGAACGCCAAGCCTCGTTCTGTCGGTTCGGCGCAGCGTGAGCGGGGTGAGAGGGCACCGATGCTTCGTCCAGGCGGTGGTCGATTTCGTGCGCCGCGCGGTGGAGCTGCCGGAGGCTACGCCGGTCCGGGTGGGTGGCCGTACGGCGGTGCGGAGGCGGCGGGTGGTGCATTCGTCGACCGAGGCGGGCTGGTCTGCTTGCCGGGAATCGGATCGCCGTCAACGGGGTTGGTGGGGGATGAGCCATCAACGGGGTTGGTGGGGGTGAGCCGTTATTGGAGGGCCATGAGAGCGATTCAGGTGGTTGAAGTGGGCGGTCCCGAGGTGCTGCAGGAGGCCGAGGTGGACCAGCCGCGGCCGGGTCCGGGCGAGGCGGTCGTGGAGGTCGCCGCATCCGGGGTCAACTTCCTCGACGTCTACTACCGCGAGGGCCGGTACAGCCTCCCGCTGCCCTTCACCCCGGGCTCGGAGGGCGCCGGCACGGTCGTCGAAGTGGGACCCGGCGTCGCTGACGTCGCGGTCGGGGACCGGGTCGGTTGGGTGGAGATTCCCGGCACGTATGCCGAGCGGGCCGTCGTGGACTCCTCCCGGCTGGTGCCGCTGCCCGACGACATCGGCTTCGAGACGGCCGCCGCCGTGCTCCTCCAAGGCATGACCGCGCACTATCTCGTCAAGGACGCCTACCCGGTTCAGGCGGGCGACACCGTGCTCGTGCATGCGGCCGCTGGTGGCATGGGGCTGCTCTTGACCCAGCTCATCACCCACCTCGGCGGCAGGGTGATCGGCACGACGTCGACCACGGCGAAGGCCGAGCTGGCGAAGCGTGCCGGGGCCGCCAAGGTGATCCTCTCCTCCGCGGTCGACGATCTCGCAGCCGAGGTGAGGCGGCTCAACGGCGGTCAGGGACTGCCGGTCGTCTTCGACGGCGTCGGCGCGCACACCTTCGATGCGAGCCTCGCCAGCCTGCGAACCCGCGGCCATCTCGTGCTCTTCGGCGCGGCAAGTGGCGCCGTGCCGCCGTTCGATCCGATTCGGCTCGCCCACGGCGGTTCGCTGACCCTGATCCGGCCCAGCCTCGGGGACTTCATCGCCGATCGGTCCGAACTGCTCCGACGGGCCGCCGAAGTGTTCGAGTGGGTGCGCTCCAAGGCGCTTGAGGTCACCGTGACGGGCCGCTACGCATTGTCCGAGGCCGCCCGGGCCCACAGCGATCTGGAGGCTCGGCGCACCACCGGCAAGCTGCTCGTCATACCCGATGCGGCCGCCATGGGACGCCGCGAGGAGACGCAGACCTGATCGCGGGTGACGAGGTCGGGGATCTTGGAGACTGAGATGTGGCGCATCCGGGTCACACCCCTTCAAGATCCCCCAGCCGAGACCTGGCTCGCCCGTCCACAACCTCCCGGGACAGAACGGCTAGGCCGCGCACCGCACGGGCATGCCGGCCCCGGCGATGTGTGGACGTGTCGAGGGATCAGCGCGTCGCCTCGTCTCCGAGGCTTCCGGAGCCGATGGCGGCCCGCAGGACATCAGCGATCTCCTCGGGCTTGAGGTCGATGCCGTCGACCCCCTCCACGGTCAGCGGGATCTCCTCCAGGGCGTATTCGCCGCGTCCTTCGGCACTGAACTCGGGGCCGGTGCGGTCCTCGAAGGACCACGTCGCGATGCGGGCCAGGTAGAAGAGCTGACGCTCATCGCCGGACTCCATCGTGTGCAGGAGGCGGATGATGTCGGCCTTCCCCGCGATCTCCTCGTGGATCTCCCGGTGGAGGGCGGCCTCCCGGGACGCGTCGCTCTCCTCGACCCCGCCGCCAGGCAGCACCCAGTACACGGGGGTTCCGGGCCTGGCGCGGCGGATGACCAGCATCGTGTCGTCCGCGGTGACGAGGACGGCTCGGACTCGTTCGATCATGTCGCTCTGTCTCCTTGCTCGTTGACGTCTCAGTGCAGCAGCCCGCCGCCATCGACGTGGACGGATTGCCCAGCCGTCCGCGTCGCGGGACGCACTGGCGGTTGATCTGGTCTTCCGGTCGGGCGCCGTGGTGGGCGGGGATCGCGGTGTCGGCTTCCACCTCGATGGCGCCGGGCAGGGCGGTGTTGACGCAGATGCCGTACGGGCCGAGCTCGCGGGCGTTGACGCTTTGACGGTGCAACGGATTCGCACTGGTATGCGGCCTTACTTTCCTGACGCTGCGTCACTCATGTAGACCCTTTTTAACGATTTGCGGTCTATTGCTGTGCAATATGCGGGAATACCCCTGTGTGACGGCGTATCACCGCCTCTGGCAGAGAGTCGCTCCGCGGTCCCCCGCTCAGGGCGAGTCCGCGCGCTCCTTCGGGGGGCATGAGCTTCGAAGCAACAGGAAAGGTTCCGCTATGGCATTGGACGTCATCGCGTCGGATCCACCCGGCAGAAGGCCACAACGCACTCTGCTCAAACGGGGGGCGGTCTCCCTGCTCCCCGCGGCGCTCGTGGCGGCGGCCTCCCTGGCCCCGAGCCCCGCGTACGCCGCGGAAGCCCCCGTGGGGCTGGGGACCGCCACCAACTACGCGGTTCTGGCCGGTTCGACGATCACCAATACGAACCCCACCATCATCAACGGCGACCTGGGGCTCCATCCGGGCACATCGGTGACCGGCTTCCCGCCCGGCGTCGTCAACGGAACGCAGCACGTGACCGACGCCGCCGCCATGCAGGCGAAGGCCGACCTCGTCACCGCCTACAACGACGCGGACAGCCGGGGACCCGGAAACGTGCTCGCCACGGCCGATATCGGCGGGCAAACGCTGGCGCCCGGCGTCTACTCGGCCTCGTCGGAACTGCACATCACCGGAACGGTGACGCTCGACGGTCAGAACAACCCCGACGCCGTCTTCATCTTCCGGATCCCCTCGACCCTGATCACGGCTCCGGCGAGCGTCGTGGCCTTCATCAGGGGAGCTAACGCCTGCAACGTGTTCTGGGAGGTGGGCAGCTCCGCCACCCTCGACACGACCACGCAGTTCAAGGGCAACATCCTGGCCATGGAGTCCATCACGCTGAACCACCGCGCCGTGATCGAAGGCCGCGCCCTGGCGCGCACCGGCGCGGTCACGATGGACGACAACACCATCACGAGGGCCGCCTGCGCGGTTGGCCCGCCCGGGCCTCCCGGGCCGACGGGTTCGCCCGGCCCGACCGGCAGCCCCGGCCCGACCGGCAGCCCTGGCCCGACCGGAGCCCCTGGCCCGACCGGTGCCCCCGGTCCTACGGGCTCACCCGGTCCCACCGGCAGCCCTGGCGCCCCCGGCCCGACCGGATCGCCCGGAGCCCCCGGAGCCCCTGGCCCGACCGGCTCACCCGGAGCACCCGGAGCACCCGGCCCGACCGGCTCACCCGGAGCACCCGGCCCCACCGGCTCACCCGGAGCCCCCGGAGCACCCGGCTCACCCGGAGCCCCCGGCCCGACCGGAGCCCCCGGCCCCACCGGCTCACCTGGAGCCCCTGGAGCCCCCGGACCCACCGGTTCCGCAGGCCCCGCAGGCCCCGCGGGTCCTGCCGGACCTGCCGGACCCGCCGGACCCGCCGGACCCGCCGGACCTGCCGGACCCGCAGGACCTGCCGGGCCCAAGGGGCCTCGCGGCGACAAGGGCGAAAAGGGGGACAAGGGCGGGCACGGCCACGGTCACCACGACCACGACCACCACAAGGGCGAGGACGGCCAAGGTCCCGACGACCACGACCACGACCACGACAAGGACGAGCACGGTCAAGGCCCCGACGACCACGACCACGACGAGGACGAGGACGGTCAAGGCCCCGACGACCACGACCAGGGCAAGCCTCCCTGGGCCGGCTTCCTGCCCGGCGGCCCCGGCAGTCCTCTGGGCCGCGTGGGTCGCGGCCCCGCTGCCAAGACCGTCAACTTCGCCCACGTGAGCGCCGCCACGGACCAGCAGCCGCAGGTGGCGTCGCCACACCTCAGCGCGAGCGGCACGAGCAGCGGCACCACCATCACCGCTGCCGGTGCGGCCGCACTGGCCTTCGTCGGAGGCTCGGCCCTCTTCGCCATGAAGCGAACCCGGCGACGTACGACGACTCGACAGGACTAGCCCATCGCAGGCGTGACCACCTCACGCCGGTGAACGATCCGTCCCGAGCGCTCGGGACGGATCGCCAGACCATGGGCGTTCCCGTCACCGACGGCTTCGTACGCATCGGCCACTGAGCCCCTGCCCACATCGTCCAGGGGCTCAGTGGCGCTCGTGAGCGGTCGGCCTGGAGCACGCACCTCGTCGGGCGGCAATTCCGTGCCGGCATACGCCTGGGCGGCTTCGTCGAGGAAATGCAGGGTGTTCTCCGGGCTCAACGCCTGGGCCTGCAAGTGCGCGTACATATCGCTGTAGCAGCGTACCTCGGTTCGTTTTTCCAGATAGAGATCGCTGGTGAACCTTTCGAGATACACCACGTTCGCATCGGTGGCGTCGGCAAACTCAAGCAGCGAGAACTGTCCCGAGACACCCGGGTGCGCACCCACATCGTGAGGGAGTACCTGCAGGGTGATGTGCGGCCGGCCGCCGAGACGGGTCAGATGGTCCAGCTGCTCGCGCATGACCTCCCGGCTGCCCACGACGCGCCGCAGCGCCGCTTCGTCCAGTACGACCCATAAGCGCAGCGGGTTGCGCGGGTCGCCCAGCCGGCTCTGGCGCCGCAGCCTCACCTGAAGGCGCGTGGCGGCCTGTTCGGCAGTGGCATGAGGGATCGTTCCTACGATGATCGCCCGGGCGTAGGCAGGGGCCTGCAACAGGCCCGGGATCACCAGGGGCTCGTAGAGCCGGATCGCGGCCGCCTCGGCCTCCAGGCCGATGTAGGCGCTGTACGGGATGTCGCCGTAGGAGTTCCACCAGCCCTGCTGACCCGAATCCTTGGCCAGCTGCATCAGACGGTCGACGAGCCGCTGATCCTGGACTCCGTACAGCCCGCAGAGATCGCGCACGTCGCGGGGCTTGATGGGGCGGCGGCCGTTCTCCAGCAGGCTGATCTTGGGCTGGGAGATCAGCAGGCGCTCCGCCACCTGCTGCGTCGTCAGACCGCTGATCTCCCGGAGCCGACGTAGCTCCGACCCCAGCCGGCGCCTGCTGACGGTGGGATTGACATTGACGCCCACGGGACCCGTACCTCCGCTTCACAACCCATGCACTGGCGATCAGGCTGCCACGGCCGAGGCGGCCGGATACGCCTTGGCTCCGTGTCGTGCACGGCGATTCGCGCCGGACACGGAGCGACCTGAACGTCGCGTTGCTCCGCACCCGGCTGACCATATTTTTCGGTTCGAATAACAAAGAATGAACGACAATCCGCTGCATGTTTCTGCGTAATATGCCCAGCGCAAGGGGACCGCCGCCCGCCTGGTCCGCTGTCCCAGTCGCCGCGCTGCTGCCCGACACCGGAACCCGCACCACGCGGAGACGGGGGAGCGTCGGCGTGGCCGCCCCGTGGGGGCTGGCAACGGCTCTGGCGACGAAGCCGGACCAGCCCTGGAACGGCTCGGCCGCAGCGTCGCCGAGCGAAGCTGCTCCCGAAACGCTGCACTCGGCAGGAATCAATACCTGTCCTCGCGGTCAGAGAGTTTAATGGACCCCGCAGGGAGAGTTTTTCCCCGCCGCCCACGATGGAGATATTTCACGCACACAAACAGCTACGGCATGCTACTGTCGATCTCGGTTGCAGTTTTGGTACCCAAAAACTTCAAGCGCTCCAGTCGGCCTCCGCGCCACATTCGAGCACTTCATATTTCCGGTCATTTTCCGGCGGGGCATCATCGCGGCGACACGGTGTCCGTACAGTGCGGACGCTGGTGTACTGCCCCAAAGGAGATATGACATGGCATCTGGCACCGTGAAGTGGTTCAACGCGGCTAAGGGTTTCGGCTTCATCGAGCAGGACGGTGGCGGCGACGACGTCTTCGCCCACTTCTCGAACATCGCTGCCCAGGGCTTCCGCGAGCTGCTGGAGGGCCAGAAGGTCACCTTCGACATCGCGCCGGGCCAGAAGGGCCCGACGGCCGAGAACATCGTTCCCGCCTGACGCTGACGCGCATTTCGCAGCTGGGGCCCGCATCCCTCTGGGTGCGGGCCCCAGCTGCAGACATTTCCCGTTTCCCGTAGTGGTGTCGCCTGCGGGACGCAGCATTCAGGGTTACAGCTCCTCCGGAGCTTCAACCCCGCTCGACTCTTCTGAATTTCGCGTCCACATGACGCCACCCGATATCAGCGCCTGAGCCCGTACAGATTCCCTGTCCGCCAGATCCGCTTTTGCATTCCATTCGGCCCGTTCTCGCGATTCCCTGCGCCTTGTTTCCGCTGCGGGAATTCCTTGATACGTGCCGCATCAAGGAAGGTTCCGCATGAACCGCACTCGTACGAACGACCGTTCCTCCCGCAGCCGCTTCGGCTCCTCGACCCCGAGCCGCTCCGGAGCCCCGAGCCGCTCCGGAGCCCCGAGCCGCTCCGGCGGCTACGGCCGCCGACCCGCCGCGATCCAGGGCGAGTTCGCCCTGCCGAAGACCATCACCCCCGCGCTGCCCGCCGTCGAGGTCTTCGCCGACCTCGCCATGCCGGCCGAGCTGCTTGCCGCTCTCCGCGCGCAGGGTGTGACCGTGCCCTTCCCGATCCAGGGCGCCACGCTGCCCAACACCCTCGCGGGCCGTGACGTCCTCGGCCGTGGCCGCACCGGCTCGGGCAAGACCCTGGCCTTCGGCCTCGCCCTGCTGGCCCGTACCGCCGGACTGCGCGCCGAGCCGCGCCAGCCGCTGGCTCTGATCCTCGTTCCTACCCGTGAGCTGGCCCAGCAGGTCACCGACGCCCTCACCCCCTACGCCCGCGCCGTGAAGCTGCGCCTGACCACCGTCGTCGGCGGCATGTCGATCGGCAAGCAGGCCGGAGCGCTGCGCGGAGGTGTGGAGGTCGTCGTCGCCACGCCCGGCCGGTTGAAGGACCTCATCGACCGTGGTGACTGCCGGTTGAACCAGGTCGCGATCAGCGTCCTCGACGAAGCCGACCAGATGGCCGACATGGGCTTCATGCCCCAAGTCACCGCCCTGCTCGACCAGGTACGCCCCGAGGGCCAACGGATGCTGTTCTCCGCCACCCTCGACCGCAACGTCGACCTCCTGGTCCGCCGCTACCTCACCGACCCCGTCGTGCACTCGGTCGACCCCTCGGCCGGCGCCGTCACCACGATGGAACACCACGTCCTGCACGTCCACGGCGCCGACAAGCAGCGCACGACGACGGAGATCGCGGCCCGCGACGGCCGGGTGATCATGTTCCTCGACACCAAGCACGCCGTGGACCGTCTCACCCAGGACCTCCTCGACAACGGAGTCCGCGCCGCGGCCCTGCACGGCGGAAAGTCCCAGCCGCAGCGCACCCGGACCCTGGCCCAGTTCAAGACCGGCCACGTCACCGTCCTGGTCGCCACCAACGTCGCCGCCCGCGGCATCCACGTCGACAACCTCGACCTCGTCGTCAACGTCGACCCGCCGACCGACCCCAAGGACTACCTCCACCGCGGCGGCCGCACCGCCCGCGCCGGCGAATCCGGCAGCGTCGTCACCCTCGTCACCCCCAACCAACGCCGCGAGATGACCCGCCTCATGCAGGCCGCCGGCATCACCCCGCAGACCACCCAGGTCCGCTCGGGCGACGAAGCCCTGAACCGCATCACCGGCGCCCAAGCCCCCTCCGGCATCCCCGTCACCATCACCGCACCCGTAGTCGAACGCGCCAAGCGCAGCACGGCCTCCCGCGGCCGGCGCGGTCCCGCTTCGACGGCCCGGCGCGCGAGCATGCGGCAGTCCGCCTTCGATGCGGCGGCCTGAGAAACACGTGATCAGAAAACTGACCCATCTCTGCAGGAGGCACGTTTTGACGCTGGTCCAGATGCAGCCCCGCTCGGCGAACGCCCGCCCTGTACACCGGACGGTGGGCGACGCGATGGAGGCGGCCGGCCCCCAGGTCTGTGACGACATGACGGTCGAGGTGGCCCTGGCCGTCATCGCCAGCGCCCGCGCGGGTCATCTGCTCGTCTGCGACGAAGACGGCCTGTGCACCGGGCTGGTCACCCAGGCCCAGCTCGCCGCCATCCGGGACAGCGCCGCGTACTCGGACCAGGTTCGTCTCCGCGACGTCCTCGGCGACCGCGGGCCGTTCACCTCGCCCGTGACCGCGATGGCAGAAGCCGAGCACGCGATGCGCTACCGCCGACTCGATGCCCTGCCGGTCGTCGACGAGCAGGGCAGCGCTCTGGGCGTCCTCGCCCTTGCCCGCTGAACCGCCTCACCACGGCACGACCGTCCCCCTTCTCCCGGTGACCGTCTGACGGATCTGACGGATCTGACGGACAGGACCGGGGGGTCGTCACGACACGTGGTCTGTTTGATCAGGCCGCGAGCACTTTACGCAGGCGCTCGGCTGGGGTTTCCCAGTCGGGCGTTTTGCGTGGGCGGCCGTTGCGCTGGGCGGCGACGGCGTCGAGGTGTTCGCGGGTGTGGACCGAGAGGTCGGTGCCCTTGCTGATGCGCCCCACCCCACTGCACACCAACCTGGCTCAGGTCCCTGACCTGCTGTGCAGTCCGCTCTACGCATCCTGGGGCGGCCGTGAAGGTCTAGCTCTCCTCGGCGAGCACGAAAATCTATGGCAGCTGGAGTAGACATTGGGCTGTGTCCTGGTTATGGTTTCTCTCGTAGCCCAAAGAGACAGCAAGGCCCGGCAGAGACGAACTGCCGGGCAGCGGTATCCGCAGTCGCAGTACGCATGACGGTGCGGTGGTGGAGTTTCGAAGCCAGCGTTGTGGCAGGACGGCGACGGGACTGACGACCGGACCGGGTGGCCCGCAGTGATCAGGGGCCGCCATCAGCAGTACCCGGCAGTGAGCAGTACCCAGCAGTGAGCAGTGAGCAGCACCTCGGTGAAGGCGTCGGCTGCGGGCGCGCGCACCGGGAAGTTCGGCAGTGGGGTTCTAAGCCAGAGCAGACGCAGGACGGGCGACGGGGCTGGCTGCCGGAGAGTGGCGCTGGGTCAGGCCACCAGCAGTACCAGTATCAGCAGTTCCAGCAGTACCGCAGTACCAGCAGTAATCAGTTGATCACCGAGGGAAGAACGGAGGAGCCGAGCACCATCAGGATCGCCCGGGCGGAAGTCTGAGCCCGGGTACCGCGGGACATCGATAGTGAGGTGGTCTCCGGTCAAGCAACCGCGATCACCGCATTCCCGGCAGCGTGTGGGCCGGGTCGGCGGAAACACAGGGTCGGCGCAGTATCAGGGCCGACAGATGGTGTAGTAGTTCCTTCGGGGCCCTGGTGCCGTACGGCACCAGGGCCCCTCCACGCGTTCCACGAGAGAGGTGCAATGACAGCAGACGACTCGTTCGGCCGTCTCGACGACGACGATTACCCGGCCTACACGATGGGCCGGGCCGCTGCCATGCTCGGCACCACCCAGGGCTTCCTCCGCGCCATCGGCGAAGCCCGCCTCATCACCCCGCTGCGCTCCGAGGGCGGCCACCGCCGCTACTCCCGCTACCAGCTGCGCATCGCCGCCCGCGCCCGCGAACTCGTCGACCAGGGCACCCCCATCGAGGCCGCCTGCCGCATCATCATCCTCGAGGACCAACTCGAAGAAGCCCAACGCATCAACGCCGAATACCGCCGCGCCGCCGAATCATCCGGCCCGCCGGCCGCCGCCTCGGCCTGAGGCGAGGGTGCCCGCAGGCATCGGCATGCCGCCGCGCTCGGCGGGCGACGTTCGCGCGACCACCCCGCTTCGGTCGTCTTCGTCGGGCCGTGGCTGCGAGCCGGCTTGCGAGCCGGCTGTGGACGGAGTGCTATTCAGGCGCTGATG
This sequence comes from Streptomyces sp. NPDC028419, assembly GCF_055565515.1. Taxonomy (NCBI): domain Bacteria; kingdom Bacillati; phylum Actinomycetota; class Actinomycetes; order Kitasatosporales; family Streptomycetaceae; genus Streptomyces; species Streptomyces sp. NPDC028419. Next base: position 428,760 of record NZ_JBVHUE010000001.1, on the reverse strand, counting down.
CTTCTGTGAGATCCGCCCCGGCGTCAGCGCTGCGCGTGGCCTGATGGGTGCCGTGCCAGTCCAAGCACATGACCGTGGCGTCGTCCTGGAGGCGCCCGTCGTGGGCGTGCAGCACCGCTGCGACCAGGGCCCGGGAGGCCTCGCGGGGGTGGAGATCGGCTGTGCGCACGATCAGGGAGGGCAGGTCGACGTGCACAGCACGACGCTCGAACATTCCGTCGGTGAGCATCACGAGCCGGTCCCCCGGTTGCAGGTCCAGCCGCTGCACCCGGTAAGCGGTACCGGGCCGGACACCGAAGGGCAGGTCCACCTCGGGCGTCATCTCGTCAACCGTTCCGTGTCGCAGGCGCAGCGGCCAGGGGTGCCCCGCGTTGATGAACTGGGTGGTCCCGTCGAGCAGGCTGACGTGGAGCAACTGCCCGGTGACGAAGCCCTGCCTGCCGTTGTCGATGACTGCCTGGTTGGCCTCGTGAGCCTGTTCTTCGAGCTCGGCGCCGGCGCGTCTGGCTCTGCGGAGGGCGCCCACGGCCAGGGTGGCGAGGAGGGCGGCTTCCACGTCGTGGCCCATGGCGTCGGTGACGGAGAGCTGCATGGTGTCGCGGTCGACGACGTAGTCGAAGGTGTCACCGCCGACGTGCGTCGCCGGTTCCAGTGCTCCGGCGACCGTGAACTGGGCCGCCTCACACGCCAGTGAGGCGGGGAGGAGCCGGTGCTGGATTTCTGCGGCCAGGTTCAGGGGCCGAGTACGGCGGCCCCATTGGTAGACGTCGGTGAAGGACCGGTTGGCGATGACGATGTAGGCCAGGGCGTGCGCGGTCGCGCCGATCTGCCGCATCGCGTCCTCGTCGGGATGATCCGGCAGGAAGAGCTCGAGCATGCCGATGGCGTCGCCGCGGTTGGTGACCGGCGCCACGACCCTGACGGGGCCGCTGCCGCGCTGTCGCTGCATGGCAGGCCGTTGTGTGCGGAGCACGTCCCCGTAGAGGGTGCCGGGCAGAGCGATGCGCTCAGGGGGCGCGTCGGACTCGACGCTGTCAGACGCGCCGAGCCGCACCACCGACGACCCGGTGAAGTCGACGATCAGGAACGAGACCGCCGCGGCGTTCAGACGGTCCCTGAGCATCCGCGCCACGACGTCCAGTGATTCGACCGGGGAGGCGGCTTCCGCCGCCGCGAGCGCGCCGGCCAGGTCCATCCCCGTCTGCCGCTCGCAGGCGGCGCGCCCCCGACGGTCGTCCGTGTCCCCGGCCTCAGTTGGCGGCATGGCCGCTCCTCTCCTCCTCCGACATCGTGGAATCCGGCCTCGCCACGAGAACTGCGCCCTGACCCTGTTCCCGGAGCGCCCGAGGGCTCGCGGTCGTCCACTACCGCCTCGTCGAAGGCTGCTCCGTGCATCCGCGGGATCCGCTGGGCCGACCGGTTCTCAACCCTGCCCGAGCACCCGCACGCCGAGGGGCGGCTGCTGCCCGTGCAAGCCGTACTGCCTGCCTGGTTCACCCGGACAGCGCACCGGCCCCGTACCGGGGACGTTGGCGGAATCGGGGTGTACGCGCTGGTGGGACGCCACCGGGCAGCATGGCCGTGGTCAGTGGACGGCGATGGAGATGGCGATGTAGTGCGCGGTGAAGGCCGCCACGGTCAGGGCGTGGAAGACCTCGTGGAAGCCGAACCAGCGGGGCGAGGGGTCGGGGCGCTGGAGGCCGTAGACGACCGCGCCCGCGCTGTAGAGGAGCCCGCCGGTCACGATCAGGGCGAGTACGGCCGCCCCGCCGCTGTCCAGGAAGTCGGGCAGGTATCGCACCGGTGCCCAGCCCAGGGCCAGGTAGCAGGGGGTGTACAGCCAGCGGGGAGCTCCGACCCACAGGACACGGAAGGCGATGCCGGCCAGAGCGCCCGCCCACACGATCCACAGCAGGACGGACCGCTGGCCAGGGGGGAGAAGGAGCACGGCGAGCGGGGTGCAGGTGCCGGCGATGATCAGGAAGATGTTGGCGTGGTCGAGGCGGCGCAGAACGGCCTCGCCGAGTGGTCCCCAGGTGCCGAGGTGGTAGACGGCGCTCGTCCCGAACAGCAGCCAGGCGGTGACGGAGTACACGGTGCAGGCCAAGACGGCCTGCGGTGTCCCTGCCAGGCAGATGAGGACGATGCCCGCGCCCAGCGATGCGGGAACCATGCCGGCGTGAAGCCAGCCCCGTAGCTTCGGCTTGATCGGTTCGACCAGGTCGGCCGCCCGCTCGACCAGGTCGGCAACCGGGTGGGAAGCCTCGGGGGCCTTCTCCCGGTGCGATCCGGAGGGAGGGCCACTCGTCTCGTTCCCTCCGACCGTCGGTGCAGAAGACATACCGCCGGTCTCGATGTCGTCGCGGGACACTGCTTCCCTTCCCACCTGGGCCTGCTGGGCGTCACTGGCAACCATGTGCTCATGCTAGGAGCCGCCGCAGCGGCACGGTCCGGGGCCCACCTCGGACCACCGAACGGAAAGCCTTCCTCGACGCCTCCCGACGCCGCCACGCCGGGGACGGGCATCACCCGCACGCCTCACTCCGTAGTCGAAATGATGCTGACCATCACTGTGCGTGTCAGCGTGATCCGGGAGGAATCCCTACCCGCGCGTCAAGAGGAGTCGCCGTCATGGACGGTAAGCAGGACAAGCGCCAGGAGCCGGACAAGGGCCGCGGAGCGCAGGAGCACCATCGCCCCGGAGACCCCGCGCAGCCCCAGCCGGGCAGGCAGTCCCGCGAGCAGGAGCAGAAGCGGAAGCAGGGACAGAAGTCCGGGCAGAAGGAGACCTCGCGCCGCCGCGAGGACGACCTGCTGCGCGAGGAGGACCTGCACGACGAGAACCTCTGAGCGGAGCGGCGCTCGCCCACGCGCGCAGGGCCCGGCCGTGGGGGTCAGTGCTGGACCCGGGCGATGAGCAGGGCGACATCGTCGTGATCGCCGGGGTGGCGCAGCTCGTGGAGGAGCATGTCGCAGGTCTCCTCCAGCGAGGGTGGCGGCTTTGCGAGGAGGGCGAGGAGAGCGTTGAGGCGTTCGTCGATGGCCTGGTCACGGGTTTCGACCAGGCCATCGGTATAGAGGACCAGTTGGTCGCCCGCTTGCAGATCGAACGCGGTGGTGTCGAAGAGGACGCCGCCGACGCCGAGAGGTACTCCGGTGGGCAGTTCCAGTAGTTCGGGCGGCCGTCCGCGACGCATCAACACAGGGGGCATGTGCCCCGCGTTGGCGATGAGGCATCGGGTGTGGTGGGGGTCGTACACGCAGTAGACGCAGGTGGTGATGGTCTGCCCCATGGGCTCGGCCAGGCGGTCGAGGTGGCGCAGTACCTGGGCGGGGTCCAGGTCGAGTTCGGCCAGTGTGCGGGTGGCGGTGCGGAGTTGGCCCATCGTCGCGGCGGCGCTGATGCCGCTGCCCATGACGTCGCCGACGACGAGGGCGCTCTTGTCGCCCGTCAGGGGGATGACGTCGAACCAGTCGCCGCCGACCTCGTCCGCGGCTTGGGCGGGTTGATAGCGGTAGGCGATCTCCAGGCCGGGCTGGTCCGGTGGCTGCTGGGGGAGCAGGCTGCGCTGGAGGGTGAGGGCGGTGTCGCGTGCCTGCTGGTACCAGCGCGCGTTGTCGATGCACACGGCGGCGCGCGCGGCCAACTCGCCGGCCAGGACCTCGTCCTCGGCGGTGAACGGTTCCGTATTGCGCAGGCGCTTGAGGTCGAGGGCGCCGAGGACTTCGCCGCGGGCGATGAGCGGCACGGCCAGGTAGGAGTGGAGCCCCGCGGCGGCCAGCATGCCGACGGCTTCGGGGCTGCGAGCGATGCGGATCAGGTCGTCGGCGTCCACGTGGGGCACGCGGACCGGGCGGCCTGTGTTCACGCACCGGGTGACCAGCCGGTCGGCGTCGTAGCGTGCCACCTCACCCGGCGGATCGGCCGCGCGCACCGCGTCGGTGGGGTACGCGGCAGCCACGGCGAGGGCCCTGAACACCGCTGACCCTTGGTGTACGGCAACGGCCGCACGGCTGTGCAGGATGCTGTCGAGCACGTCCACCGCGGCCACGTCGGCCAGTTCCGGCACGGAGACCTCGGCGAGTTCGCGGGCGGTCTGGTCGAGGTCGAGCGTGGTCCCGATGCGCAGGGAGGCGTCGGCTACGAGCGCGAGGCGCTGCCGGGCCCCGGCAGCCTCGGCCTGGGCGCGATGCCGCTCGCTGACGTCGACGACGGACGTCGCGACGCCGAGCACCTTTCCGTTGGACGCCTCCAGCCGGTAGAAGGACACCGACCACACGTGCTCGCGGTCCGGGTCGGCCGGGGTGCGCCCCGTGGACTCACGGTCAAGGATCGGGATTCCGTCGGCCAGGACCTCACGCATCGCGGACTCGATGGCCTCGGCGTCCAAAAAGGGCAATGCCTCGCGGACGTGCCGGCCGACGTGCTCGGCGGCCGGAAGGCCGTTGATGCGTTCCAGCGCCGGATTGACGGTCACGTACCGCAGATCGGTGTCTATCACCGCCAGCCCGATCGGGGACTGCGAGATCAGTCGGGTGGACAGTGCCAGATCGCGCTCCACCCGCCGCAGCGTCGCCTGGTCGGTGGCCAGGCCGAGGGCATAGACGCCTTTCCGGCCGTCCTCCAGCCGCATGTTCCGGAACTCCACCAGCCGCGTGCCGCCGTCTTTGTGACGCACGGGAAACACGCCCGCCCAGCTCCTCCCGCCCGCCATGACCCGCGCGAACAGCTCGACCACCAGCTCCAGGTGCTGCTCGTGGACCAGAAGCCGCCCCGCGAACCGGCCGAGGGCCTCATCGGACGTGTATCCGAACAGTTCCTCGGCCTGCGGGCTCCACAACGCGATCCGCCCGTCCGCGTCCAGCACCACCGCCGCGACCTTCAGGACGTCCAGGAGCCCCCCGGGCTCGGGGGAATCACTGTCCGACGGCTGGCCGGGGTGCGGGAAGGTTTCGGTTGCGCGCATCCCGGGACTCCTTCCACCCGCTGCCCGCGTCAGGCGTCCCGGGCCGACTGCTGCCCGCGCCTTGCCGCCCGCGACTCCCATCCTCCCTCCCCCACGGCCGACCCCGCACCTCTGCGGGAGCGACGAGGGGCTACGCGTCCGCAGGGTCGGCGGTGGGGGCGATGAGGATCTGGGAGGCCTGGGTGATGTTGTCGGCGCGGACCGCGCGGGCCATCGCTTCGCGGGCGGCGTCGGCGGTGGTGCCCGGGGGTACCACCAGCAGCGCGAAGTGGTCGTTGTGGCCGCGGGTGATGAGCACGGTGTCGTCGCCGACCGGGTCGGCGTCGAGGTGCACGACCTGGTCGTCGATGACCAAGCGGGTGGGGATGTCCTGCCAGGCGGTGGCGTCCAGGCCGACGCGCGTGATGGGCCCGAGGTGTCCGGTCAGTGCCGTGATCAGGGCGGGCAGCTCGGTCGTGAGGTCCCGGGAGCGGGGCCACCAGGCGCCGTCGAGGACCCCTTGGCGGGACTGTGTGGTCTCCAGCCGGAGCAGAGCGGTGCCGGGCTTGACGGCTTGGTGGATCGCGTCCGGGAGGAGCTTCGGGGGGACGGGTACGGGGCTGTCGGATGCGGCCATGATGATCCGCCTGTCTCGCGGTGCGGCGACACCCCGTCCGGCCGACCGGCAGCGGCGTCGGAAGGCTCTTGAGCGGGGAAATGCCTCCCTCGTTTCACGGTACTCCGTCCGCCCCGGCGGTGAAGCACCCTCCAACCGAACCGTCGCTGCCGGAAAATACCTGGTCGGAACCTGCTTCCGAGCCCTCGAACCGGAGTACGGTGGAGGAACCGGGAGCATTTCGCACACCCGCTCCACGCGGACGTCGTTTCCGGCGATCACTGCACCGGGCCGTTCGCGAACGGCCCGGGGACGGGTCCGCGACATGACTGCGACCGTTGGCCGCGCCGAGCCCCCCGTAGGTGCTCCCGTGGTTCTGGCACGTCTGTCCCTTACGCCGAAGACCGCTCTCGCCGGCCAACTGGACGGTGCCTGGTGGCCCCGCTCCCGTGACCTCGAAACCGAGCTCCCCGCGCTGGCCGCCGCCCTGGAGGAGCCCTGGGGGCGCGTCACCCGGGTCACCGTGAACCCCACCCGCTGGCCCGTCATCCCGCACGCGATTCCCGTGAGCGGGCACCCGCTGCACGTGGGCTGGTTCACCGAACAGGACCCCGACAAGCTCATCCTGCGGTCCTACAACGCCGGCCGCTGGGACCTGCTGGTGATCCCGCCCGAGACCGGGCCCGCCGCCGCGGCCCGGCTGATGGCCGCCGCCGCGATCCCGGGCAGCGTACTCACCGCGAGCGTCCTGATGGCCAACGAAGCCGCCATCGGGCGCGGCATCCGGGACGCCCGGCGCCAGGAAGCCGGCCGGGAGAGCGAAGGCGGGGCCTGCGTGTCCCCCTTCGGGAATCCGATGGACCGGAGTCCCCTCCCGCTGCCCGGGAACGGCTGGAGGTGAGCTTCATGGAGACCATCGTCCTCATCGCGGCCGTCCTCATCGCGATCGGCATCGGAATGCGCCTGATCCACCTGCTCAACGCCGGGCACGACGCGCGGATCGCGGCCCACCACTTCAGCGAGCCCCTGCCGAGACCTCCCGGTCTGCCGGTCGGCACCAGTCGTCGAGCCCACCACACGGATGCCGACCGGTGAGGAACACGTCTTCTTCCTGACCGGGGCCGTCGGGTGGGCACCCCGTGCCCACCCGACGAATCATCGGCCCACTACGAAGGGAAACACGCCTACGTGAAGCACATCGAGACCCAGATGCTGCCCTCGCTCGCAAGCGCCGACGTCCGGATCATCGCGCACACCCCCGAAGCCGCCCGAGCGGTCGCCGTGGCGCTTCGCCACTGCTTCGCCGGCGCGGAGCCAAGCAGCTACCCCGGCCTCGACGGCGACACCCGCCTCCACCTCACCGTGGACACGGCAACACCCGCCGGCCCCGCCCAGTCCTGGCTGGCCACGAGCAGGACACCCGTCGGCACTGGCGCCCGCTCCGACGAGACCTGAGAGCCGTGGGCCCCGAAGCCCACCCCGCACACGAGAGGACGCGGTCATGGCCACACTGCGCGAACGCAGGACCTACCGCGACCAGGTGCTCCGGGTCCTGTACGAAGCCGTCGAAGGCAACCGCCTCCTCGGCATCACCGGAGCACAGCTACGGCACGACCTCCACGTGCCGGAACAGGACCTGGCCGCCGCCTGCACCTACCTGGCGGGCGAAGGCCTGATCACCGTCGACTGGGAACCGGGCAACACCCCCGCGATGGTGACCCTCACCCACGCGGGAATCCGGCGCATGGAGGCCGAGGAGGAAGAGCACGGCTGAATCCCGGCCCCGCGCCCCGAAGTGCCTGGTCAGGAATCGGTTCGGGCTCCTCGTTCAGGAGTACAGTCAAAGGACCGGGAGCACTTCGCACACCGGCCTCCACGCAGGTGCCGTTCCCGGCGATAGCCGAACACCGGGCCGCCGACGGGCGGCCCGGAGGCAGGTCCGCGCCATGACCACGCTCCTCGATCTCACCACCCCGCGCGACCTCGCCCCCGAGATTCCGGTGCGTCTGTCGCTCACCCCGAAGACCACACTCGCAGGCCGGCTGGACGGCGCCTGGTGGCCCCACTCCCGCGACCTCACCGCCGAGCTGCCGGCGCTCGCCGCCGCCCTCGACCAACCCTGGGGCCGCATCACCCGCGTCAGCGTGAACCCCACTCGCTGGCCCGTCATCCCGCACACGGTGCGGATGGACGGCCGGACCCTGCACGTCGGATGGTTCACCGAACAGAACGCGGACACCCTGATCCTGCTCTCCTTCACCGTCGGCCGCTGGGACCTCCTGGTGATCCCGCCCGAGACCGAGCCCGCCGCCGCGGCCCGCCTGATGAGCGCGGCCGCGATCCCGGGAAGCGTCCTCACCGCCGACGTACTGATGGCCAACGAAGCCGCGATCGGCCGCGGCATGCGGGACGCCCGAAGCCAGAAGGACTCCTGGGAGAGCGAAGGCGGAGCCTGCATGCCGCCCTACGGCAGCCCGATCGGGCTGTCGCCCGTGCCCGTGCGCACGACCGGGACCACCTGGAGGTGAGAGGCACGGAGACCATCGTCCTCATCTCTGACCGGGGGCAGCGGGCCGGGCGTCACGGCGCCCCGCCCGCCGTCCCGCCTCCAGCCGAAAGGACCACGCCCTCTTGAAAACGATCGAGACGGACCCCGAGACCCTGCCGTCGACCGGGCAGGCAGAAGTCCGCATCATCGCCGCCTCCCCCGAGGCGGCCCGCTCGGTCGCCGAGGTGCTGCGCCGCTGCTTCGCCGGCACCGAACAGCGCAGCTACCCGGCCCAGGACGGCGGCACCCGACTGCACCTCACCGTCGACACCGCAACCGCCGCCGGCCCCGCCCGCTCCTGGCTGACCAGCAGCAGAGCGCCCGCCGGCCGGCACACCGAAACCCACGCCGACGAGATCTACTAACGCGGCCGCGCACGTACAAACACTGCGCTCGGGGCGAATCAATATCTGTCACCGTGGTCTAAGGATTTAACGCATCCAGTGGGGAGAGTTTCTACCGCAACACAGCCGACGGAAGTATTCAACCGGCGCGCACCGCCGAGGCGTGCTACTGTCGATCTCGGTTGCAGTTTTGGTACCCAAGAACTTCAAGCACCTCCAGTCGAAATTCGTTCCGACTGGGAGCGCTTTGTATTTACCGGTCTTTTCCGGGCGGGGCATCATCGCGGCGACACGGCTTTCGCACAGTGCGGACGCTGCTGTATTGCCCCAAAGGAGATATGACATGGCTGCTGGTACCGTGAAGTGGTTCAACGCGGAAAAGGGCTTCGGCTTCATCGAGCAGGAGGGTGGCGGTCCTGACGTGTTCGCCCACTACTCGAACATCGCCGCCCAGGGCTTCCGCGAGCTGAACGAGGGCCAGAAGGTCACCTTCGACATCGCGCAGGGCCAGAAGGGCCCGACGGCCGAGAACATCGTTCCCGCCTAAGCGCTGACACGCGTTCTGCAGCTGGGGCCCGCATCCCTCGGGGTGCGGGCCCCAGCTGCATGCATTTTCCGCGGTGCGTCCACCCGCGGCATTGAGCATCAAGCCACTCGGCCGGACGGCCCGCTCCGGGCCGCATCCGAGTCGCTTTCTTTGGTTGCCGCGTCCACGTGACGCCACCTCATTCCAGCGCCTGAGCCCGTACAGATTTCCTGTCCGCCAGATCCGCTTTTGCATTCTATTCGGCCCGTTCTCGCAATTCCCTGCGCCGCTTCTACGCTGCGGGAATTCCTTGATGCGTGCCGTATCAAGGAAGGTTCCGCATGAACCCCACGCGTACGAACAACCGCTCCTCCCGTACCCGCGGCCGCACCGGCGGCCCCGCTTTCGGGACCGGCGCCGGTTCGGGCCGGGGCAGCCGCTTCGGCTCCTCGACCCCGAGCCGCTCCGGAGCCCCGAGCCGCTCGGGCGGCTACGGCCGCCGGCCCGCCGCGATCCAGGGCGAGTTCGCACCGCCGAAGACGATCACCCCGGCGCTGCCCGCCGTCGAGGCCTTCGCCGACCTCGCCATGCCGGCCCAGCTGCTCGCCACGCTCACCCGTGAGGGCGTGGCCACGCCCTTCCCGATCCAGGCCGCCACGCTGCCCAACACCCTCGCGGGCCGTGACGTGCTCGGCCGTGGCCGCACCGGCTCGGGCAAGACCCTGGCCTTCGGCCTCGCGCTGCTGGCCCGTACGGCCGGCCAGAGCGCCGAGTCGGGTCAGCCGCTCGCGCTGATCCTCGTACCGACGCGTGAGCTCGCCCAGCAGGTCACCGCAGCCCTCACCCCCTACGCCCGGGCGGTCAAGCTGCGCCTGGCCACCGTGGTCGGCGGCATGCCCATCTACCGCCAGGCCGCCGCACTGCGCGCCGGGGCCGAAGTGGTCGTCGCCACGCCCGGCCGCCTCAAGGACCTCATCGACCGTGGTGACTGCCGGTTGAACCAGGTCGCGATCAGCGTCCTCGACGAAGCCGACCAGATGGCCGACATGGGCTTCATGCCCCAGGTCACCGCCCTGCTCGACCAAGTACGCCCCGAGGGACAACGGATGCTGTTCTCCGCCACCCTCGACCGCAACGTCGACCTCCTGGTCCGCCGCTACCTCACCGACCCCGTCGTGCACTCCGTCGACCCCTCGGCCGGCGCCGTCACCACGATGGAACACCACGTCCTGCACGTCCACGGCGCCGACAAGCAACGCACGACGACGGAGATCGCGGCCCGCGACGGCCGGGTCATCATGTTCCTCGACACCAAGCACGCCGTCGACCGCCTCACCCAGGACCTCCTCGACAACGGAGTCCGCGCCGCGGCCCTGCACGGCGGAAAGTCCCAGCCGCAGCGCACCCGCACCCTGGCCCAGTTCAAGACCGGCCACGTCACCGTCCTGGTCGCCACCAACGTCGCCGCCCGCGGCATCCACGTCGACAACCTCGACCTCGTCGTCAACGTCGACCCGCCGACCGACCCCAAGGACTACCTCCACCGCGGCGGCCGCACCGCCCGCGCCGGCGAATCCGGCAGCGTCGTCACCCTCGTCACCCCCAACCAACGCCGCGAGATGACCCGCCTCATGCAGGCCGCCGGCATCACCCCGCAGACCACCCAGGTCCGCTCGGGCGACGAAGCCCTGAACCGCATCACCGGCGCCCAAGCCCCCTCCGGCATCCCCGTCACCATCACCGCACCGGTGTCCGAGCGGCCCAAGCGCAGCACGGCCTCCCGCGGCCGGCGCGGTCCCGCCTCGGCCGCCCGGCGCGCGGGCGCGCGGCAGTCCGCCTTCAACGCGGCGGCCTGAGCACCACACGACCCGGAAACCGACCCATCTCTTCCTGTGAGGCAACATGCGCTGCGTCATCGCCCGTTTCCCGTTCGACCTCACCAAGAGCGGTGTCCTGGAGTCGATGAAGGGGGTCAAGCCCGAGCAGGTCGTCGACCAGTGCGTGATCATCGGCCGCCGTACCTACCCGGTCAAGCAGGTCGGCCAGGTCATCACCCGACAGGACCGGCGGGACTTCAGCGCCGGTGAAGTCGTCCGGGCCATGACCCAGCTCGGGTTCACCTGCCGCGAACTCCCCCGGGCCGCCGCGCCCTCGGGCGTCCTCAGCCCGATCCAGCGGGCTTCCGCGGCGCTGGGCACCCCAGTGACCGTCTGACGGACAGGACCGGCGCGAGCCGGCATCCGGACAGTGAGAAGGGCCCGACCGTGCCGGTCGGGCCCTTCCGCATGCCCGGGAACTTCTTCCGCGACGCCGGGCCAGTGGGTCGGTGGGTCAGTGGTCGGAGTAGCTGAAGTCGCCCACGGTCCAGGAGCTGACGTCAGCGATCGAGACGCGGTACATCCCACCCGTCTCCGGGATCCCGACCGCGCCCTGCAGGATGCGGGCCACATGGAAGTGGAGATGGGTGGGAGGGCCCTCCCGGGGGGTCGCGGCGGTGAAGATGGCGGAGAACGCGGTCAGGCGGGCCGAGTCCGTGAGGACCTCCGACACCCGCTGCCTCCACACGGCCTCGGGGGCCAGCCGGCCGGTGATGACAGCACCGCTGGTGACCACGGTCAGGGGCATCTGGTTGCTCTGCCCGGACTCCACCAGGGCGGCGATGTCAACGAGCAACTGGTCAGGCTTCGACATGGGAGCCGATTCTATCGCCGGGCTGACCGCAGCGGTCTAGCTGTGCTCGGCGCACGCGAAAATCTAGCTCCGCCAGAGTAGACATTGGGCTGTGTCCTGGTTATGGTTTCTCTCGTAGCCCAAAGAGACAGCAAGGCCCGGCAGAGACGAACTGCCGGGCAGCGGTATCCGCAGTCGCAGTACGCATGACGGTGCGGTGGTGGAGTTCCGAAGCCAGCGTTGTGGCAGGACGGCGACGGGACTGACGACCGGACCGGGTGGCCCGCAGTGATCAGGGGCCGCCATCAGCAGTACCCGGCAGTGAGCAGTTCGTAGTACCCGTTCCACAAGTAGTTGATCACCGAGGGAAGAACGGAGGAGCAGAGCGCCATCAGGATCGCCCGGGCGGAAGTCTGAGCCCGGGTACCGCAGGACATCGATAGTGAGGTGGTCTCCGGTCAAGCAACCGCGATCCCCGCACTCCCGACAGCAGCTCGGTCGGGTCGGCGGATTCAGAAGGCCGGTGCGGTATCGGGGCCGGCAGATGGTGTAGTAGTTCCTTCGGGGCCTTGGTGCCATGTGGCACCAAGGCCCCTCCACGCGTTCCACGAGAGAGGTTCAATGACAGCAGGCGACTCGTTCGGCCGTCTCGACGACGACGATTACCCCGCGTACACGATGGGCCGGGCGGCCGAGATGATCGGCACCACCCAGGGGTTCCTCCGCGCCCTCGGCGAAGCCCGTCTCATCACCCCGCTGCGCTCCGAGGGCGGCCACCGCCGCTACTCCCGCTACCAGCTGCGCATCGCCGCCCGCGCCCGCGAACTCGTCGACCAGGGCACCCCCATCGAGGCCGCCTGCCGCATCATCATCCTCGAGGACCAACTCGAAGAGGCCCAACGCATCAACGCCGAATACCGCCGCGCCGCCGAATCATCCGGCCCGCCGGCCGCCGCCTCGGCCTGAGGCGAGCGGCGCCCGCCGGTGTCGGGGACGGGGAGGACGGGCTCACGGCGCGTGGTCTCCCGGCACCACGAGTCCTGATTCGTACGCCACGATCACGAGCTGCGCCCGGTCGCGTATCGCCAACTTCCCCATGATCCGGCTCACATGAGTCTTCGCGGTGAGGGGGCTCAGGGCCAGCGCGTCGGCGATCTCCGTGTTGTTGAGGCCCTTGGCCACCAGGGTGAGGACTTCCCGTTCCCGGTCGGAGAGCGGGTCGAGGGCGGCGGGGGCCGGGGCGGGCCCCGGCGTGCGCAGGACCCGGGCGATCAGTCGGGCCGTCGGGCCCGGTGACAGGAGCGCCTCACCGCCGGCGACCGTGCGGATCGCGGCCAGGAGTTCGGCCGGCCTGGTGTCCTTCACGAGGAAGCCGGAGGCCCCGGAGCGCAGCGCTTCGACCACGTTCTCGTCGGTGTCGTACGTCGTGAGGACCAGGACCTTCACCCCGGCCAGGTCCTCGGTGGAGGCGATCAGCCGCGTCGCCTCGATGCCGTCGGTGCCCGGCATCCTGATGTCCATCACCACGACGTCGGCCCGCTCGGTGCGGGCCAGTTCCACCGCTTCCCGCCCGTTGCCGGCCTGTCCGACGACCGCCATGTCGGGAGCCGATTCGACGAGCATCGCGAAGGCCGCCCGTACGAGCGTCTGGTCGTCGGCGAGCAGCACCCGGATGGGGCGGCCCTGACCGTCTGGCGGTGTGGTCACGCGGACGCCTCCGGGGAACGGGGTGGGAGCGGCAGGCTCGCCGCGACTTCGAAGCCACCGCCGGAGCGGGGGCCGGTCCGGACGGTGCCGCCCACGCTACGGGCCCGCTCGCCCATGCCCACGATGCCGAAGCCCGGGGTGGTGGAGCCCGCTCCCGGGCCCCGGCCGTCGTCGCTGACGGTGAGCCGCAGGGCGCCGTCCACCGCCGTCACACGGACCCGGACGGTGGCGGCCGGACCCGCGTGGCGGACCGCGTTGGTCAGCGACTCCTGGACGATGCGGTAGGCGGCGGCCCCCACGGTGGGCGGGACATGGACTCCGTCGGTGTCCATGACCAACTCCGCCTTGGCCGTACGGACCAGATCGGGCAGCCCCGCCAGGTCCGGCAGCGGCCCGCGCTCGTCGGCGCGCAGGACGGTCAGGGTGGTGCGCAGCTCCGTACGGGCCTCGCGGCAGGTGTCGGCGATGGAGTCCAGCGCCTCGGCGATCGCCGCCCGGTCGAGCCGGTCCGGATCCACGGCCAGGACGTGGGCCGCGACCGACGTGCGGACACCGATCAGCGTGATGCTGTGGGCCAGCAGGTCGTGCAGGTCGCGCGCGATCCGCAGGCGCTCCTCCGCGATCTTGCGGTCGTTGGCCTGCGCGGCCCGGGTGCTCTCCTCGGCGAGGTACTTGCGGTAGTTGCGGACGGCGACGCCGAGCACGAGGGCCGCCACCAGCCAGCCGGAGGTGCGCAGGACGTCCAGGACCCGGTGGACGCCGTTGGACGACATGGCGCTCACCGCCAAGCCCACGACGCACACGCCGACCGCCACCGTCCGGCGGACCGTACCGGTGGCGGCCACGGTGTACAGGGCGAGGATCGCGACCGGTACGGGGGCGGCGTGGGCGTTGTCGAGCAGTTGGTAGGTGGCGACGCAGGCGACGGCCGCGACCACCACCCCGAGCGGATGGCGCCGCCGCCACACCAGGAGCAGGGCGGAGCAGGCGAGCAGCGCCCACCCGAGCGCGTCCGGTCGCATCGCGGTGTCGGCGTACGCGAGGGCCCCGCAGAGCAGGGCGACACCGGCCGCGATCACCGCGTCGTTCCGCGTGGGGTGCGCGGCCGACAGGGGGTCCTGGTGCAGGACGCGCAAGACGCGCTCGGCCGCGCTCGGGGGGTCGGTCACTTCTGCCACCGGGACATCTTCCGCCACCCGGAGGTCCCCGCTCGCGTCCTGGTTGGCGTCATCGCTCGCGTCAGCGCTGGCGTCATCGCTCGCGGACCAGCTCCAGAGCGGGTCCCGCACCGGCGACCGGGGCGGGGGCGCCGGAGAGCCGGCCCGGCCACCACACCCCGCGGCCGAGCAGCACGCTGGCGCTGGTCACCAGGTACGTGCGGACGAGGAAGGTGTCCAGGACCACCCCGACCGCGACCACCGTGCCCATCTCCACGAACATCACCAGCGGCAGCGAGGCGAGCACCGCGAAGGTCGCCGCCAGGACGATGCCGGCCGAGGCGATGACCGCGCCGGTGGTGCGGAGCGCGGTCAGCGCGGCCTGCCCCGGATCGGCGCCGCCCCGGGTCTCCTCGCGGGTGCGGTGCATCAGGAAGATGCCGTAGTCGACGCCTAGGGAGACCAGGAAGACGAAGGTCAGCAGGGGCAGCCCCGGATCGACGCCGGTGAATCCGAACACCGGGCCGAAGAGCAGCCCGCCGATCCCCAGCGCCGCCCCCCACACCAGCACGACGGCGGCGACCAGGAGCAGCGGGGCGACGAGGCTGCGCAGCAGCAGGACGAGGACGAGCAGCACCGAAGCGAGCACGAGGGGGATCACGATCAGGCGGTCGCGGGCGTTGGCCGCGGCCAGGTCGAGTTGTCGGGCGCTCGCGCCGCCCACGTGCGCGCCGTCGAGTGCGGCCCGCAGGCGATCGATGGCGGCGCTCTCCCCGGCGGTCTCCGGCGCGGCCTCGGTGGTCACGGCGATCTCGGTCCAGCCGCCGCCGGCGCGGCCCTTCACCGCGCTCGCGACGCCTTCGACGGACCTCGCCCCGGCGAGGATCCGGTCGGCCGCCGCGGTGGGCGCCATCACCTCGACGGGCCGGCTGCTGCGATCCGGGAAAGCCTTGGCCAGGGTTCCCATGGCGGCGATCGACTCGGGCTTGTCGGTGAAGGCGTCCTCCTTCTTGAGCGCCCCGGGCAGGTGGAACACACCGAGCGCCAGCGCTCCGAGCAGCACGACCCCCGTCACGAGCACGGCGACGGGCCGCTTGCCCGCCGAACTCCCCATCGCGGCGAAGACGCCCCGGCCGCGCCGCGCGGCTTCGCCGCCGTACGCGGGGATCAGCGGCCAGAACACCCGCCGCCCGAGCAACACCAGGAGGGCCGGCAACAGCGTCATCATCGCGACCAGCGCGCACAGGACGCCCACCGCGCCCACCGGGCCGAGGCCGCGGATGTTGTCGAGGTCCGCGGCGAGCAGACAGGCCAGCCCCGCCACGACCGTCCCGCAGGAGGCCAGCACCGCGGGCCCGCAACCGCGCAGCGCGGTGCGCATCGCCTCGTAGGGGAGGGGGGTACGGCGCAGTTCGTCGCGGTAGCGGGCGACGAGCAGCAGGGCGTAGTCGGTGCCCGCGCCGAAGACCAGGACCGTCATGATCCCGGCGCTCTGGCTGGTCACGGTCAGCCCGAAGCCCGAGGCGAGCCCGTACACGGCGGCCCGCGCGCAGAGCGCGCCCGCCCCGACCACCACCAGCGGCACCAGCCAGAGGACCGGGCTCCGGTAGGTGAGGACGAGGAGCAGGGCCACCACCAGCCCGGTCGCCAGCATCAACGTCCCGTCGATGGAGCCGAACACCTCCTTGGCGTCGACTTCCACGGCGCCGTCGCCGCCGACCGACACGGTCAGCCCGGCGGTCCCCCGCGCGTGGTCCCGTACGGCCTGGACGAAGGCCTTCCGCGCCGCGTCGTCCGTGCCGGGCGCGGTCGTGGACACCGCGTACAGGAGCGTGGTGCCGTCCGCGGACGGGACACCGGGTCCGCGGAGGATCGCGCCGAAGTCCCGGGGGTCCTTCGACCCGGCGAGGGCCACGGGGTCCTCGGCGGACCCTTCGTGCGTCGTGCCCGCCGGGACCGTGACCTGCTCGACCTGCCGTTCGGCGGCGGCCCGGTCGGCGGCGGTCAGCCCGCCGTCTCGGTGGTAGACGAGCAGCAGGCCGGTCACCTCGCCGCCGGGCAGCTTCTCCTGGAGCCTGGCCACCTGTGTCGACTCGGCTCCCGACGGCAGGTAGTCCGCCGTCCGGTCACGCTGTACGTCCGCGAGCTTGCCCGCGAACGGCCCGGCCACGGCGATCGCGATCACCCACAGCACCAGAACGCCCCACGGAACCGCCCTGCGGTAGCCGCCTGTTCTCGCTGTCTGCCCCATCTCGGGCCCTCCGCCTGGACTCGGCCCGGTGGCCCCGATGGCCCGCCCGGTCGACTCCAGCGTCCCGCCCCCGAGGGGCCGTTCCCTCACGCCGGCGCAGGAGATCGCCCGTACTCCCCCGGGCGTCCCGAACCCTGCCGTACTCCCGCGGGACGAACGCCGACCGGTCCCGGAGGGCCTATCCGTGCGGGGCGACCTCGATCACGTCGCTCACGTCGCTCACGTCGGTCACGTCGGTCACGTCGGCCACCTCGACCACCCCGGAGCCTTCGCGGCGCACGCGGTCGGTTCCCCAGGCGCCGAGTGGCAGGAGCGCCCGGTTGAGGGTGTGTCCGTGCTCGGTCAGGGAGTACTCCACCCGTGGCGGCACCTCGGCATAGACCTTCCGGTGCACCAGGCCGTCCTCTTCCATCTCGCGCAGGTGTTGCGTCAGCATCTTCTCGCTCACGCCGGGCAGACCGCGGCGGAGTTGGGCGAAGCGGCGTACGGAATGGGCGTCGAGTTCCCAGAGGATCAGCCCCTTCCACTTGCCGCTCACCACATCGAGCGCGGCGTCGATGCCGCAGATGTACGGCCCGCGCCGGGGTGCCTTGGCCACCGCTGATCCCCTTACTGAAAGGTAAGTACCGAAGTAAATAGTGGGTACTTCCGAGACTAGTCGCGCTCTTCGAGCATGGAGGAGTGAACGAACGACAGCAGCAACAGCAGCAGCAGGAACAACAACAGCAACGGCACGACGACGCCCGGCAGAAGAGCGCCGTCACCGTGATCGGGCTCGGCCCCATGGGCCAGGCCATGACCCGCGCCCTACTCGCCGCCGGCCACCCGGTCACCGTCTGGAACCGCACCGCCGGCCGGGCCGACGGCGTCGTCGCCGACGGTGCGGTGCTCGCGGCGACACCGGCCGAGGCGGTCGGGGCGAGCGACCTCGTGCTCCTCAGCCTCACGGACTACCCGGCGATGTACGACGTCCTCGACGGCGCCACCGCATCGCTCGCCGGCCGGACACTGGTCAACCTCAGCTCCGACACCCCCGACCGCACGCGCGAGGCGGCGTCCTGGGCCGCGGGCCACGGGGCCGCCTTCCTCACCGGTGGGGTCATGGTCCCGGCGCCGATGGTGGGTGCGGAGACGGGCTTCGTCTACTACAGCGGCCCCACCGAGGTGCTGGAGGGCCATCGGGCGACGTTGGCACTGCTCGGCACGCCGAAGCATCTGGGCGAGGACCCCGGCCTCGCCCAGATGATGTACCAGGCCCAACTCGCCGTGTTCCTCACCACCTTGTCCGCCTTGATGCACGCCACCGCGATGCTGGGCACCGCGGGAATGAAGGCCGCGGAGACGTTGCCGGAGTTGCTCTCCTTCACCGACTCGATCGGCGCCATCCTCAGGGCCGGCGAAGAGGCTCCCGGCGCCGCCCTGGATGCCGGAGACCACCCCGGCGACCTCAGCACGGTCACCATGATGGGCGCGACCTGCGACCACATAGTCGAAACCAGCACGTCGCTCGGACTCGACCTCGCCCTCCCCCTGGCCGTCCAGGCCCACTACCGGCGCGCGATCGAGAACGGCCACGGCGGCGACAACTGGACCCGCATCATCGACAGCATCCGCAAGGCCGGGTGACATCGAGTCCGGTGGGTGCGGGAGTCATCGTCCGCCGGGCTTCGGCGCGATGATGAGGCCATGGACGACGGGGCCGTGCTGATCCGGATCGACGCCACTGAGCTGCCGGGGCGGGAGTTCGCCGCCGGGCCCGGTTTTCCCGGCTACGGGGACGTGCACGTCGCCGTCCAGCGGCGCGGCCGCGCGGACGAGCTGCTCGATCCGCAGCCCGGCGACGCCCCGTCGGCCACATGGGTGTTGGAGTGCACCGCGACCCCGACCGGAGTCGGCGCCGTCGACATCACGGGGCCGTACGTGCAGGGGCGGCCCGCCGAGCGGTTCGTCTACTTGTCCTGGGGCACGGTGGACGCGGCCGGGGGCTTCACGATGTTCCGCCGGGCCAAGCTGATGCTCGGCGACATCCCGCCGGACACCGCCCGGGCCGCGCTGCGTTCCGGGGTGCTGCGCGCCCGCCTCGGGCTCACCGACGGCAAGGGGCTGCCGCTCTGTGCCCGGGTGTCACCCCCGCTCGTGGAGTGGTCCGCCGGCCCGGTGGGCTAGGCCGTCTCTTTCGGATCTTGCCGGGTGGGGACCGTATGGCCAGACGGGGGGTTCTCCGTCACGGTCGCGCGGGGCCGTCGTTGCACCTATATGACTGATTCCATGGTGCAGATCCCGGCCGACTGGCTCTCCCGGGTGTTCCTCTCCCTGCGTCGCGGGACGTCCGAGGACGCCCACTCGCTCGCCGGAGAGCTGCGGCCCTTCACCGAGCGGCCCGGACAGCGGGTACCGGTGCCGAGAGCTACGGTGCTGCGCACCGAGCGCGCCCTGCGCAAGGAGATCGAGAACTCCACCGAACACGCCCGCCGCACCGAGCTGTCGGAGCAGGCGGAACAGGCCGAACATCTGGTCAAGACGCGACCGGTGGGCCCGTAGCCTCCTTGACAGAGGCAGTAGTTAGGACCCATATTACTTTCATGGACGCACAGAGGGACCCGGCCGAGGAGACCCCGACACTGGATCAGGCCCGGCGCCAGATCCAGCACTACGGCCTCGATTCCGACCCCCAGGCCGTGCTGGTCGCCGTACGCCTCATGGCGGCCGGCGCCCGGCTCGGCCAGGCCAGCGAGGCGCACTTCTCCCGGTTCGGGCTGTCCACCGGTCGCTACCGGCTCCTCGCGGACCTGAAGGACAGCGAGGGCGAGAAGTCGCCCTCGCTCCTGGCCGCCACCCTCGGCGTCTCCCGCGCGACGGTCAGCGGACTCGTCGACTCCCTGGAGAAGGACGGGCTCGTCCTGCGGCGCCCGTCCGCCGAGGACGGCCGCGGCGCGGTGGTCGTACTGACCGCGCGCGGTGCGCAGAAGCTGCGCGACCTGGCCCCGGACCACTTCCGGCGACTCCAGGCGATGGTGGCCGACCTGAGCGTCGAGGAGCGGACCGTCTTCCTCGACCTGCTCTCCCGGATCACCCGGGGCATCGGCGCCCTGGCCGACCAGTAGCCCGGCCCGGCCCCCCGCGTACGCACCCGAGTACGTCCCGGCGGACGCGCACGTCCGCACATTCGCATATCCATATAGTTAGGCACCTAATTATGAGGGATCGAAGAAGCCGTACGACCGCCCTCTGGCCCGATGTCCTGATCGCCTACGCCGCCCCCGCCCTGAGCGCCGGGGCCGGGGGGCTGCTCACGGGCCGGTCCGACCTGACCGTCGCCGCCCTCACCTCCATCGCGGGCACCTCGGCGCTCGTCGCCGCCCTCACCGGGAGCCGGCTCCGGCGCCGTGGCATCCGCGCGCCCCGGGCCGTCGCCCTGCCGAAGGCCGTACGGGCGGTGGGGGCCGGGCTGGTGGGGGCGGCCCTCGCGGCCGCGGCCGCCCACCTCGCCGTGCGGGGCCTGGACGCGTGGCCCGCGCCGTTCCCGCCGGGCTCGGCGTGGCCCGGACGCCTGCGGCTGGACCTGCCGCTGTCCGCCGCGCTCGCCGCCACCATCACCACCTGGCGCTGGTACGGAGCCCAGCCCACATCGACCAGGAAGGACATCGCGTGATCGTCGTCATGGGAGCCACCGGAGCCACCGGGAGCGCACTCCTGCACCGCCTCACCGCACTCGGAGAACCCACCCGGGCACTGAGCCGCGACCCCGGACGGCTCCGCGCCGCCCTCGCCCGCGCCGGACGCGACTCCGCCGCCCCGTCCCGGACGGAGGTCGTGGCCGCCGACGCCGCCGACCCCGACTCGCTGCGGGCCGCGTTCCACGGCGCGAGCCAGCTCTTCCTCACCATGGCCAACGGCCCCGCCCAGGTGGCCCTGGAGACCAACGCCATCGCCGCGGCCGCGGCGAGCGGCATCGGGCACGTCGTCAAGCTCTCCGCCCCCGGCGCCGCCGGCCCCGACTCGCCCGTGGCCATAGCCCGCGGGCACCACGCCATCGAGGTGGCCCTGCGGGAATCGGGGATGCGCCACACCGTGCTGCGCCCGTACGCCTTCATGCAGAAGCTGCTCCTGCTCGCCCCCGGGGTCGCCGCGGGCGGCGTCGTCGCCGGCGCCACGGCGGACGCGGCCTGCAACTACATCGACTGCCGCGACATCGCCGACGTGGCGGCGGCCGCGCTGACCCGACCCGAGATCGCCGGGCACGCCTACACCCTCACCGGCGACCGGACCTACCGCCACACCCAGCTCACCGACCTGCTCACCGACCTGCTGGAGCGCCCCGTGCGCTACGTCGACCTGCCCGGCCCCGACCTGCACCGCCACCTCACCACCACCGCCCGCATGCCCGACTGGCTCGCCTCCCACGTCGTCGAGATCCAGCGCATGGCCACCACCCACCCCGAAGCCCCCGACGGCGCGGTCGCGCGCGTCCTCGGCCGGCCGCCCCGGACCCTGGAGGCCTTCCTCCGCGAGCACCTCGACCTCTTCCGGTTCCGACCGGGCACGTCCCACGGCCCTCCGCACCCTCCGCACCCTCCGCGCCCCGTGCACCCGTCATGAGCGCGTACCTGCCATAGAGCGGTGCCCGAACTGCCGCCGCTCCGCGCGGAGGCCTACGATCGCGGGCATGGCACTGATCGCGACTGACGTGAACCGGTTCGAGGCCGCCAGGCCCCGATTGGAGGCCATCGCCTACCGGATGCTCGGCTCGGCCGGCGAGGCGGAGGACGCCGTCCAGGAGACGTTCCTGCGCTGGCAGGCGGCCGACGTCGGGCGGATCGAGGTGCCGGAGGCCTGGCTGACGAAGGTCCTCACCAACCTCTGTCTCAACCAGCTGACTTCGGCCCGTGCCCGGCGCGAGACCTACGTGGGGCAGTGGCTGCCCGAGCCGCTGCTCAGCGGGGACCCGATGCTCGGCCCGGCCGACACCGCCGAACAGCGGGAGTCCGTCTCGTACGCCGTACTGGTCCTGTTGGAGCGCCTGTCGCCGGGCGAGCGGGCGGTGTACGTCCTGCGGGAGGCCTTCGACTACCCGCACCGGGAGGTCGCCGAGATCCTGGACATCACCGAGTCCGCCAGCCAGCAGATCTACCACCGGGCCAAGAAGCACATCGCCGACGGCAAGGTGCGTACCGAGATCGACGAGGCCGCCGCCCTGCGCATCGTCGAGGAGTTCCTGGCCGCGGCGACCAGCGGTCGCACCGAGCCGCTCGTCCAACTGCTCACCCAGAACGCCGTCGCGGTCGGCGACGGCGGCGGCAAGGTTCCGGCCCGCGCGAAGGCCTTCGAGGGCGCGCTCGCGGTCGCCACCTTCATGCGCGGCCTGTTCAAGCCCGGCCAGGCCAAGCGGGCCATCGTCGGCGGCGTCCCCGAGGTCTACGCCACCACCGCCAACGGCGAGCCCGCCGTGGTCGCCCTCGTCGAAGGGCGGCTCGTCGGGATCATCTGCCTGGAGGTCACCCCCGAGGGCATCGTCGCGATCCGCAGCCAGGTCAACCCCGACAAGCTCGTCCGCGCGGGCGCCCAGTGGGTCGCCGCGGGCCACGACGAGGCCCCGCTCCTCACGCTCTGACCCCTCCCGCGCCGCATGTGACCCAGGTCACCTGCGGCGCCTGTCAGGAATCGCGGGGCCGTCCGGTTCAAGGTGCGGAGCCACGCCGGACCACGGCGGACCCGCCCAGACAGGAGCACGGACATGGAGCACCGCATCGTCGTCCTCGGAGCCGGCTACACCGGTGCCGTCGTAGCCGGTCGCCTCGCCAAGCGACTGCACCGCGCGGACGTCAGCATCACCCTCGTCAACCCGGAGCCCGACTTCGTCGAGCGCGTCCGGCTGCACCAGCTCGCGGCCGGCCAGGAGCTGCGGCCCCGGCCCTTCGAGGAGATGTTCGCGGGCACCGGAGTCGAACTGAAGCTCGCGCGGGTCACCGCCGTGGACGCGGACGCCAAGACGGTGACGCTCGCCGCCGCGCCGACCGCCGCCCCGGCCGCCGGCCGGGAGGCCCAGCCGGAGACCGAACTGGCGTACGACACTCTCGTCTACGCCCTCGGCAGCGGCTGGCACGACGGGGGCGTCCGCGGCGCGGCCGAGCACGCCCACGAGGTCTCCAGCCGTCCGGGCGCCCGCCGGCTGCGCGACCGCCTGGCCGCCCTGGAGGCGGGCGGGTCCGTGACCGTGGTCGGCGGCGGACTGACCGGGCTGGAGGCGGCCACCGAGTTCGCCGAGGCCCGCCCGGACCTCGACGTCCACCTCGCCGCCCGCGGCGTCCTCGGCGACTGGCTCTCGGAGAAGGGGCGCGCGCACCTGCGCGGGGTGGTGGACGGGCTCGGCATCACGGTCCACGAGCACGCCTCGGTCGAGGCCGTGGAAGCGGGCCGCGTCACGACCGAGGACGGCCGGACCCTCCCCGCCGACGTCACCGTCTGGACCACCGGATTCGCGGTCCACCCGATCGCCCGGGCCAGCACCCTGGAGCACACCGCCAACGGGCAGATCGTCGTCGACTCCACGATGCGCTCGGTCTCCCACCCGGACGTCTACGCCGTGGGCGACGCGGCGATGGCGATGGGCCCCGGCGACAAGCCGCTGCGCATGTCCTGCGCCTCGGGCATCCCGATGGCCTGGCAGGCCGCCGACGCCCTCGCCGCCCGCCTCACCGGCGCGGAGGTCCCCGGCATCGGGATCCGCTACGCGCAGCAGTGCATCTCCCTCGGCCGGACGAACGGGCTGATCCAGTTCGTCACCGCCGACGACCGCGCGGTGGAGCGGGCCCTGACGGGCCGCACGGCCGCCCGTTACAAGGAGATGATCTGCAAGGGCGCGGCCTGGAGCGTCGCCAACCCGACCCTGGGCCTGCCGGCCCGGCGCCGCCGCGTCGCGCAGCGGGCGACCCCGGACCGCGCACGCACCACGGCCGCGGCCTGACCCCACCCGGGCCGCCCCCGCCCGCCCCCGCCCGGACCTCGCCCGGCAGCGCCCGCCCCCGCCTGACAGCGGGTGGCGGGCGCTGTCAGCGGGCTGTCCGGGCGCTGTCAGCACGGGGCGGCATCGTCGGGTCATCGAGAACGGCGATGACCCGACGAGGAGTTGTTGAGCATGGGATACGCGATCCGGGCCGAAGGACTGGTCAAGAAGTACGGGGACTTCACCGCCCTGGACGGCGTCGACCTGGAGGTCCCCGCGGGCAAGGTCGTCGGCGTCCTGGGCCCCAACGGCGCGGGCAAGACCACCACCGTGCGCATCCTCGCCACGCTGGCCCGCCCCGACGCCGGACACGCCAGCATCGGCGGCCACGACATCATCGAGGACCCGGTCCGGGTACGGCAGTTGATCGGGCTCACCGGGCAGTACGCCTCCGTCGACGAGACCCTCTCCGGCGAGGAGAACCTGGTGCTCATCGGGCGGTTGCTCGGCCTGTCCCGGCGGGACGCGAAGGCGCGGGGCGCGGAGCTGCTGGAGAAGTTCTCCCTCACCGAGGCGGCCCGCAAGCCGATCGCCACCTTCTCCGGCGGCATGCGGCGGCGCCTCGACCTGGCCGCCTCGCTGGTCGGTCGACCCCAGGTGCTCTTCCTGGACGAGCCCACCACCGGCCTGGACCCGCACGCCCGACAGGAAGTCTGGGACGTGGTGCGCCAGTTGGTCGCCGACGGATCCACGGTGCTGCTCACCACGCAGTACCTGGAGGAGGCCGACCAGCTCGCCGACTCCATCACCGTCTTCGACAAGGGCCGCAAGGTCGCCGAAGGCCGCCCCGGTGAACTCAAGCGCCGGGTCGGCGGGCAGATCCTCCAGGTCCGGCCGAGCCTGCCCGCCGATCTGGCGCAGGTCGCGGGGATGCTCACCGAGCTGACCGGACACGCCCCCGCGCAGGACTCGGGCGTGCTCACCGTGCCCGCCGACGACCCGCTGGTGGTCGCCGCGGTCGCCCGCCGCCTGGACGGCGCCGGGATCACCGCCGACGAGCTCGGCCTGCGCCTGCCCAGCCTCGACGAGGTCTTCCTCGCGCTGACCGGACACGCGCCCACCGTCACCGCCGACCGGCCCACCGCCGACCGGCCCGCCGCGGCCGCCTGAGCCCCGGCCGCCCGGGCCCGGCCCGAGCCCCGGCTTCCCCGCCCCGCGCAGACTCTCCCGAGAGGTCACCGTCATGAGCACCCAGTCCCTCAGCGCCCAGCCCCTCCCCACCCGCCCGCGCGGCGCCGACGCCGCTTCCCCGAGCCGGATCGGACCCGCGCAGACCGTCCGGCACAGCCTCGCGCTCGCCGGTCGGGGCGTCACCAAGTTCATGAAGTCGCCGATCCAGCTGGTCGACGTGGTCCTCACCCCGATCATCAGCCTGCTGATGTTCGTCTACCTCTTCGGGGACGCCATGTCCGGCGGCGACACCGACCGCTATCTGCGGCTCGTCGTCCCCGGCGTCATGGTCATGGCCGTCTTCCAGGCGAGCATCGGCATCGGCGCCTCGCTCTGTACGGACGCCAGCACCGGGATCTTCGACCGGTTCCGCAGCATGCCGATCGCCCGCTCCAGCCCCCTGATCGGCGCCGTCCTGGCGGATGTCGTCCGGTACGTCCTGTGCCTGGCCACCGTGGCCGTCCTCGCCCTGGTCATGGGCTACCGCGTGCAGACCGGCCCGGTCGCCGCGCTCACCGCGCTCGCCCTGCTCATCGGCTTCGCGCTCAGCTTCTCCTGGATCTCGGTCTACCTCGGCATGCTGATCAAGAACCCCGCGTCCGTGCATGGCCTGATGACCGTGCTGATCCTGCCGCTCACCTTCGCCAGCAACGTCTTCGTGCCCCGGGACGGCATGGCCGGATGGCTGCAGGCCTGGTCCGACGTCAACCCGGTCTCGCTGGTGGCGGACGCGGTGCGCGGCCTGCTGAACGGCGGGCCGGTCGCCGACTCGCTGTTCGCCTCCTTCGCCTGGATGGCCGGCGTGGTCGTGGTCTTCCTCCCGCTGGCGGTGCGCGCCTACCGCAAGAACGCCGGCTGAGCGCCGACGCGCGCCCGGCGACGAGCCCGGCCGGGCGGGGTCCGCACCCACGGGGGTGGAGCGGGCCCCGCCCGGTCGTTCACGCGCCGGCGCAGGGCAGGGCCGGCCCGGAACGGCGCCGGCCCGGAGCGGCGCCGACTCAGGTCCGTGCCACCGCCCGCAGGGTCTCCGCCTCCAGCCACCGCAGGGCGTCCTCGCGGGAGTACGCGGCCCCGTCGTCGAAGGCCCGCTGGAACTCCTCCCGGCCCACGGCGGCCACGATCCGGTCGACCAGCTCGCGCCACTCGGGCTCGCCCCAGTCGAAGGCGCCGCGCATCACCTGGCTCATGCCGAGCGCCCGGGCCCCCTCCGCGGGGGCGCCCTCCGCCGTCCGCAGCCCGCCCAGCAACTCGGCCACCCAGGCGAGCGCGGCGCCCGCTCCCTGGCCGAAGAGGGCACCGGCCGCCTCGGGCAGCAGCGCCCTGGCCGCCACGGCGTCCCCCTCGGCGAGGCGGTTCTCGATGCGGGTGCTGACGATCAGGTCGCGGGCCAGCTCCCGCAGGGCGGGGCGGCGCGCGCCCAGCGCTTCGAGCCGGTCGAGGGTGGCGTCGGAGCGCGCCAGGTCACCGGCCCGGCGGTGGACGTTGGCCAGGCCCACCAGGATGTTGGCCTCCAGGCGCAGCTGTCCGCGCTCGCGGGCCTGGCGATGGGCGGCGTACAGGTCCCGGAAGGCGCCCGCCAGGTCGCCGCTGCGGCGGCGCTCGCGGGCGAGCCGGGCCTTGCTGAGGTAGAGGTAGTCCTCGGTGCCGAGTTCGGAGCTGAGCGCCACGGTCCGCTCGAAGGTGGCGATGGCCTGCGGGTACTCGCCGCGCAAGGAGTGGTCGCGGCCGATCGGGAGCAGGCTCATCACGAGCCCCCAGCGGTCGCCGACCCGCTCGAAGCCGCGCAGCGCCTCGATCCGGGAATCGGCGCCCGTGACCAGGTCGCCCCGCTCGGTGAGGGCGAAGTCCCGGGCCAGGTGTGCGCTGGCCCGCACCCAGGGGTCGGGCGAGTCGAGCGGGTCCGCGGGCGCCGGGTTCGCCCGGCCCCGGCCGGACGCGCCCGCCGGGTAGGAGGCGCGGGACATCCGCAGGAGCAGCAGGGCCGGGTGGAACTCGCGCGCGGTCGCCGAGTCGCCCTCGGCCGCCGTGCCCCCGCCCGCCTCCTCGGAGTACGGCTGCGCGTGCGCGTCGAGCTGCGTGCTCATCCCCCGTATCCCCCAGTACCAGAACATCGCACCGGCGAAGCGCGCCGCCAGGTCCGCGTCCCCGGCCAGGGTGACCGTGCGCAGCGCGAGGACGAGGTTGTCGTGCTCGGCGTCGAAGACCTGGACGGCGCGCAGCTGTTCGCCGGTGCGCAGCCGGGGCTCGTGCTCCTCGGCCAGCGCCAGGAAGTACGCGGCGAAGCGCCGGGTGACGGCGTCATCGGGCTCCGCCTGCGCGAGCCGGCGCGCCGCGTACGCGCGTACCGTCTCCAGCATCCGGTAGCGCGGCTCGCCCGCCCCTTCGGTGACGGTGTGCACCAGCGACTTCTCGACCAGGGCGTCCAGGACGTACGGGATGTCGGCGGCCGGCAGCGAGGGGTCCGCGCACACCGCTTCGAGGGCGGGGACGCTCGCGCCGCCCGGGAACACCGACAGCCGGCGGGCGAGGACCCGTTCGGCCTCGTCGAGCAGGTCCCAGCTCCACTCGACGAGCGCGAGCAGGGTGCGCTGGCGGGGCAGGGCGGTGCGGCTGCCCGAGGCGAGGAGGCGGAAGCGGTCGTCGAGGCGGCGCGCGATCTGGTCGACGCTCATCGAGCGGAGCTTGACCGCGGCCAGTTCGAGGGCGAGCGGCATCCCGTCGAGGCGTCGGCAGACCTCGACCACGGGGTCGAGGGTGGCGTCGTCGAGCGTGAAGTCCGGCCGGACTCCGGTGGCCCGGTCGACGAAGAGCCGGACGGCGGGCGAGCGTACGGCCTCGGCCGGGTCGGGCGATCCCGTCGGGATGTCGAGCGGGCCGAGGTGGCACAGGGATTCGCCGGTGATGGCGAGGGCCTCGCGACTGGTGGCGAGGATCCGCAACTCGGGCAGCTGGTCGAGGAGTTCGGCGGTGAGCTGCGCCGCCGCCTCGACGAGGTGCTCACAGTTGTCGAGCAGGAGCAGGGCGTCGCCGCTGCCGAGGAGCCCGGCCATCCGCTCGACCGGGGTGGCCCGCTGCCCCTGGCCCGCGTCGTAGAGACGGCCGTCGGTGGAGCTGAGGGCGCCCAGTACCGCGTCGGCCAGCTGGTCCGGCGCGCTCACGCCGGCGAGGGGCACGAACCAGACCCGGCCGCGCGCGTGGGCCCGGTCCCGGGTGGCCGCTTCGAAGGAGAGGCGGGTCTTGCCCGCGCCGCCGGGGCCGACGATGGTGACGAGCCGCCCGCGGGCCAACTGGTCGGCGAGCCGGTCCAGTTCGGCGTCGCGGCCGACGAAGCTGGTGAGCCGGGCGGGGAGCCGGCTCGGTGCGGTCTCGGCCCGCTCAACGGGGCTCTCCAACTCGCCGCGCAACAAGGACAGATGGACCTCCCGCAGCTCGGCCGAGGGGTCGACGCCGAGTTCGTCGCCGAGCCGCGCGCGCAGCGCCTCGTACACCGCGAGGGCGTCGGATTGGCGCCCCGCGGCCACCAGGGCCCGCATCCGCAGCCCGGCGACCCGCTCGCTCAACGGGCGTTCGGCCGCGGCCGCTTCCAGGTCGGCCAGCACCTCCCCGTGCCGGCCGAGCCGCAGCTCGGCGTCGCAGCGGTCCTCGACCGCCGCGCTCCGCAGGTCGTCCAGCCGGGTCGCGACGGGCCCGGCGTAGGGGGCGCCCCGCACGTCCGCGAGGGCCGGTCCGCGCCACAGCCCGAGCGCCGTCGCGAACAGCGGCGCCGCCTCCTCGGCCCGCCCGGCGGCCAGGGCGCGCCGGCCCCGGGCGGTCAGTTCCTCGAAGCGGTGGACGTCCAGGTCCTCGGCCCGCAGCTCCAGCCGGTAACCGCCGGATGCGGACTCCACCGCCGCGGATCCGCGCAACGGCCTGCGCAGTCGGGACACCAGCGCCTGGAGCGCGTTGGCCGCGTCGGCCGGCGGCTCCTCGCCCCACAGGCCGCCGACGAGCGCGTCGACGGGCACCGTCCGGCCCTCTTCGAGGGCGAGCCGGGCGAGGAGCATCCGCACCCGTACCCCGCCGACCTCGACCGACGCACCGTCCTCGGCGAACGCCCCTACCGGCCCCAACAGTTCCACGCGCACCACGGCGGTCTCCCCCTCTGCACCGACCGGCGCTCCCGCCCCGTCGATCATCGCTCCCACGCCGGGTCAGCATCACCCACCCCGAGCGCCCGGTAAAGGACCGTCGGCGCCGGCCGTCACCTACCGGCCGTCATCTACCGGCCGTCACCTACCGGCCGTCATCTACCGGCCGTCATCTACCGGCCGCCATCTACCGGCCGTCGTCATGGCGGGCGGCTCCTGACCGCGCGCCCGCTCGCGGTCCCGGCATACGCTGCTGCTCGTGACGCAAGCCGACGGCGAGCTGGACGGTCTCGTGCGCCAACGGATCCGGGCCCTGCGCGTGGCGCAGGGCTGGTCCCTGGCCGAGCTGGCCGCGCGCGCCCACATCAGCCAGTCCACGCTGAGCCGGATCGAGACCGGTGGGCGCCGCCTCGCGCTGGACCAGCTCGTCACCCTCGCCCGGGCCCTGGACACCTCCCTGGACCAGCTCGTCGAGACCGCCGCCGACGATGTGGTCAGCCACCCGGTGGTCGACGCGGCCCACGGGAGCATGCGCTGGACCATGAAGGCGGACCCCGGCGTCAGCGTGGTGCGCCGGCGGATGACGGAGCCGCCGCCCGACGTCCCCGCGCGCATGCGGGCCCACCCGGGCCGCGAATGGCTGGTCGTCCTGTCCGGCACCGCGGTCCTGCTGCTGGGGAGCCGGCGGGTGCGGGTGGAGACGCACCAGGCGGTGGAGTTCCCCACGATGCTGCCGCACGCCATCGGCGCCGAGGGCGGGCCCTGCGAGATCCTGGGCTTCTTCGACCGGGACGCCCGCCGCGGCCATCAGGGCGGCGACGGCGCCTGAGGAGTCGGCCGCTTGCGCGTTCGGCAGCCCGCCCGGTCTTCTTCTTGCGCATACCGGGAGGCGCGCTGCCGTAACGGCACGACCGTCCTAGCGTGGCCGTCATGAACCACGCCTCCCACACCCACACCCATGGCCACGGCCACGCCCCCGCTCGCGAGCCCAGCGGCTCCCATGACCAGGCCGAGATCCTCGACCTCGATGCCGACGTGCTCGCCGAGCACACCGACTCCCTCACCGCGTGGCTGCCCGTCACCGCCGCACCGCGCCGGATCGTGGACCTGGGGTGCGGCACCGGGGCCGGCACCTTCGCCCTGCTCGCGCGCTTCCCCGACGCCCGGGTGACCGCCGTCGACGCCTCGGCCGCCCACCTGGACCGCCTGCGCGAGCGCGCCCGGGAGCTGGGCCTGGCCGACCGGGTCCGCACGGTCCGGGCCGACCTCGACGGGGAGTGGCCCGACCTCGCCGGCCCCGACCTCGCTCGCCCCGAGCTCGTCTGGGCCTCGGCCTCGTTGCACCACATGGCCGATCCCGGGCGCACCCTGCGCGCGGTCCGCGGGCTGCTCGCGCCCGGCGGCCTCTTCGCCGTCGTCGAGCTGGCGGGCTTCCCCCGCTTCCTGCCCGCCGACGCCCCGCGGGAGCGGCCCGGCCTGGAGGACCGCTGCCACGCCGCCCTCGCGAGCCGGCACGCCGAGCACCTGCCGCACCGCGGCGCCGACTGGGGCCCCGAACTGGCCGCCGCCGGCTTCACCGTCGAGGGCGAGCGGACGATCACGGTCCACGTCGACGGCGCCGGCAACGCGGCCGTCGGCCGTTACGCGCTGAGCAGCCTGGGCCGCCTGCGCGACGGCGCCGCCGCCTCCCTCGACGCCCGGGACCTCACCGCGCTGGAGCGGCTGCTCGACACCGGGGGCCCCGGGAGCATCCTGCGCCGCGACGACCTCGCGGTCCGCACCGAACGCACCGTGTGGGCCGCGCGCGCCGGGGCGTCCGTACGACGGGCCTGACGTCAGGGCCCCATGTCAGCGGGGCGGATCGGGCGGGGCGGGGCTCGGCCGTGACGATATGCTGACGTTTCTTTGCTTCCGGGGGGGTGCAAGCAGGTGGAGTTCCGTCTGCTCGGATCGGTGACCGTCGCGCGGGGGGCCGGGGACCTACCGCTCGGACCCGCCAAGCGGGCCAGCCTGCTGGCCG
This sequence comes from Streptomyces sp. NPDC028419, assembly GCF_055565515.1. Taxonomy (NCBI): domain Bacteria; kingdom Bacillati; phylum Actinomycetota; class Actinomycetes; order Kitasatosporales; family Streptomycetaceae; genus Streptomyces; species Streptomyces sp. NPDC028419. Next base: position 397,675 of record NZ_JBVHUE010000001.1, on the reverse strand, counting down.
CACTGCTGCTGCGCCGCAACCTTCCCGTACCGCTCCGGCAGCTCACCGACTCGCTGTGGGACGGCGAGCCCCCGGCGCGCGCCCGCAGCGTGATCCAGGGGCATGTGTCCCGGCTGCGCACCCTGCTCGACGCCGCCGAAGCGTCCACGTACGGGGTCGAGTTGGCCACCCAGGGCGCGGCCTACGTGCTGCGGATGCCGGAGGCGCTGCTGGACGCGCACCGCTTCGAGCAGCTGGTCACCCGGGCCCAGGAACAGCAGTCGGTCGCGGACGCCGTGGTCATGTACCAGGAGGCCCTGTCCCTGTGGCAGGGGCCCGCGCTGACCGGTGTGCACCCCACACCGCCGCTCCAGGCGGCCGCGGACGCGCTGGAGGAGCTGCGGCTGACCACCGTGGAACACCTGGCCGCCGGGTACGGGCGGCTCGGCGCGCACGCGCAGGCCGCGGCGGTGCTCCGTCCCGAGGCGATCGCCCATCCGCTGCGGGAATCGCTGTCCGCCGCGCTGGTGACGGCCCTCCAGCGGGCCGGCCGGCGCTCCGAGGCCCTCGACTGCTTCCACCAGACCCGGCGCCTGCTCGCCGAGGAGCTCGGGGTCGATCCGGGGGACGAGCTGAGCGACGCCTACGCGGTCGCCCTGCGCGGCCAGCGCGGTCAGGACGGCCCGCGCGGGCCCCAGCCCCAGGGACAGGGCTGCCGACACGACCACGAGGACGCCCGCACCGCGCACACCGTCCGCACGCCGCCCACCGCGCCCACCGCCCGCGCCGAGGACCACCGCGGCCAGGACCACCGCGGCGCCGCGCCCGGGGCGGCGGGCGCACCGGCCCGCACCCCGGCCCCGCCGGCCCGGTACGCCGACGCCCTCGACCTGATGCCCCGCGCACCCCGCGGCTTCCACGGCCGCGAGGCGGAGTTGGCGCAGCTGTCGCGGGCCGCCGCCACGGAGGCGCCGATCTGCCTGGTCACCGGACCCGCCGGGGTCGGCAAGAGCGCCCTCGCCGTCCATTGGGCGCACCTGCACCACGAGCGGTTCCCGGACGGCCGCCTCCACGCCGACCTGCGCGGTTTCAGCGACACGGGCGAAGCCTCGGCCATGGACGTGCTGCGGGAGTTCCTGTTGGCACTGGGCGTCGCGCCGCCGCGCGTGCCGGAGTCGGTGACCCGCGCCGCCGCGCTGTTCCGTTCCCTGACCGCCGACCGGCGCCTGCTGGTCGTCCTGGACAACGTGCGCGCCTCGGAGCAGGTGCGTCCGTTGCTGCCGGGCGGGAGCGAGTGCGTCACCGTCGTCACCAGCCGCTACCGGCTGCGCGGCCTGATCGCCTCGGACGCGGCCCGGCCCGTTCCGCTCGGCGTCCTGGGACCGCAGGACGGTACGGACCTGCTCGCCGCGGTGCTCGGCGCGGACCGGGTGCTCGCCGAGCCGGCGGCCGCCCGACGGTTGGCCGAGCTGTGCGACGGACTGCCCCTCGCCCTGCGGGTCGCCGCCGCCCGGCTGGCGGACCAGCCGTACCTGACCCTGACCGCCATGGCCGAGGAACTCTCCGACACCACGCGCCGGTTGGCCCTGCTCGACGCCGAGGACACCGGTGTGCGCGCCGCCCTGCACCTGTCGGTGAGCCGCCTCCCGGCGGGCGCCGCGCACCAACTCGCCCACCTCGGCCGCCACCCCGGCACGCACATCGACCGCGAGGTGGCCGCGGCCCTGGCGGGCACCGGCGTCGAGGAGGCGGAGGCGGCCCTCGACCAGCTCGCCGCCGCGCACCTGTTGACGTACGGCGCACCGGGTCGGTGGGTGCTGCACGACCTCGTCCGGCTCTACGCCCGCGACATGGAGACGGACCCGCGGGCGCTGGCGCGGCTGCTGGACCACTACATCGCGACCGGCCTCGCGGCGGCCGGGGCCGCCGAGCGCGACGGGCAGCCGTGCTTCCCGTTGCACGCCGACTTCCACGCGCCCGCGCACGTACGGGACTTCCGGGACCGCGACGAGGCGATGGCCTGGTACGCGGCGCAGCGCGAGGACATGGCCCTGGCGGCGACGGCCGCGCACGCGGCCGCGCTGCACGGCCGGGCGTGGCGGGTCGCGCTGTCCCTGTGGCCGCTGATGGTGTGGCGGGTCCTGGACGGCTGGGCCCCGCTGCTCTACACGGCCCTCGACTCGGCCTGGGCCGACGCCGACCTGCACGGCCAGGCCCGGGTGCTCGCCCTGTTGGGGTGGGTGCTGACCGAGGAGGGCCTGACCGAGGAGGCCCTGCCGCACCTCGAAGCCGCCCCCCTGCTGGCCGCCCGGTCCGGCGACCGCAGCGGCCAGGCCACGGCCCTGGTCAACCTCTCCCTGGCGCAGGCCTCGCTCGGCGATCTCGACCGGGCGGCGCGGGGGTGCGTACGGGCGGCGGAGCTGGCCCGCGCGGCCGGCGACCCGACCACGGAACGCCTGGCGCTCTACCACCTGTCCCGGCACCAACTGGATTCCGGGGACTGGCACCAGGCGCTGGAGAGCACGACGGCCGCGCGGGCCGCCCACGCCCCGGACGCGCGGTCCCCCTCGCGCGTGCTGCTGCTGGCCGCGACCGGGGAGGCGCTGGTGGGCCTCGGCGAGCGGACCGAGGGCATCCGATGCCTGGACGAGGCCGCGCGGGAGGCCGAATCGACCGGCTTCGACGAGGGCGCGGAGCGGGCGCTCGGCGCGCTGCTCCACCTGTCGGCCGAAGAACTGGACGCACCGGACGACGCACCGGACGACACATCGGACGCCCCGGACGCCCCGGACGAGGAGTACCCCGTGCACGGGGCGGCCTACCGCGCCCGGTACGACAAGGTGCGGGCGCGCCAGAGCGTACGGGCGTGATCCCGCGGGCGTTCCCCCGACGTCAGCGGAACGTCAGCGCGGCGTGACCACGACGCCAGCGGGCCCCGGCACAGTGGTGTCCACGCGGGAACGACTTCGCGTGACGACCGTTCAGAACCGGGGAGTTCCCTCATGCGCACCACCCGCCGCCTCCGCAGCGCGACCTGGGCCGCCACCATCGCGGCCGGTCTCGCGCTGGCCCTGACCTCGTGCGGCGGCACGAGCGGGGCGGCGGCGGGCGCGGACGGGGCGAACAGGGGCCCCGGTGCGAACGGGGCGGCCTCGCCCGGCACCGCCGGCGGGGCCTCGGCGACGGGCGCGCAGGGGGCCTCCGGCGCCCCGTCGGACGGCAAGGGAGCCGGGGCGGGCACCCCCGCCCCGGCGAAGGCGGGCACGGGCACGGGCACGGCCACCGGAGACGACGCCTACGCCTACGCCCACCCCTGCTCGGCACGGAAGCTGACCGTCAAGGTCGGTTCCGCGCAGGGCCTCCCGGCCACCGTGCGCGTCATCACGGTGACCAACAACGCCTCCACCTCCTGCGGCCTGGCCTACCACCCGACCGTCGGCTTCAGCGCGAAGGGCGCCGCGCTCGGCATCACGGCCACCGCCCCCGGCGGGCTGGGCGGCGCCCCGGCGTACCCGGTGCGCCCCGGCGCCACCGCCTACGCGGCCGTCGACCTCAACCCCGGCGGCGGGAGCGGCCCGGTCGCCGACGAGCTCAACGTCCTGGCCGACGCGGAACACATGCCGAACGCGGACGGCACCGGCCTGCCGCTGACCGCTCCGGGAAAGGTCGCCGCCCCGAAGGTCGGCCTCTACCGCACCAGCGCCCGCGAGTCGCTCGGCACCCTCTGACCCCCCGCCCCACCCCCTGATCCCTCCGGGCCCCCGACACCCCCGACGGTCCCCGGAGCCCGTGCACCCCCAGGCCATTGACCTGGGGGTGCACGGTTTTGAGCCGCCCGGCGGCGTGGAGCGCGGCTTTCACACCGTTTCGAGGGCGCGTTCGCGCAGCGGGGTGATTCGGGTGCGGGCGGTGGGGCCGTCGTGGATCGCGTTGGTGGTGATGACGACGTACCGGCCGGTGGTGGGGGCGAGGAACAGGCTGGTGCCGGTGAATCCGTGGTGGTGGGCCACGGCGCCGTCGGCGGTCACGATCCAGCCGAGGCCCCGGTGGCGCCCGGGGTCGATCTCCGCCACGGGCGCCATGCTCTCCCGCAGCCAGCCGCCGAGCACGTCGTCCGGGGCCGCCGACAGCAGGTGTTCGGCGTAGGTCGCCAGGTCCGCGGCCGGGGCGAACACCCCGGCGTGGCCGGCGACATCGCCCATCGCGGCCGCGTTCTCGTCGTGCACCGCGCCCCACAGCCGGTCGTGGGCGTCGCGGCGTTCGGTCGGCGCGACCCGCTCGGACTGCGGCAGCGGCCCGTAGGCGGTGTCCCCCATGCCCAGCTCCGCCCAGAAGGCCGCGGCGAGCCGGTCCAGCGGCTCGCCGTGGACGTGGGCCAGGGCCAGGCCGAGCAGGACGTAGCCCCGGTTGATGTACCGGTGCGTGCCCGGCAGGCTCTCCAAGGGCTCCGCGCAGATCAGCTCGTGCAGCGGGCGCGAGGTCAGGTCGTACAGGTCGAAGCGGGTGGCCGCCCGCAGCCCGGAGGTGTGCGACAGCAGGCGGCGCACGCTCACCGCGGCGCCGGGCAGGTGTCCCTCCATCGGCGGCAGGACGTCCCGTACGGGCGCGTCCAGTTCCATCAGCCCGCTCGCCACGGCGCGGCCGACGAGCGGCCAGGTCGCGGTGACCTTCGTGAGGGACGCGACGTCGTAGACGGTGTGCGCGTCGGGGCACTTCTGGTGCGTGAAGGGGGAGACCATCCCGGCCGACACCACCGCGCGGTCCCCCGCGGCGGTGCCGCAGACGACGACCCCGCCCGGGGTCGCGCCGTCGGCGACGACCTCCTCCAGCGCCTCCCGCAGCCCGTCGACCTCGGCGGTCGTGAAGGGCACGGGCACGGGCACGGGTGCGCGTACGGATGCGGGTACGGGTGCGGCCTCGGTCATCTGCGCCTCCGGTGCGGTGGGTGGCCCAGGTCCCGTCGGCCTGGGCCACCCACCCTGGCCATCATCGGGACCGGGAGCCGGCAGCCGCGCCGAGCGAACGCTCCGCGTTGTCGATCAGTTCCTTGTAGGTGAGCACCTCGACCCGGGTCACGTGCGCGTTGAAGGTCCGCAGGGCTTCGTTGACCTCGCGCTCCGGGACCTCCGGCTGCGCCGCGGGATGGCCGATCAGGACGAGCGCGCTCGCCCGGCGGGTCTCGATGCCGAAGTCGGCGCGCAGCCGCTCGCGGTTCTCGTCCAACCCGACCAGGTAGTTCACCGCCTGCCCCACGGCGTCGTGCACCTCGGCGGCCGGCACCCACGCCCCGCGGTGGCGTTTCACCAGCGGCCCGGCGAGGCTCATCGACCGCTTCAGCTCGACCACGTGGAGCGAGCCGTCGCCGCGGATCAGCGGGATGTCCACCTCGTCCCCGACGACGAGCCGCCGCTGGACGGCCTCCCCCACGTACCGGCCGCCGAAGATCCAGTGCTGGCCCTCCAGCGCCCGCTGGAGGTCGGCCTCGCGCGCGCCGCGGTCCTCGGCCACGACGCGCAGGGCGGCCAGCTGGCGCCCGCGCCGTTGGAGCTCGGCGGCGCGCAGGGCGAGCCGGCCGTCCCGGTCGGAGGCGAGGAGGGAGAGCGCCTCGGGCGAGGCGGCGATCCGGCGGGCCTCGGCCTCGGGGTCCGCCACCTCGATCCGCTCGCGCCGCAGCAGCCGCTCGATCCACAGCGCCATCTCGGCGCGCCCCCGGGGTATGCGGTAGCCCCCGGGCCGGTCCGCCGGAGCCTCGACGAACCGGCCGTCCTCGCCCAGCGACCGCAGGTGCTCCAGCAGCTCCGGCGCCGTGGCGGCGGGACGCTCGTCGAGGAACTCCTTCCCCTTCAACGCCATGACCTGACCGCCCACCCACAGGGTCGTGCCCACGTAGTCCCGCAGGATGTCGCTGCGCTCGGCGCCGTCCTGGAACAGCCGGTAGCGCTCCTCGAACTCCGGTTTCAGGATCCGCCCCTCGGCGTAGTCCACGGAGTCCTGGAGCAGTCGTACGACCTGCCACTCCCCCGCGCCGGCCGCCCGGGCGCGGGCTTCGCCGAGCAGGTCGAGGAGCGCCCGACCGCCCCTGCGCCCCCGGCCGCGCCCGCCGTTCATGTGGCCGGTCACGGTGTCGACGGCCGCGCGCACGCCGTCGTCGACCGCCTCCTTCCGGACGACGTCCAACTGCAGTTCCAAGGCCCAATCAGCGCGGATGTCCATGTCCCGCAGGATGACGCACGGGTCTGACATCGCACACAAGGGCGATGTCGGCCGGGCGCTGTTCGACTCCACGTCACCCGGGGAGAGCGCCTTGTTCATGTCCCGCTCTTAGCGTCGGTCCGCCCGCGCCATTCATTTCCGAGGGGGACCCCCCGCATCATGCGACGCAGACCTGCCAAGACGCTGACCGTACTGGCCCTGACCGGCGCCCTGGCGGCCTCGGCCGCCACCACCGCCAACTCGGCTCCCCAGCACGGCGGTCAGGGAGAGATCCGCAACGTCATCTACCTGCTCGGTGACGGAATGGGCCGCACCCACGTCACGGCCGCCCGCGACCGGTTCTACGGCGCCTCCGGCAAGCTGAACATGGAGACCCTGCCCTTCACCGGCGCGGTCGCCACCTACGCCGTCGAGAAGGGCAGCGACAAGCCCGCGCTCGTCACCGACTCCGCCAGCTCGGCCACCGCCTGGGCGACCGGCGTCAAGACCTACAACGCCGCGCTGAGCGTCGACTCGTACGAGAAGCGCGTCGTCACGCTGATGGAGCAGGCCAAGAAGGCCGGCTTCGCCACGGGCAACGTCTCCACCGCCGAGATCACCGACGCCACCCCGGCCGCCCAGTTCAGCCACGCGCTGCTGCGCGGCTGCCAGGGCCCGACGTACTCGGACGCCGCCTGCCTCCCCAAGAAGGACGACGGCACCTACGAGAGCGCGCCCGCGGACAAGACGCTGGTCACGCCGATCGCCGAGCAGATCGCGCGCAACGGCACCGCCGACGTCATCCTCGGCGGCGGCCTCGCCCGCTTCGAGCCGGAGGACCAGAAGGCCCTCCAGGCGCAGGGCTACCAGGTCCTCGGCAACTTCGGTGACCCCAAGCTCCCGGCCCAGACGGCCGCCAGCCAGAAGGTCGCCACCAAGACCGACCTGAGCCACGCCAACGGCAAGAAGGTCATCGGCCTCTTCAACCGCGGCAACCTCACCGTCGAGCAGGCCAAGGCCGGCCTCCCCGCGGACGCCGTGCAGAAGCAGGAACCGACCCTCGCCGACATGACCCGCAAGTCGATCCAGCTGCTCGGCGAGCGCGGCGGGTACGACAAGAACCGCAAGGGCTTCCTCCTCCAGGTCGAGGGCGCCCAGATCGACAAGCGCTCGCACGCCAACGACGCCGCCCAGGCCCTGGGCGAGATCAAGGCCTTCGACGACGCGGTCAAGGTGGCCACCGACTTCGCGAAGAAGGACGGCCACACCCTGGTCGTCGTCACCGCGGACCACGAGTGCGCCGGCTTCAACATCATCGAGAAGGGCACCTACACCAACGCCGAGGCGGTCGCTCCCCCGGCCAACACGGACGCGGGCAACACCGCCAACAACAGCACCCCCTCGCGCCCCACTTCGGGTGCCAAGGACCCGGTGCGCTCGACCGGCATCGTCAACGGCGCGGGCTCGGGTGACGCGAAGAACTTCGCTCCCGCCACCTTCCGCACGCCGAACGACCCGGCCGGCGTCAAGGACGGCAGCCCGGACGCCAGCCTCTGGCTGACCTACCTGTCCGGCAACCACACCGGCGCCGACGTGCCGATCTTCGCCTACGGCCCGAACGGCAGCGCCTTCGCGGCCAGCCAGAACAACACCGAGCTGTACGGCAAGCTGTACCGCTCGCTGTTCGGCAAGTCGCCCCAGCAGCACTGACCCACCGAGCGAACGGCCGGGGCCGGGAGGACACGTCCTCCCGGCCCCGGGCCGGTTCAGGAGCCTTCCGATGAGACACCTCACCCGCCGCACCGCCGGCGCGCTCGCCGCCGCGGGCGCCGTCCTCGCACTCGCCACGGGCTGCTCCGGCGGCCCGGCCGCCGACGGCGCCGAGTCCGCGGGGGACGCGGCCGGATCCGCCGCCCCCGTCGTCCTGCCCGCGCCGCGCAGCGCGCCGGCGCCGGCCGCCGTACTGGCGCACCCGGCCGCCCAGGGCGAGGTCCGCGTCGAGGAGGGCCCCTTCACCGACCGGGTGAAGCTGACCGCCCTGAAGCTCACCGCCGAGGCGTCCGTCACGGGGCACCTGGCGATCACCTCCGACATCAGCGACGTCCTGGCGCTGGAGGTCGACGCGGCGTACTACGACGCGAGCGGGCACCTCCTGGGGACCGCGAAGTTCCAGTACCAGGAGGAGGGCGAGGACGCGAAGGGCACCGCGCACCACGACGGTCCGCGCGCGGCGGGCGAGGGCATCGACTTCACCGTTCCCGCGGGGCAGTTCGCCCGGCCCCCGGCGAGCGCGGTGCTGTCCCTACCCGTCCTCGTCAACGAGTAGCGGGATCCGCGCCCGGGCCGCCGCGGCGCAGCAGGCCGTAGGCCCAGCGCTCGTTCAGCCCGGCGAGGAAGCCCACGCCGCCCCAGAAGAAGAAGCCCCGGATGAGGGCCCGGTGGTCCGCGGGGGACAACGGACCGCTCCCGCAGACGCCGTCGGGGACGGCGGGCGGGGTGAGCAGGGCCAGGATGCCGCCGGTGACGAGGACGAAGAGGGACACGGCCAGGAACCAGCCGACGACCACCCGGTACCAGCCCTCCTGGCGCATCATCCGGGCCAGTTGGACCGGGTCGCCCGGGACGTCGGCCGCTTCGTGCCCGGCTTCGCCCGCCGCCTCGCCTCCCGCCTCGCCTCCCGCCTCGTCCGCCGCGGGCGTGCGGGTGTCGGTGGGCCGGGTGCCCGGGGCCTCGCGCAGCCGGACGACGACGCTCAGGACCGACCCCAACGCCCCGCCGGAGAAGCAGACCAGGCCCTGCACGAGGGTGAGTCGCTCAGGGCAGCCGAGGGCCACCCCGAACAGCGGCGGCAACACCTCGGCCGCGACGAGGGCCAGCACGAGCGCCACCGGGCTGAACAGCACCCCGACGGAGAGGCCCGTGTTCAGGCCCCGCGCCCCCGCGAGCACCGCGTCCGCCGCGAGCGAGCGCGCCGCGGCGTCGGCCTCCACCCGGAGCACGTCGGTGCGGGCCGGCACCGCCCCGGCTTCCGCCGCCTCCGCCGTCTCGCGCAGGGCCGTACGGACCGCGTGCTCCAGCTCGCGACACACCGCCACCCGGGTGCGCTGCTCGAAGGACCGCTGGGCCGCCCGGTGGAGGCGTTCGAGGCGGGCGTAGCGCGCCGGCGCCGCACGCCGCAGGCGCCGTAGCCCCGGGTCCTCCTCGCCGAGGCCCAACGCGGCGGCCAGCGAGCGGGGTTCGACCTCGGCCGCCCCCAGCAACCACGCCCCGCCGCGCCGCACCCACCCCTGGCGCTCCCGTTGTTGACGCATACCCGTCAGATTACGATCCGCCCGGGCCGCCCCGTCGGCCGACCGCGGTCACTTGCCCGCGGCGCAGTACACGTCGCCGGCCGGGCGGTGGCCGGTGGTCAGGAAGTCGGTCACCGCGCGGTCACCGCAGGCATTGCCGTTGCCCAGGTACACGCCGTGTCCGCCGTGGTCGACGGTGATCAGGCGGGCCCGGTCGCCGAAGGCCGCGCGCATCTTGAGGGCCCCGAAGTAGGGGGTGGCGGGGTCGCGCAGGTTCTGGATCATCAGCACGTTGGAGGGGCCCCGGTCGGTGATCCGGGTGGGCTTCTCGACCGGTGCGTCCTTCCAGAAGGCGCAGGGGGTGATGTTCGCGGGCATTCCGGCGGTCAGCGGATGGGCCGCCCGGTCGGCGGCCGTGGCGCGGGCGTAACCCTCCACGTCGCCGGGCCACTTCACGTCGTTGCAGATCACCGCGACGGCGATCGCCGCGTCCTCGTCGCGCAGCGGCTGGGCCAGTTCGGGCGGGAGGACCGGGGTCGCGGCCGGGTCCTGGGCCTGCCGGACGAGCCGGGCCAGGCCGGGGAAGGCCGCGTCGCCGTAGAGGGCGTTCTGCAGGGCCTGGCGCAGCAGGTTCCCGGTGAGCGGCACGCCCTCGGTGGTCGAGGTCTTGGGCGTGCGGTCGAGCGTGGCCGCCAGGGCGAGGAAGAGCGGGCGCACCTCCTCGGGGCGCTCGGCGACGCGCAGGCCCTCGGCCGCGCGGGCCGGGTCGGCGGCCCAGGCCGCGAAGTCGGGGAACCGGTCGTCGGCCCCCTGCGCCATGTTCGCGAGCCAGCCGCGCTCCACCCGCGCGGGGTCGGGGTCGCCGTTGCTGTCCAGCACCCAACGGTCGGTGCGCTCGGGGTACTGCTGGGCGTAGACCGCGCCGACGTAGCTGCCGTAGGAGGTGGCCCAGCCCGACAGCTTCCGCTCGCCCAGGGCCCGGCGCAGCCGGTCCATGTCCCGGACCTGGTTGGCGGTGGTGAAACTGCGCAGCACCGCGCCGCCGTTGGTCTGGCAGGCCGCGGCCACCCGGCGGGCGCGGGCCACGTTCTCCTCGATGCCGCCGTCCGCGCCGGGCCAGCCCCGCAGGGTGGCGAGCCGGCGGTCCTCGGGAGCCAGTCCGCAGCTCGCGGTGGTACTGGCGCCCACGCCCCGCGGGTCGAGGCCCACCAGGTCGTAGCCGCCCGCCAGCTCCTTGCGCAGCGCCTCGCCCCTCTGCGCCAGCCTCTGGACCCCGGAGCCGCCCGGTCCCCCGGGCAGCACCATCAGCGTGCCGCGGCGGGCGGCGGGCCGGTCGCTGCGGAGCCGGGAGACCGCCAGCGAGAGCTGCCGCCCGCTCGGGTCGCGGTAGTCGAGCGGGACGGGCAGCTCGGCGCACTCCAGCCCGGCGGGCCCATCGGGGCGCTCGCAGGGGTGCCACGCCAGCGCGGGGACCCCGGCGCTCTCCGCCGCGGCCGGCGCACCCGACCCGACCGCCGCGTCGGCCCGCGGGGCGAAGGCCACGGTCAGAGCGGCTGCGGCGGTCACGGCGGAGAGGGCGAGAGCGGCGCTGGTGCGGGTGTATGTCGTCATGCGCACAGCCTGGTCCGCCGGTGCCCGCCGTCCCATCCGGCAGGCGTGACGCCCGGGGTGGGGCTAGCCCCCGGGGGAACCCTTCGGGGTCGCCCCGGCCAGGGTCCGTCAGAGGTCGAACTCGTGCGGGGGCAGGCCCAGTGCGAAGCACGCCTCACGGACGACGGCCTGCTCGGTCTTGTCGAAGTCGCCGTCGGCGCCGCCGATGACGATGCCGATCTGGATGACCGCGCGCGCCTCGGCGGGCTTCTTCTTCGCCTTGGCTATCTCCTGCATGACGCTGACCTTGCCGAAGTCGAAGTCGGCGGTCAGCTTGTCCAGGTTCTCGTCGAAGCGCCGCCGCAGGTCGTCCGCCGGGAAGTTCTGGAGCACCTCGTTCGTCCCGATCAGCTGGGCCACGCGCTGGCGTTCGGAGGCGTCGATCGTGCCGTCGGCCGCGGCCACGAGCGCGCACATCGCCATGCTGGAGTCCCTGAACGCCCCGCTCTTGAGGTCGTTCCGCTTCGCCACCAGCTGCGTCTGCATCGTCGCGGCGGAGTCCTTGACGCGGTCCCACAGGGCCATTTCTGTCTCCTTATGTCATAGATCGGCACCCGGACAACGGACGGGAGCCCCCGTCCGTGCCCGACCCGCCGATCTCGTCCACATCGGCCGAATCCTTCCGCTTCGGCCGGTGGCGCACTACGCCGGCAGCGCCATGACCAGGACCGGAGCCGTGGTGGGGCGCGCGGAGCCGCCCGCCGGTTCGACGGTGAGTCCGATGGCCGTGGCGTCCCGCACCGCCCCGTCCAGCAGCAGCGCGTGCCCACCGCCCAGCAGCCCGGCCGGGCGCATGGAGCCGTGCTCCGAGAACCACAGCTGGTACGTCGTCCCCGCCGGCGTCGCGGGCAACTGAGGGGCCAGCACCACCGCTTGGTCGCGGGCGGCCGAGGTCACCACGGTGACCCGGGCCCCGGTCGCGGTCCGCCCGGTGGCGGTACGGGCGTCCGGCGCGGCCAGCACCGCGGCGAGCGCCTCGCTGCGCGCCCCGGCCCGGTCGGCGTCCTGCTGCGCGGACTGCCGTACGCGCTCCGCGCGTTGGGCCCGCTCGTGCTGGTCCAGGGCGAGCGCCCCGAAGGTGACGGCCGCGGCCACGCTGGCGGCGATCACGAAGGCCCCGCCGCGCCGCCGGATCCGCGCGGCGAGCACGGCGTACCGTCCCGGCGCCGGGACGCGCGGCGGGAGTTGGCGGATCGTGTCGATGCGGTCCAACACCCGTGCCTTCATTTCGGGAGGCGGGGCCACGGCGACCGCCGACGCCAGCCGGGCGGCGGTCGCGGCGAACTCCCGCACCTCCTGGGCGCAGGAGGTGCAGTGGTCGAGGTGCCGGGTGAAGGCGTGGCGCTCGTCGGGCCCGAGGGCGTCGAGCGCGTACGCACCGGTGAGGGCGTGCGGGTCTTCGGTCTTCACGTGGTCACCCCCATGCAGTCGCGCAGCCGGATCAGTCCGTCGCGCATACGGGTCTTGATGGTCGGGAGCGGGGTCTGCAGGGTCTGCGCCACCTCCCGGTAGGTCAGGCCCTGGTAGTAGGCCAGCGTGACGGTCTCGCGCTGGAGCTCGGTCAGGCGGCGCAGGCAGCGGCGCACCTGTTCGCTCTCCAGCCGGGTCTCCACCTGCTCGCTGACCTCGTCGAAGGGGGGTGTCAGCGAGCCGAGGGCGTCCTTGTGGTCGCGGTTCGCGGCCGCCTGCGCGGAGCGCACCCGGTCCACGGCGCGCCGGTGCGCGAGGGTGGCCACCCACGTCATGACGGAGCCCTGCGCGCTCTGGTAGCGGGCCGCCCCGCGCCAGATCTCGATCATCACTTCCTGGGTCACCTCCTCGGACTGCGCGCGGTCCCGCAGGACCTTGAGGACGATGCCGAAGACGGGTCCGGCGATCACGTCGTAGAGGGCGGCGAAGGCGTCCTGGTCGCCGAGCGCGACCCGGGCCATCAGTTCCGCCGGGTCGGGCCGGGCGGACCGCTCGTGACGGTCTCCCTCGCCGCTGCCGAGGCGCACCGGTTGGCTCACCGCTCCGCCCTCCTTCGGTGGATCGCTTGCATGGGCAGTCCTTCGCGCCGCACGGCATGGGTGGTGGCACCCCGGGTCACCCGTTCTTCGGAGCCGGAGCCCGAACGGATTGGCCCACCGCCCCACGGATGGGCCCACCACCCCCGGATCGGCCCACCGCCCCACGTGTCGGGCCCGCGCGCCGGGCGTCAACGCCCGGTCCTTCGCTCGCTCCACCGGGTGATCCCGCGAGCCCGACCAATCCGGGGGGCCCGGGGCGCCGAATCCCCCACGTGACCATCAACCGAGCAGCCGTCAAGCGCAGGGTCCTCGCCGCGCTGAGCGGCCTGCTGTCCGGATACACGGCGCTGGCCGTCGCGGAACTGGTCGCTGCGTTCGTCCGGCCCCAGGCGGGGCCGGTCACCGCCGTCGGCGGTGCGGCCATCGACCGCACCCCCGCCCCGGTCAAGGACTTCGCGATCCGCCACTTCGGCAGCGACGACAAGCTCGTCCTCCAGCTCGGCATCCTCGCGACGCTCGGCCTCCTGGCCCTGCTGTTCGGCCTGTTCGCCCTGCGCCACCGGCGCACCGGCGCGGCCGGGGTGTTGGTCTTCGGCGTGCTCGGCGCGGCGGCCGCACTCACCCGCCCCGACGCGTCCGGTCCGCTCGACGCGCTGCCCTCGCTGGTGGGCGCGGCCGCCGGGGCCGCGGTCCTGTACGTGCTCGTCGGGCGGCTGCCGCGGCCCGCGACCGGGCCCGGTGGGGCCGGGGCCGGTGGCCGGCTCGACCGGCGCGGGTTCCTGCTCGTCGCCGGCGCCACCGCCGTGGTGGCGACCGGCGCGGGCGCGCTCGGGCGGACCCTGGGCGCGCGGCGCGGGGAGGGTGCGGTGGCCTCCCGGGCCGCCGTCCGGCTGCCCGCTCCGGCGTCACCGGCGGCCCCGGTACCGGCCCGGGCCGCCCTGCGGATCCCGGGGATCAGCCCCTTCACCACCCCCAACGCCGACTTCTACCGGGTCGACACCGCCCTGGTCGTGCCGAAGGTCGACGCCGACACCTGGCGGCTGCGGGTGCACGGCAAGGGCGTGGCCCGCCCCCGCACGTACTCCTACCGAGAACTCCTCGGCCGGGACCTGATCGAGCGGGACGTCACGCTCACCTGCGTGTCCAACGAGGTGGGCGGACCGTACGTCGGCACCGCGCGCTGGCTCGGCGTCCGGCTGGCCGACCTGCTCCGCGAGGCGGGCGTACGGCCCCCCTCGCGCGGCGGCCCGGCCGACCAGCTGGTGGCCCGCTCGGTCGACGGCATGACCCTGGGCAGCCCGGTCGAGGACGTCATGGACGGCCGTGACGCGATGCTCGCGGTCGGCATGAACGGGGAACCGCTCCCCTTCGACCACGGCTTCCCGGTCCGCATGCTCGTCCCCGGCCTCTACGGGTACGTGTCCGCCTGCAAGTGGATCCAGGACATCGAGCTGACCACCTTCGACGCCTACGACCCCTACTGGGTCCGCCGCTCGTGGGCCCGGCGCGCGCCGATCAAGACCCAGGCGCGGATCGACACCCCCAAGCCGTTCGCCCGGCCGCCGGCGGGGACGACGGTGATGGTCGGCGGGGTCGCCTGGGCCCAGCACCGCGGCATCCGCCGCGTGGAGCTGCGGATCGACGACGGCCCGTGGCAGGACGCCGACCTCGCGGACCAGGACACCGTCGACACCTGGCGGCAGTGGTCCTTCCCCTGGCGGACCACGCCGGGCGGCCACACCCTCACCGTCCGCGCCACCGACGGCGCCGGTCACGTGCAGGGCGAGCGGCGCACCCCGACCATCCCCGACGGAGCGGACGGCTGGCACAGCGTCTTCGTCACCCCCGGCTGACCCCGGGCCACCGACCACCCCCGATTCACCCCGATCCATCCCGCACCACCTCATGAGTGACCGCGACACCACCTTGGAGAACGCAATGAGCACGCTTCGCTTCCGCCGTACCGCTCTCGCCGTCGCCACCGCGGCCGTCCTGCCCTTCGCCCTGGCCGCCTGCTCCTCGGATTCGAGCAAGGACAGCGCATCGGGTCCGGCCGCCGACTCGCAGAGCGCGGCCGCCAGTTCGCCCGCCATGAACGACTCGATGGACACGGACAAGCCGTTCGGCCCGGCCTGTGCGGGCGTTCCCGCCACCGGTGCCGGCAGCTTCGACGGCATGGCCAAGGACCCGGTCGCCACGGCCGCCTCCCACAACCCGGCGCTGTCCACGCTGGTCGCCGCCGTCAAGCAGGCCGGACTGGTCGACACCCTCAACAACGCGAAGGACATCACCGTCTTCGCCCCGACCAACGACGCCTTCGCCAAGATTCCGAAGGCCGACCTGGACAAGGTCCTCGCGGACAAGGCCCAGCTGACGAAGATCCTCACCTACCACGTGGTGGGCGAGAAGCTCACGCCGAAGCAGCTGGAGAACGGCTCCTTCGACACCCTGGAGAAGGGCAAGGTCACCACCACCGGCTCGGGCACCTCCTACAAGGTGAACGACACCTCCACCGTCGTCTGCGGCAACGTCCCGACCGCCAACGCGACCGTCTACATCGTCGACACCGTCCTGATGCCCAAGTAGCGGCCGGGGGACGGACCCCGCAGGGAACCGAGCGCACCCTCGGGGCCGGTCGCCATCCGTGGCGACCGGCCCTGAGGCGTGCCCGCCACCCGCTAGGGTTTGCGTGGGTATCGCACGGGGTCGGGGAGGGCCGGGGCGGATGAGTCGTCGTTCCAGTGGACTGGTCGGGATCTGGGCCGAGGCCCAGCGCCAACAGCAACGCTCGCAGGCCATGCAGCAGCGGGAGCGAGATCGCCAACGGCGGGCCCAGGAACGCGATACGGCCCGCGGGCTGCGCGAACAGAAGGCGGCCTACCGCCAGTACCGGGACGCCGAGGCACGCCGACTCACCGAGGGGCTGGAAGCCCAGGTCGCCTCCCTCCAGGGGCTCCTCGGCCAGGGCTGCGCCGCACCCCCCTTCCGGATCGCCACGCTGCGCCGCCCCGAGCAGGTCGAAGCCTTCAATCCGGGGGAGCTGGCGCGCCCCGTGCCGATGCCGGAGCCGCACCAGTTCCCCGTGCAGACCGGCTGGGGGATCGGAGCGGGCCGCCGGGCGCAGGCCGAGGCCGACGCGCACGCCCGGTACACCCAGGCCTGGCACGCGGCCCAGGCCGCCGAGGCACAGCGCCAGCAGCAGCTCACCGCGTACCGCGCCCAGTACGACCGGTGGGCGGGCGGGCAGCTCGGGGAGATCCGCGCGCACAACACCGGGATCGCCGAGCTCGCGGCCGCGCTGCGCGCCGGGGAGCCCGAATCCGCCGTCGAATACTTCTCGGCCGCGCTGTACGCGTCCTCGGGCTGGCCGGAGGAACTGCCGCGCGCGCTGAGCGCCGCCTATGACCCCGGGGCCCGCCAACTGGTCCTGGACTGGGAGCTCCCGGGCTTCGACGTGGTGCCGACCGCGAAGTCGGTGCGCTACATGCCGAGCACGGACCAGGACAAGGAATCACCGCTCCCGGTGGGCCAGCGCCGGGCCCTGTACCGCGATCTGCTGGCGCAGTGCACCCTGTTGGTCCTGCGGGACCTGTTCGAGGCGGACGAGTTCGGCGCCCTGGAGTCGGTGGCCCTCAACGGCTACGTGGACGACCACGACCCGGCGACGGGCCGCCCGGCCCAGATCTTCCTGGCCACGGTGATGGCGACCCGCGCCTCCTTCGCCGCCCTCCACCTGGCCCAGGTCAACCCGGTCGACTGCCTGACCGGAGCGCTGCGCGGTCAGCTGTCGGCCCGGCCCGACGCGCTGAGCGCCGTACGTCCGGCCCGCACGCCGCAGGACGTCGGCTCGGGCGTGGTCACGCACGGCAGCGGTCAGGGCGGTGGGGACGGACCCGGGGACGGGGAGCCCGATCTGTTCGCCATGGATCCCATCGAGTTCGAGGCCCTGGTCGCCGAGCTGTTCCGGGCCATGGGGATGCGGGCCGTGATGACCACGCGGTCCAACGACGGTGGCGTGGACGTGGAGGCGACCGACCCGACTCCGATCCGCGGCGGCTCGATCGTGGTGCAGGTCAAGCGGTACCGCAACACCGTGCCGCCGACGGCCGTGCGCGACCTGTACGGCACGGTCCAGGGCGCCGGAGCCAACAAGGGCGTGCTCGTGACCACTTCGGGCTTCGGGCCCGGGTCGCACAACTTCGCCCAGGGCAAGCCGCTGGAACTGGTCTCCGGGCCGGAGCTGGTGGACCTGCTGCACCGCCACGGCCTGCGCGGCCGCCTCGGGGAGGGTGGCCGTCCGACCGCGTCCGTGCCCGCCCAGCGCGACGCCACCCAGCTCGACGTCGCCCCCGCGCCCGCGCCCTCGCCCACGGCCGCCTCCGCCTCCGCCTCCGCCGAGTACAACGTCCTCGGCATGTCCTGGTCCGGCCCGGTCATGCTCGACGTGTGCGCGCTCGTCTGCCAGGGGACCCGCGTGCTCAGCGACGAGCACTTCGTCTTCTTCAACAACCACAGCACGCCCGACGGTTCGGTACGCAGCCGCTCCCACACCCCGCCGGACCGGGCCGCGATCGAGGTGGCCTTCGACTCCCTGCCCGACCGCGCCGACCGGCTGGTCCTGGTCGCGGCCGTGGACACCGAGGCCCATCCGCACGCCGACCTGTCCGGCTTCGCCGCCGCCCGGATCCGACTGCTCGACGGCGACGGATCGGAGATCGACCAGCTGGAGGTGTCCGACGGACGCCCCGGCGAGACCGCTCTGGTGCTGGGATCCTTCCGCCGACGAGCCGGCGGCGACTGGTCCTTCGTAGCGGGCGGCAAGGGGTACCCGGGCGGCCTGGCCGCCCTCGTGCACGACTTCGGGATCGCCACGGAGTGACGGCCCGGCCCGCCCCAACAGGGGCTGTTCAGACGGGTGTTTCACGTGAAACACCCGCGTTTCACGTGAAACAGTCATTCGTTTCACGTGAAACCCCCGGCCGGAAGACCAAGATCGACTCGCACGTACCCTCCCTGCCATGGACAACAACGCACCTGTGAACAAGCTCGCCGTCATCGTCGGCTCCACCCGCGAAGGCCGCTTCGCCCCGAACGTCGCCGCATGGTTCACCGCGCTCGCCACCGAGCACGCGGGCTTCGAGGTCGACGTCATCGACGTGGCCGCGCTGGAGCTTCCCGCCGCCCACCCGAACTGGGGCACCCCGCGCACCCCCGCGCTGGAGGAGCTGTCCGAGCGCCTCATCGCGGCGGACGCGTTCGTCGTCATCACCCCCGAGTACAACCACAGCTACCCGGCCCACCTGAAGCACTTCCTCGACCTGCACACCACCCAGTGGCACGCCAAGCCGGTCGCCTTCGTCTCCTACGGGGGCGTCTCCGGCGGTCTGCGGGCCGTCGAGCACCTGCGCCAGGTCTTCGCCGAGCTGCACTGCGTCACCATCCGGGACTCGGTCAGCTTCCACGGAGCCTGGGACCACTTCGTCGAGGGTGGCAAGGCCCACGACCCGCAGGGCGCGGCCGGCGCCGCGAAGACCCTGCTGGACCGGCTGACCTGGTGGGCCACCACCCTGCGCGAGGGCCGCACGACCCGCCCGTACAACTCCTGATCCGCCACCGCAGGCCGACGGGTCCGGACCGCGCCGCGGTCCGGACCCGTTCGTGCACCGCCCGGTTCAGCCGGCCAGGGACTTCAGGGCGGTGTTCAGCTCCAGGACGTTGACCCGGGGCTCTCCCATGAAGCCCAGGGTGCGGCCTTCGGTGTGCGCGGCGACGAGCTGCTCGACCTTGGCCACCGGAAGGTGGTTCTTCGCCGCGATCCGGGGGACCTGGAGGGCGGCGTAGGCCGGGGAGATCGCCGGGTCCAGGCCGGAGCCCGAGGAGGTCACGGCGTCGGCGGGGACCTGCGCGAGCGTGGGGGTGAACCCGGGGACCGTGTTGTCCTCGATGACCTTCCGCTGGGCCTCGCGGACCGCCTTGACCAGGTCGGGGTTGTCGGCCGCCTTGTTGGAGGCACCGGAGACCAGCAGCGCGTACTGGGTGTTGATGGTGTTCTGGCCCAGCCCGGCCGCGGGCCGGGACTGGAACCAGCGGAGGTCGTCCCCGTAGCCCTGCCCGATGAGGGAGGAGCCGACGACGGTGCCGGTGCGGTCCTTGACCTCGGAGCCGTTGGCCTGGTCGTGGAAGGCGGCTTGGGCGATGCCGGTGACGGCGAGGGGGTAGAGGACCCCGCAGATCACGGTCAGAACGAGGAGGGCACGGAGACCCGCGCCGATCAGGCGCGCGGTGTTGCCAACTGCGTTGTTCATGGCGGATCAGCACGTTCCTAAATCAGGCGAGGCCGGGGATGAGGGTGATGAGCATGTCGATGAGCTTGATGCCGATGAAGGGGGCGATGAGGCCGCCCACTCCGTAGAGGCCGAGGTTGCGGCGGAGCATCTTGTCGGCGCTGGTGGGTCGGTAGCGGACGCCCTTGAGGGCGAGCGGGACCAGGGCGATGATGATCAGCGCGTTGAAGATGACCGCGGAGAGGATCGCGGACTCGGGGGAGGCCAGGCCCATGACGTTGAGCTTGTCCAGGCCGGGGTAGACCACCGCGAACATGGCCGGGATGATCGCGAAGTACTTCGCGACGTCATTGGCGATCGAGAAGGTGGTCAGTGCTCCTCGGGTGATGAGGAGCTGCTTGCCGATCTCGACGATCTCGATGAGCTTGGTGGGGTTGGAGTCCAGGTCCACCATGTTCCCGGCCTCCTTGGCGGCCGAGGTTCCGGTGTTCATGGCCACGCCGACGTCCGCCTGGGCGAGCGCGGGGGCGTCGTTGGTGCCGTCGCCGGTCATCGCGACGAGCTTGCCGCCCGCCTGTTCGCGCTTGATGAGGGCCATCTTGTCCTCGGGCGTCGCTTCCGCGAGGAAGTCGTCGACACCGGCCTCTTCGGCGATGGCCTTGGCGGTGAGCGGGTTGTCACCGGTGATCATGACGGTCTTGATGCCCATGCGCCGCAGCTCGTCGAAGCGTTCGCGCATGCCCTCCTTGACCACGTCCTTGAGGTGGATGACACCCAGGATCCGGGCGCCGCGCGCGTCCTCGACCGCGACGAGGAGCGGCGTGCCGCCGGCCTCGGAGATGCGGTTGGCCAGCAGGTCGGCGTCGTCCGCGACGTGTCCGCCCTGCTCCTTGACCCAGGCGATCACGGATCCGGCCGCGCCCTTGCGGGTCTTCTTGCCGTCCACGTCGACACCGGACATCCGGGTCTGGGCGGTGAAGGCGATCCATTCGGCGTGGGCCAGTTCGCCCTGGTGGCGTTCGCGCAGGCCGTACTTCTCCTTCGCCAGGACCACGATCGAGCGGCCCTCGGGGGTCTCGTCGGCGAGGGAGGACAGCTGGGCGGCGTCGGCGAGTTCGGCCTCGGTGGTGCCCTTGACCGGCACGAACTCGCTGGCCTGACGGTTGCCGAGGGTGATGGTGCCCGTCTTGTCCAGCAGCAGCGTCGACACGTCACCAGCCGCTTCGACCGCACGCCCGGACATGGCCAGGACGTTGCGCTGCACGAGCCGGTCCATGCCCGCGATGCCGATCGCGGAGAGCAGCGCCCCGATGGTGGTGGGGATCAGGCAGACCAGCAGCGCGGTGAGCACGATCATCGACTGCTCGGCGCCCGCGTAGATCGCGAAGGGCTGGAGGGTGACGACCGCGAGCAGGAAGACGATGGTGAGCGAGGCCAGCAGGATGTTGAGGGCGATCTCGTTCGGGGTCTTCTGCCGGGCCGCGCCTTCGACGAGGGCGATCATGCGGTCGATGAAGGTCTCGCCGGGCTTCGTGGTGATCTTGATGACCACGCGGTCGGAGAGGACCTTGGTGCCGCCGGTGACCGCGCTGCGGTCACCGCCCGACTCCCGGATGACGGGGGCCGATTCACCGGTGATGGCGGACTCGTCGACGGAGGCGACGCCTTCGACGACGTCACCGTCGCCGGGGATGATGTCACCGGCCTCGCAGACCACGAGGTCACCGATCCGCAGCTCGGTGCCGGGGACCTGCTCCTCGACGGCGCCGTCGAGGCGGCGGGCGACGGTGTCGGTCTTGGCCTTGCGCAGGGTGTCGGCCTGGGCCTTGCCCCGGCCCTCGGCGACGGCCTCGGCGAGGTTGGCGAAGATCGTGGTCAGCCACAGCCAGGCCGTGATGGCCCAGCCGAACCAGTCGGTCGGGTTCCCCAGGGCCAGCACGGTGGTGACGACCGAGCCGATCAGCACCACGAACATGACCGGGGACTTGACCATCACCCGCGGATCGAGCTTGCGGACGGCGTCCGGGAAGGACTTCACCAGCTGAGCCGGGTCGAAGAGGCCGGCGCCGACCCGCCCTTGCTCCGGCGCGTGTCCGGTGGGGGCGTCCTGGTGCGGTGCCCGCGTGGGCGTGGGGGTGGGGGTGACGGTGCTCATGAGGCGAGCCCTTCGGCGAGCGGGCCCAGCGCCAGGGCCGGGAAGTAGGTCAGTCCGGTGATGATGACGATCGTGGCGACCAACAGGCCCGCGTAGAGCGGCTTGTCGGTGCGCAGGGTGCCGGCCGTCTCCGGCACCGGCCGCTGCTCGCCCAGCGAGCCCGCCAGTGCGAGGACGAACACCATCGGGAGGAAGCGGCCCAGCAGCATGGCGAGGCCGATGGTCGTGTTGAACCACGGGGTGTCGGCGCTGAGCCCGGCGAAGGCGGACCCGTTGTTGTTGGCGCCCGAGGTGTAGGCGTAGAGGACCTCGGAGAAGCCGTGCGCCCCGGCATTGGCCATCGACGCGCGCGGCCCGCTCAGGGCCATCGCCACGGCGGTGAATCCGAGGACCAGCACGGGGGTGATGAGGATGTAGCAGGCGGCGAGCTTGATCTCGCGGGTGCCGATCTTCTTGCCCAGGTACTCGGGGGTGCGGCCGACCATGAGGCCGGCGATGAACACCGCGATGATCGCCATGACCAGCATGCCGTAGAGGCCGGAACCGACACCGCCGGGCGCGATCTCGCCGAGCTGCATGCCCAGCAGCTGGATGCCGCCGCCGAGCCCGGTGTAGGAGGAGTGGAAGGAGTTGACCGCACCGGTCGAGGTCAGGGTGGTGGCGACCGAGAAGATCGCCGAACCACCGATGCCGAACCGGGTCTCCTTGCCCTCCATCGCACCGCCCGCGGCCTGCAACGCCGGTCCGTGGTGCGCGAACTCGGTCCACATCATCAGCGCGGAGAAACCGAGCCAGATCACGGCCATCGTCGCCAGGATCGCGTAGCCCTGGCGCAGGCTGCCGACCATCCGCCCGAAGGTCCGCGGCATCGCGGAGGGGATGAGGAGGATCAGGAAGATCTCGAAGAGGTTGGAGAAGGGGGTCGGGTTCTCGAAGGGGTGGGCGGAGTTGGCGTTGAAGTAGCCGCCGCCGTTCGTCCCGAGCTCCTTGATGACCTCCTGCGAGGCCACCGCGCCGCCGTTCCACTGCTGCGTGCCGCCCATGAACTGGCCGACCTGGTGGATGCCGGAGAAGTTCTGGATGACCCCGCAGGCGACGAGGACGAGCGCACCGATCACCGAGATCGGCACCAGGATGCGGACGGTGCCGCGGACCAGGTCGGCCCAGAAGTTGCCGAGGTCACCGGTGCGGGAGCGCGCGAAGCCCCGTACGAGGGCCACCGCGACGGCCATGCCGACCGCAGCCGAGACGAAGTTCTGGACCGCGAGCCCGCCGGTCTGCACGACGTGGCCCATGGCCTGCTCGCCGGAGTACGACTGCCAGTTCGTGTTCGCCACGAAGGAGACGGCCGTGTTGAAGGCCTGGTCCGGCTTGATCGAGGCGAAGCCGAGCGAGCCGGGGAGCACGCCCTGCAACCGCAGCAGACCGTAGAGGAACAGCACGCTCACGCCGGAGAAGGCGAGGACGGAGCGCAGGTAGGCCGGCCAGCGCATCTGCGCGGACGGGTTCGCACCGATGGCCCGGTAGATCCACTTCTCCGGCTTGTAGTGCTTCTCGGAGGAGTAGACGCGGGCCATGTAGTCGCCCAGCGGCCGGTGGGCGAGGGCCAGCGCGGCGACGAGCGCGAGGAGCTGGAGCACCCCGGAAAGAACGGGACTCATCGGGCTAGAACCTCTCCGGGAACACGAGGGCTATGACCAGATAGCCCAGCAGCGCGACGGCGACCAGCAGGCCGACGATGTTTTCGACGGTCACAGCTTGGCCACCCCCTTGGCGACGAAGGCCACCAGCGCGAAGAGCGCGACCGTGGTGACGACGAAGGCCAGATCGGCCATCGTGAGCTCCTGAGGGTTCCGGGGACGACTTTCGGACACCTCCGAGTGGAACCCCTGGAACACCCTCCCGCGCACGTCCTTGACGGGCCCCATACGCCCCCGTAGGCGGCTTTTACGCCTCTCTAACGCCTGACCCCCATGCCCGGCCCGCCCCGTGGCCCGCCCCGTGGCCCGACCCGTGGCCCGACGCCCGTCCCGGACCCGTCCGGGGCACCCGCACCACCACCAGGCTCGTGTCGTCGTCGGTGTCCCCGGTGACCCGCGCCAACAGCTCGTCCGCCATCGTCTCCACGGGCCCGGCCCCCACCCGCTCGGCCGCCCGCCGCAGCGCGGCCAGGCTCCGCTCCATGGCGACGTGCCGCCGCTCCACGAAACCGTCCGTGTACAGCAGCAGGGTGTCCCCGGGGCGCAGGTACAGCTCCGCCTCCTCGTAGCCGACCGCCGCCACGGCCCCGAGGAGGATGTTGAGCGGTGCCTCCAGGATCGCCGCCCGCCCGTCGCGCAACAGCAGCAGGGGCGGGTGGCCCGCGCCGGCCCAGCGCAGCGAGCCCGTCCGCGGGTCGTACACCGCGCACACCGCGGTGGCCGTGGGCCCGCCGCGGGTGCCCAGGGTGACCTCGTTGAGCCAGGCCATCAGGGCGCCCGGACCCGCGCCGGTCACCGCGAGCCCGCGCAGCGCGTTGCGCAGCACGACCATGCTGGTCGCCGCGTCGATGCCGTGCCCCGCGATGTCCCCGACCGCGAGCATCACCCGGCCGTCCGGCAGCGCCAGTACGTCGTACCAGTCCCCGCCGACCAGGTAGTCCTGGGCGGCGGGCCGGTAGCGCGCCGCGATGTCCAGGCCGCCGGCCGGTTCCGTGACCGAGGGCGCCTCCGGGACGATCGCCCGCTGGAGCCGGAGCACGAACAGGGCCCGCGCCGTCGCGTCCTCGTGGGCCGCCGACAGCGCGAGCTCGTTGTGGTGCTGCGCGGACACGTCCTGGTAGACCCCGGTGAGCCCGACCAGCGCCGCCCCCGACAGCAGCGGCTCGGCGGCGATCCGCACGTGCCGCACGCCCCCGTCCGCCCGGATCACCCGGACCAGCGCCCGGTCCCCCCGGCGCCCCTCCACCAGGGAGGCCAGCAGCCCCTCCAGCAGGGGGACGTCCTCGGGGTGCAGCCGGGCACCGAGCCGGGCCAGCGGCACCGGCGGCGCGTCCGGGTCCATCCCGAAGAGCGTGTACGTCTCCCGGCTCCAGTCCGTGGCGCCCGTCAGCAGGTCCTCCGCGAAGTACCCGACCCGGTCCAGCCGCCCCAGGGCCCGGGCCAGGGCCTCGCTGCGCAGGGCCGCCGCCTCCCACAGCACCGCGGCCCGCCCCCGCCCCAGCGGCAGCACCCGGACGTCGTCCAGCCCGCCCACCCGCCCCAGCCGCAGCGGCTCCGGCCCGGAGACCGCGGGCCCCAGCACGCCCCAGGCGTACGGGAAGACCTCGGCGCCGGACCGCCCCACCGGGCTGCGCACCGCGCCCAGCGCCCTGCGCGCGGCCGGGTTCACGTACTCCAGCCGGCCGTCCGTCCCCAGGAGCGCCGCCGGGCCGGAGGCCAGCTCCAGCAGCGCCGCCTCCCCGGCCCGGGTCCCGGGCGGATCGGGGTCGCCCAGCAGCGCCCCGCAGGGCTCGCACAGCAGCTCGGCGGTGCGCCGCACCCGGTCGTCGGGGCCCTCGGCGGTGTCCCAGACGCACAGGGCCACCCCGACGATGTGCCCGTGCCGGCGCAGCGGCAGCACCGCGCGCGTCCCGGTCCCGCCCGGCAGCCAGTCGTCCACGCCCCACCAGGCGGCGCCCTCCCACAGCACCCGGTGCAGCGGGGTGTCCGGCGGCACCCACTGCCAGTGCAGCGCCTCCTGCGGCCCCGCTCCGGCCTGCCCGGCCAGCGCCAGGCAGTCGGTTCCGGTCCGGCGCCAGAGGTAGAGCGTGCGCACCCCGATCCGGCGCAGCCCCTCGTCCAGCAGGGTGACGGCGGCCTCCCCCGCGCTGTCGGTGGCGAGGACGGCCGCCGTGGCCCGGCGGATCCGCCGGGCTTCGGCCGGGGCCTCGACCACCAGGGACTTCGCGGCGGCGTTCAGGATGTCGGCGGCCAGGTCGCCGGCGCTGAGCCCGGTGCTGACGGCCAGCTCCAGCAGGTGGTCCGCCGCCTCGGCCGGGGTCACCCGGAGCTGGTCGACGAGCACCCCGGTGGCCAGGTCGAGCAGCCGCCGGCGCGCCCGGTCGTCGTACAGCTCGGCGACCTCGGCGGTCAGCGCGGAGACGGCCGCGGCCAGGGCCTCGGCGGGGGCGCCGCGCAGGCCCCGGACCACCTCCTGCCCGATGCCCCGGTCGGTCTGCGCACCGGTGTCCCGGCTGATGTCCCGGCTCATGTTCCGGCTCCAGGTCCTCAAGGATCTCCAGTGTGCTCCCTGAGCCGCCCCGCGGGTGTGCCTCCGGTCACTCGAACGGGTAAGCGCAAGGGCCACCGGGTATACCGGAAGGGTCAGCTCGCACGACGGCCGTGCCGCGATCAGGCAGTGCGACCACCCGTCGGAGGAGCACCACATGCTGCGAACAGATGACCGACACCAGCTCATGGAGGGCATACCGGAGGAACCGCTCAAGGTGAGCACCGCCGACGCCAGAACCCTTTCGGTGACCCTGTTCGAGCGGCTGCGGGCCCTGGAAGAGGGCACCGCCGAGTACTCGTACGTGCGCAACACGCTCGTCGAGCTCAACCTCAGCCTGGTCAAGTACGCCGCCCGCCGGTTCCGCGGGCGCAGCGAACCGATCGAGGACATCATCCAGGTCGGCACGGTCGGACTGATCAAGGCGATCAACCGCTTCGACCCGGGGCGCGGGGCGGAATTCACCACCTTCGCCATGCCCACGATCACCGGTGAGATCAAGCGGTTCTTCCGTGACACCAGCTGGGCCGTGAAGGTCCCGCGCCGGCTCCAGGAGCTGCGGCTGGACACGGCCAAGGCCCAGGACGCCATGGAGCAGGACCTCGGGCGCGCCCCCACCGAGGAGGAGCTGGCCGAGAAGCTGGACGTCACCCCGCAGGAGCTGGCCGAGGGCCGCAAGGCCGCCGTCGCCTATTCCGCGCGCTCGCTGGACGCTCCGGTGCCGGGCGAGGGTGACGGGGACTCCTTCGACAGCCAGCCGGTGCTCGGCGAGGACGAGGACGCCTACGACCGGATCGAATGCCTGGAGTCCCTCAAGCCGCTGCTGTCGGTGCTGCCCGAGCGCGAGCGCACCCTGCTGTCGCTGCGCTTCGGCGACGAGCTGACGCAGTCCGAGATCGGCGACCGGCTCGGCCTGTCCCAGATGCACGTGTCCCGGCTGCTGACCCGCACCCTGGCCCGGCTCCGCGCCGGCCTGCTGGAGGACGCCCCCGAGAACGAAGGCGCCGACGGCGGCTCGGCTCCCTCGACGACCTAGTGCTGTGAGCGGCCCCGGCGGGGCCGGGTGGGCGGCGGGAGCGGTGCGGCCACCTCGGCCCACACGGTCTTGCCGCCCACCACCTCGTCGCGCTCCCAGCCCCAGTCGCGGGAGAGCCTTTCGAGGACCACCAGCCCGTGTCCCCCGGGGACGGACGGATCGTCGGGCGAGCGGCGGCGGGGGTGCTCGGGGCTCCCGTCGCTGACTTCCATCCGCAAGCCGCCGCCGGTGTGCCGCAGCACCAGCGCGCCCGGGCCGCCCGCGTGCAGGCAGGCGTTGGTGACCATCTCGGACACCAGCAGCAGGACGTCCTCCGCCACCTCCGCGGCCTCCGCCGCCACCGGGTCGTCGCCGCGGTCGGCCTCGGCCCCCGGGTCGGCCGGGAGCCAGTCCCACTCGGTGAGGGCGCGCCGGGTGAAGTCGCGGGACCGGGTGACCACCCCCGTCACCGGCCCGCCCAGCACCAAGCGCCGCGTCTCCTCGGCCGGCGCGGCCACGGGTCGCGCCGGCCCCGGTCGTGCCCGCTCGGGTTCAGGCACCGGTCCCGCCACCGTCGCTCGCCAGGGCCGCGGCGAGGTCGTCGTGGACGCGGAACACGCCGTCGGCCCCGGTCGTCCGGAACATCCTGGCCACCGGCTGGCGCAGCCCGGCGAGCTCCAGGCGTCCGCCGGTCGCCCGCGCGGCCATCCTGGCCCGCAGCAGCGCGTTGAGCCCGGTGGAATCGCAGAAGCCCAGCCCCGCGCAGTCGATGAGCAGCCGGGACGCGCCGTCCCCGGCCAGTGCCGCCGCCAGGGCCGCCCGTAGGGGGCCCGCCGTGTCGTGGTCGAGTTCGCCGGAGAGCGTCAGGACGACCGCGCCCTCCACGTGGGTCGCCTCGACCGAGAACCGCTCCGCCATCACCCGACCCACCTCCCGTCGCCCCGCGCCTACCCCGCTCCCCCGGGCTCAACCACGTGGCGTTCGGTTGCCGATGCCTTCACCCACCCTCACCTATATTCCGAATTACGGAAACTTGATTCCAGCATGCGATAAGTTAAGATCCATTTCCTCACCACCCGGCACCCCGAGCAGGAGGACACATGACCGAGAGCCGCGTAGCCCTGATCACCGGTTCGTCATCCGGAATCGGCGCCGCCATCGCCCGCCGGCTGACCGCCGAGGGCATCCGGGTCGTGATCAACTCGGCCCACAGCGAGCAGGCCGGCCGGGAACTCGCCGCCGAGCTGCCGGGGGCGCTCTACGTGCGGGGGGACGTGTCCGACCTCGCCGACGCACGCCGCATCGTGGCGACCGCGGTCGAGGCCCACGGGCGCCTCGACATCCTCGTCAACAACGCCGGTCGGACCCGCTTCATCCCCCTCGACGACCTCGACGCCGCCGATGCGGACGCCTGGCGCGACATCTTCGAGGTGAACGTGCTCGGCACCTGGCAGATGGTCACCGCCGCCGCCCCCCACCTGCGGGAATCCGGGGCCGCCTCGATCGTGAACATCTCCTCGGTCTCCGCGACGCGGGCCCTGGGCAGCTCCGTTCCCTACGCCGTCAGCAAGGCCGCGGTCAACCACATGACCCGGCTGCTCGCCGCACAGCTCGGGCCCGCCATCCGGGTGAACGCGGTGGCCCCCGGGCTGATCGAGACCCCCTGGTACGACGGGGCCGAGGAGGTCTGGGAGAGCTCGCGCGAGTGGATCACGGCCAACACCCCGCTGCGCCGGGTCGGCACCCCGGAGGACGTCGCGGAGGCCGCCCTCTACCTGGTGAACGCCGCTTACACGACGGGCGACGTGCTGACCGTCGACGGCGGCCGCCACGTCGTGTGAGCCCGCCGCCCCGGGGCCTCAACCGCCCGCCCATCCACATCGTGGACAACTACGCTCGACCCATGAACGCAGAAGCCGCCCGCACCCGTGACGCCGTGAAAGAAGCTGACCGGAAGCACGTCTTCCACTCGTGGTCGGCCCAGGAGCTGATCGACCCGCTCGCCGTCGCCGGGGCGGAGGGTTCGTACTTCTGGGACTACGAGGGGAACCGCTTCCTCGACTTCTCCAGTTCGCTCGTCTACACCAACATCGGCTACCAGCACCCCAAGGTCGTCGCCGCGATCCAGGAGCAGGCCGCCCGGCTGTGCACCCTGGCCCCCGGCTTCGCCGTGGACGTCCGCTCCGAGGCCGCCCGCCTGATCGCCGAGCGCACCCCCGGCGACCTGGACAAGATCTTCTTCACCAACGGCGGCGCCGAAGCCGTCGAGAACGCCGTCCGGATAGCCCGGGTGCACACCGGGCGCGCCAAGGTGCTGAGCACCTACCGCTCGTACCACGGGGCCACCTCCACGGCGATCAACCTGACCGGTGACGCCCGCCGCTTCGGCAACGACACGGCGACCGCCGGGGTCGTGCACTTCTGGGGGCCCTACCCCTACCGCTCGCCCTTCTACTCCGAGACCCCGGAGCAGGAGGGCGCGCGGGCGCTGCGGCACCTGGAGGACACGATCGTCTTCGAGGGCCCGCAGTCGATCGCCGCGATCATCCTGGAGAGCGTCGGCGGCGCCCCGGGCGTGCTCGTACCGCCGCCCGGCTACCTCGCGGGCGTGCGCGAGCTGTGCGACCGCTACGGCATCGTCTTCATCCTGGACGAGGTCATGGTCGGCTTCGGCCGCACCGGCCGGTGGTTCGCCGCCGACCACTGGGACGTCACCCCCGACCTCCTCTGCTTCGCCAAGGGCGTCAACAGCGGCTACGTACCGCTCGGCGGCGTCGCGATCTCCGGCGCCATCGCCGAGACCTTCGCCCGCCGCCCCTACCCCGGTGGCCTGACCTACTCCGGGCATGTCCTGGCCTGCGCCGCGGCGGTGGCGACCCTCACCACCATGGCGGAGGAGGGCGTCGTCGAGCAGTCGGCGCGCACCGGTGCGCAGCTGCTGGGTCCGGGGCTGCGGGAGCTGGCCGAGCGCCACCCCTCGGTCGGTGAGGTCCGGGGACTGGGCACCTTCTGGGCGCTGGAGCTCGTACGGGACCCGCGGACGCGCGAGCCGCTGGTTCCGTACGCCGCCTCGGGCGCGGCGGCCGCTCCCATGGGCGCCTTCGCGGAGGCCTGCAAGAAGGGCGGGCTGTGGCCGCTGGTCGCGGGCAACCGGCTGCACGTCGCCCCGCCCTGCAACATCGCCGCGGCGGACGTGGCCAAGGGCCTGGCCGTCCTCGACGAGGCCCTCGCGGTGGCGGACGCGCACATGGCGTGAGCCGTGCGCCCGGGCCCGCCGAAGGCCCGGGCGGGCGGTCCTGTGCGGTCGCCCAGGCAGGGGGGCCGGTTCTCGGACGATCCGTACCGGGGAGAACCGGCCGCCCGCGTGCTGCAATCCCCTTCAAGCACCTACGGACCGGGATGCACGTCAGTCCCGGGGCGGCCCCCGCGGGCCGAACGGCGGGGAGCGGCGCGTCCAGGGCACCGGGCGGGCGCTGGACGCCGGGCGTACGGGATCCAGAACACCGGACTCCGTGTTCCCGAGTACCCGAAGGAAGACAGCATGAGCAAGCACGTCCTGGGCCACAACCAGTACGGCAAGGCCGAGAACCGCATCGTCAAGGTCACCCGCAAGGGAAACGACGGTTCGTGGCACGAGATCCGCGACCTCAACGTCTCGGTCGCGCTCCGCGGTGATTTCCGCGACGTCCACCTCACCGGCGACAACGCCCACTGCCTGCCGACCGACACCACCAAGAACACGGTGTACGCCTTCGGCAAGGAGCACGGCATCGACTCCCCGGAGGCCTTCGGCATCCGGCTCGCAAAGCACTTCGTCTCCTCGCAGGCCCCGATCCGCGAGGCGCAGATCCGCATCGAGGAGTTCGCCTGGGAGCGGATCCCCGTCCCGACCCGCAAGGAGCAGCACTCCTTCGTCCTCAAGGGCCAGGAAGTGCGCACCGCGCAGGTCACCTACAGCGAGACGACCGGTCTCCAGGTCATCTCGGGCCTGAAGGACCTGACGGTGATGAACTCGACCAACTCCGAGTTCCACGGCTACATCAAGGACAAGTACACGACCCTCCAGGAGGCGTACGACCGCATCCTGGCCACCAAGGTCACCGCGCGCTGGGCGCACTCGGCGCTGGCCGCCGACGACCCGGAGCACGACTGGGACCGCTCGTACAAGAAGGTCCGCACGCACATGCTGGACGCCTTCGCCGAGACGTACTCCTACTCGCTCCAGCAGACCCTGAACCAGATGGCCGAGCGGGTGCTCGACCACTGCCCGCGGGTCAACGAGGTCCGGCTGAACCTGCCCAACAAGCACCACTTCCTCGTCGACCTGGAGCCCTTCGGCCTCAAGAACGACAACGAGGTCTACTTCGCCGCGGACCGGCCGTACGGTCTGATCGAGGGCACCATCCACCGCGAGGGCGTGCAGCCGGTGATCGCGACCAGCGACTGGATCGTCGCTTAGGCCGTCTCTTTCGGATCTTGCCGGGCCCGCCCCAGCAGCAGGTTCCAGCGGCCGGCCCGGCCGGTCAGCTCGGTGACGGTCTCCGGGCGCACGTCGAGCCGCCAGAAGGCGGCGTGCGGCAGCTCCAGCGCGTGCACGACGGCCGCGCGGACGACGGCCTGCTCGACCGGCACGTGGTGACGGCCCCCGGCCAGCTCGGCCAGGGCCGCCCCCACGCGCGCGGTCAGCGCGGCCACCGACTCGCCCCCGGGCGGCGCGTAGTGCGGGTCCGTGAGCCACCCGCGGACCCCGGCCGGGTCCTCGGCGGCCACCTCGTCCAGGGTCCGGCCGGCCCAGGCACCGGTGTCCAGGCCGTTCAGACCAGGATGTTCCGGGCAGGGCGCGCCGGACCCGAAGCGGCCCTGGCGGGCGGCGAGGTCCAGCGCGGGGGTGACGAGGAGCAGGCGCACGGGCGCGGCGGAGGACATGGGCCGAGGGTAGAGCGCACGCCCGGGGCGTGAGACGGCGGCCACACGCCGTGGTGTTCACGCCACTTGCGCGGTACGGTCTCGGACGACATGACGACGGTATGACGGAAGTACCGGTGAGAATCCGGCACGGTCGCGCCACTGTGAATCCTCCCGCGAGGGAGGGAAGTCAGACCCGCCACCTTCGTCAAGAGCACCACTGACCGGGACGCGTGTTCCCCCTGGAGGTTCTGCCATGGCCCACTCCGCCGTGCCCACGACGGCTCCCGCCGCCGTTTCGCCCATCTCGCTCAAGGAACTGGCCCCCTGGGCCCTGTTCGTCGGCATCCTGATGCTGGTCCTGCTCTACTTCGTCGGCGCCGAACAGGGCGCCACGGCCGTCTTCCAGGGCGACACCATCCACGAGTGGATGCACGACGGCCGCCACCTCCTCGGCTTCCCCTGCCACTGATCTCCGCCACGGCAAGAGGAACCCAACCGATGAACTCCATTTCCGTGCGTGCCCTGTTGATCCGGGGCATGCTCGCCGGCCTGGTGGCCGGCGTGGCGGCCTTCCTCGTCGCGTACCTCCTCGGTGAATCCAAGGTGGACGCGGCGATCGCCATCGAAGAGGCCGCCAACGCCGGTCACGACCATGCCGAGATGGCTCCGGTCAGCCGCGCCCTGCAGTCCACCGCGGGGCTCGGCACCGGCGTGCTCCTCTACTCGGTCGCGCTCGGCGGCATCGCCGCGCTCGTCTTCTGCTTCGCCCTGGGACGCATCGGCCGCTTCACGCCGCGGGTCACCTCGCTGCTCGTCGCGGGGGGCCTGTTCGTCACGGTCACCCTGGTGCCGTTCCTGAAGTACCCGGCCAATCCGCCCGCGGTCGGTGACCCCGACACCGTCGTGAAGCGGACCACCCTCTACGTACTGATGATCGCGCTCAGCGTGCTGCTCGCCGCGGCGGCCACCGTGCTGGGACGGCGGTTGGCTCCCTCGCGGGGGAACTGGAACGCCAGCGTCATCGCCGTCGCCGCCTTCGTCGTGGCGGTCGGTGTCGCCTACGCGTTCCTGCCGTCGATCTACGAGGTTCCCGCCGATTTCCCGGCGGGGCTCATCTGGCAGTTCCGGCTGACCTCGCTCGCCATCCAGGCGACGCTGTGGGCGGTTTTCGGCCTCGGCTTCGGAGTTCTTGCCGAACGCCTCCTTGTTCCTTCCGCCACGCACAAGGAAGCTGTTCAGCCTACGAGCTGATCAGTTGATCGCCTCGGTCACCACGACGGAGGGCCCGGCATGCGAACGGCGACACGGCGTTGGCAGACCGGGCCCGGCCAGACCGGGCTCGGGCAGACCCGGCCCGGCCAGACCCGGCCGGAGCAGGCCGGCCCCCGGCAGGGCTGGCACCCGCGGGGCTGGCGCTGGCAGGGCTGGACGGGCGCGGCGCCCTTCTGGGTCAATCTGCTGCTGCTCGTCGTGGTCCAGTTCTCCGACGTGACCCTGCTGGCCCAGATCGGCATCATCACGGCGCTGGCCGCGATCGGCGGTCTGGTCCGGCACCTCTGGTACGGCGACTACGGCCACCCGGCCGTCCACATGGCCGCCGCGCTCTTCGGCGCGGCGGCCGTCGCGTTCGTCCTCACCTGATCACCCGTTCGGCGGCATGCCCGCCATCGGCTCGAAGCCGCCCTCGTACCCGGCGCGAGCTGCGAAGACGTACTCCTGACGACCCGACACGCCTCGGACACCTCAGCAAGGGCCGGTCGTTCTCACGGTAGTGACAGTCCGACGGGGGTCCCCTGCTCACAGGAATCCGGCCGCCCCCGCCCCGGCCGGACTCAGGAGGGACTGCCATGCACCGCCCGAAGTGGATTGCCGGCGGACTGACGGTGGCTCTGCTGTGCACCGGACTCGTGCTCTTGCGCCAGACCGACGGCGCGGCCGGCGACCCGGGTGGCACCGATGCCGCCGGCGCCTTCGCCAAGGCCCCCGCGGAGGGCTTCCCCTCCCGGGCCCTGGGCCTGTCCGGACACCGTCGACTCGTCGAGCAGTTGGAGGACGGGCGCGAGGAGCACGCGGGGCACGGCGCGGGCCGCGGTCCCCACCGGGGCGCGGGCCGGTCGGCGGCCGCGCCGCTGTCGGCGGCCCGCCCACTGCGGCTGCGCATCCCCGACCTCGGGGTCGACCTCCCGCTGAGCGCGGGGTCGGCGGGCAACGCGGTCGGCTGGGACGTGGACAGCCCGACTCCGGGCGCCGCCGGGACGGCCGTGGTCTCCGGAGAGAGCGCGACCCTGCGGCTGGCCACGCTGCGCAAGGGGCGGACGATCGAGATCCCGCGCGCGGACGGACGTACCGCCGTGTTCACGATCGACCACATCGGCACCCCCCGGGCCACGGACTCCGGCAAGCGCCCCGCACTGCGCGTGGTCACCGGCGAGACCACGGTCCACGCCCATCTGTCGGGGACCCGGCGCGGCAGGTAGCCCGTGGGGGGTGTGTTCCTCACCCGATCGGGGGCTTCTGAGGTGCCGCGGGGGCACTCCCGGGCGCGTCGGGGCACATCCCGGGAATGAGCGGGACGCGGTGTGCGCGGACGATGCGGACGGCACTGGCGAGGGCCCTGGCAGTGGCCTGCGTCGTGCTGCTCTGCGCGTTCGGCGCCGGGGCCGCCGCGGCGGGTACGGAACCCGCTCCCCGGCCCGCGTCCGCGGCCGAGCCCGCCGAATCCGATCCGGGCGTCGATCCCGAGGTACGGGCCGCCCCGCGGCCCTGCGCGCGCGGCATCGCGCCGCGCCACGCCCCGTCGCCGGGACTCACGGTGCTCGCGGCGCCCGCGGCGCGCGCGTTCCCGTACGCGTGCGGGGAGAGCGTCGAGGGGCCCCGCACGGTGCGGAGTGTGGTCCTGCGCTGCTGAGCGGGCCGAGCAGCAGAGCACCCCCACACCCCTGTCACCCCCTGTGAGGTTCCGCCATGCCCATCGACCCCTACGCGGCCCTGAATGCCATGCTCCGCGCGGAAGCCGCCCGTTTCACGGTGGCGCCCCCTGCCCCGAGCCCCACACCGCTCCCGGCCGACGCCAGGCCGGGCGCCGACGCCCCGGTGGACACCACGCCGGGCGAGTGAGCGGCCGGGCGGGTGAAGGTCCGGTGTTTCACGTGAAACACCGGCGCGCCTGACGCACCGGGCGGGCGCATGAGGAACGCCGCTTCCCGGGCCCTCGGCAACGGAGAGTGGACGGTGAGGTTCGACCACCGGGCCCGGGAAGCGGCGCCTCTGTCAGTCTGCGACAGGGGCGCCGGCTCCCGCCTCGGGCAAAAGTCCAGGGTTCGTCGGCCGGAAGACCCATCCGGGTCGGACCGCCGGGAGATCGCTCAGGGCTCGCGCGTGTAGTAGCGGTAGAACGCGCCCACCGCCACGCCCGCGGCCGCCGCGAGGGCGATGCCGCTCGACAGCAGCACGCTCTGGCCGGTGAGGCTGTACAGGTAGCCCAGCGCGATGCCGGTGAAGATGCCGTACGCCGCCGCACGGGCCTCCCGCGGCAGCTGCGGGCCGACGCGCGCGAGCACGATCAGGCAGGCGGCGAAGAGCACGCCGCACAGGATCCCGTAGAAGACGTTGCCCGCGTCGACCGGTCCCATCTGCCGTTTCATGAAGGCCGCGTAGACGCCGTAGATCAGCCCGAGGGCCAGCGGGCGGGCCAGGGCGGCCCGGCCGGAGTTCTTGAGGTCCGCCGCGTACCGCGCGCGGGCGGTGGGTGCCGCATGTGCCATGACCGGGCTCCCTCTCTGGATCGGAGCGTGTCCGTCGGGAGCGTGTCCCGCTTCCTCACCCTCAAGGGCACACCCGCCGTCCGCACCGGGCAAGTGGATCAAGCGCGGCGAGGGGCGGGGGCCGACCGGCGCCCGTGGCGCACGGGTGACGTTGCCCCGGCGGAACCACCCGTACGCAGCAACCACGCTCGCCCTCCGCAGCCGCCTGGCATTGGCTGGTGGCGTGCGCAGCTTCCTCTCGGCCGTCCTCGTCGTGCTCGTGGCACTCCTGGTGCCCCTGAGCGCCGTCGCGTACTGGGCCGACCGCGAACTGGGCGACGCCGACCGCTACACCGCCGCCATGTCCCCGCTGGCCGGGAACCACGACGTGCAGCGGGTGGTCGTCACCCAGGCCTCCCGCGCGCTCGTCGGCCAGATCGACGCGGGCCCCTTCCAGGGCGGGGTCGAGAGCCTCCTCGGCGAAGCCCTGCGCTCCTTCACCGGCACCCCCGCCTACCGGACCGCCTGGGACGCGGCCAACCGCGCCGCGCACGCCGCGTTCCTCCAGGCGCTGACCACCGGTGAGGGCGACGCGCTGACCATCGACCTCGCGCCCATCGTCGAGCAGGTGAAGGGGGAACTCGTCGGCGACGGCGTGCCGCTGGCCGACCGGATCCCGGTCTCCCACCTCACGGTCAAGGTCATGGAGTACGACAACCTCGGCGCCCTCCGGAGGAGTTTCCACATGCTCCAGATCGCGGGCATCTGGCTCCCGGTCCTCACCCTGGTCCTCGCCGTCGCCGCGGTGGCCGTCGCCGCCCGCCGCCGCCGTGCCCTGATCGCCGTCGGCGCGGGTCTGGCGATCGGGGGCGGGCTGCTGTGGCTGGCCGTGCGGATCTGCCGCGGGCTCACCCTGGACGACCTGCCGCCCGACGTCGACCGGCCCGCCGCCGCCGCGGTCTACGACGCGCTCACGGCCTTCCTGCGCACGACCACCTGGGCCGTCCTCGCCCTCGGACTCGCCGTCGCCCTGGCCGCCTGGCTGACCGGTCGACTGCGCCGGACCCCATAAGCTCGGAACGTACACAACGTCCCAGGAAAGCCCCAGAAGAACCGATTCGCGAGGGGCGGTACGGAAGCGGCATGAGCAGCGAACAGATACCGTCCGGACGGACCCGGTCCCATCCGCTCGCCCCGCCCGACTGGCTGCTCAAGGGACTGCGCCCGAGCACCGCTCCGGTCCCCTGGGCCGCCGCGGCGCGCGCCGGCATCGCGCTCGCCGTGCCGCTCGCGGCCGGATTCGCCCTCGGTGAGCCGGAGTACGGCGCCCTCGTCTCGATGGGAGCCCTGTCCGGGGTGATCGGGGACACCGCCGACGCCTACCGGATGCGGGTGCTCAACATCGCCGTCCCGCAGCTCTTCGGCGGGGTCGGCGTGGCCCTGGGCACCCTGGTCTTCGGCCACGGCTGGCTCGCCGTCGGGGTGCTCACGCTCATCGCGCTGGTCTCCGGGATGATCTCCTCGATCGGCACGGTCGCCTCCGTCTCCGGTCTCTTGTTGCTGCTCAACGCGGTGGTCGGGGCCGGGCTGCCGATGCCCGAACCCTGGTGGACCGCACCGCTGCTGCTCAGCGCGGGCGGGCTGTTCGTCCTCGCGCTCACCCTGCTCGGCTGGCCGCTGCGCGGGCGCCGCCCGGAGCGGGCCGCCGTCGCGGCCACCTACCGCTCGCTCGCCGAACTGCTGGAGGACGCGGGCGCTCCCGGCTACGAGGAGCGCCGCCAGAAGGTCACCCTGGCCCTCAACCAGGCGTACGACCTGGTGTTGGCGCGGCGGGCGCGGGTGCACGGGCGCAGCAGCTCCCTGGTGCGGATGCTGGCCCAGCTCAATGTGGTCATCCCGCTGGTCGAGGCCGCCCCCGCGGCCCACCTGCGCGGCCGGCCGCTGCCCCCGGAGATCCCCGCGGCGGTGCGGCAGTTGGCCACCGCCGTCGAAGAGGGCCGCACGGGGGTCGTCGTACTGGACCTCCCCGCGCCGCACGGCCAGTCCGAGCGGGCCATCGACGCGGCCCTGCGGCACGCCGCCACGATCGTGCACCTGGCCGAGCCGGACATGCACAACGTGGACGACCGGCTCGGGCGGCCCGCGGCGCTGGGCGTGCGGGCCCGGCGCGCGGTGCGCGACATGGCGTTGTCCGCGGCCTCCTGGCGGTACGGGCTGCGGCTCGCGCTGTGCATCGGGCTGGCCCAGGCGCTCGTGTCGGTGGTGGAGATCGAGCGCTCGTACTGGGTGGCCCTGACCGTCACCTTCGTCCTCAAGCCCGACTTCGGCTCGGTCTTCTCCCGGGCCGTGCTGCGCGCCCTGGGCACCGCGGGCGGGCTGGTCGTGGCCGCCGCCGTGCTCTCCGAGGTGCCGCGGGGCTGGTGGGACGTCCCGGTGATGGTGGCCCTCGGCGCGCTGATCCCGATCTTCTCCGCCAAGGGGTACGCCTTCCAGACCGCCGCGATCACCCCGGTGATCCTGCTGCTGTCGGACCTGCTCAACCACCAGGGCTTCGACCTGATCCGGCCCCGGCTGCTGGACAGCCTGATCGGCTGCGCCATCACGCTCGTCGCGGGCTACCTGCTGTGGCCGGAGAGCTGGCGCACCCGGATCGGCGACCGGCTCGCCGACACGGTGGACGACGCCGCGCGCTACGTCGAGCGGGCCTTCGGGCCGCACGAGGACACCGAGGCGGGACTGAGGGCGGCGCGGACCGCCCGGCTCCAGGCCCGCCGCCGGATCTACCGGGACCTGTCGGGGGTGCGCAGCGAGTTCCAGCGGGCGCTGACCGAGCCGCCGCCCGTCGGGGCCCGGGCCGCCGCCTGGTGGCCGCTGGTCGTCGCCGTGGAACGCATCGTGGACGCCACCACCGCCGCCCGGGTCCGGGTCAACCACGGGGCCGAGCGCCCGCCGGCCGCGGAGGTCGCCGCCGTCACCGACGGGCTGCGCGCCCTGGCCGGGGCCGTCCGCGCTCCCGGCGCCCCGCCCCGGGAGCGCGCGGCCGCCTCCGACGCCGTCGCGGAGGACTCCGTCCTCTTCCCCGTGCAGCAGGAACTGGCGGCGGCCCGCGCGATCGCGGACCCGGCGCCGTAGTTCCCGCCGTCACCCGGATGGGTCCGCGTCCGGGCCCCCTCGGGCGGGGCGGGAGAGCATCGGAGCATGCGGAGCACGCACGCGCGCGTCCTGCCGGTCCTGGTCGCCCTGCTGGCGGCCACGGCGGGCTGCGCCGACACCGAGGGCCTGCGCAGCGCGGGCGACCTGGGCGTCGTCCACGCGCCGCAGACCCTGTGGAAGGACGTCCGCCCCGCCCCGCCCGGTGCCGGGCAGGCCCCCGGGCGGGCCGCGGTCGTGCCCGGGCTGGCCGTGGTCCCGGGCGGCGACATGCGGGGCGTGGACGTGCTGGACGTCGTACGGGCCGACATCACCTCCGACACCCGGCAGGACGGCGGGACCGGGCGGCTGGTCGACCCGCGGGCCGCGCAGCGGCTCGCGCCGTGCACCGACGAGCCGGGCGGTGGGCCGGACTGCCCGCTGCGGCCGGGCGTCCTGCACGACCTCACGGGCAACGGCAAGGACGAGCTGATCGCCGCCCTGGACATCGACGACCGGGTCAGCGAGCTGCGCGTCTACACCGTCCAGGACGACGGCAGGATCGCCCGGATCCTGGCCCGCCGCGGGGTCCTGGAAGGGGTGGAGGTCGCCGCCGAGCACCTGGCGGTGCGCGAGCCCACCTCGAATCCGAAGTACATCTCGGTCTCCGACTACGTGTGGGACCCGGACGCCGGGCTGATGAACCTCTCCCAGCTGACCCTCGACGACTGCCCCACCTCGGGGAACCCGGCCGTCCCCTGCCCGGCGGGCGGCCCGTGACCGGCCGCCGGTGGCGGCCCCTGCGCCGGCTGACGGGCAGCCTGCGCTGGAAGATCGCGCTGACCACCACCGCCGTGTGCTGCGCGGTGGCCGCCGTCCTCGGGGTCCTGGTGCACAACGTCGTGGCCCGGCAGATCAGCGGCGAGGTCCGCAAGGACGTGGACCGCGACCTGGAGAACGCCCTCGCCGCCTACCAGTACGGCACGACGATCGGCGCGGCGAACTCCGCCCTGGACCCGCCCGCCCTCCCCGCCCCGCTCCGCGCGCTCGTCGCACGCGGCGAGACGGGCAGCATGGTCGGCACCCTCGCCGGCAAGCCCGTCATGTGGGCCGCCGGGCCCGCCGACCGCAGCGCGCTCGCGGTCTGGCAGCCGTACGGGGACACCCGCGACCGGCTGCGGGACATCGACGCCGCGATCCTCGCCTCCAGCGCGCTCGCCGCCGGGCTCGTGGCACTGGCCGGCCTGTTCCTCGCCAACCGGATCAGCAAGCGGCTCACCACCACGGCCGCCGTCGCCCGCCGGATCAGCGCCGGTGACCTGGACGCCCGGGTGGGCCTGGCGAAGGGCCCGGGCCGGGACGAGGTCGAGGAACAGGACGAAGTCCGGGACGTGGCCGTCGCGCTGGACTCGATGGCCGCCTCGCTCCAGGGGCGGTTGGAGGCGGAGAAGCGGTTCACCGCGGACGTCGCGCACGAGTTGCGCACGCCGCTGACCGGCTCGCTCGCGGCGGCCGCCCTGCTGCCCGAGGGACGCCCCAAGGAAATGATCAACGACCGGTTGCAGGCGCTCCATCTGTTGACCGAGGACCTGCTGGAGATCTCCCGACTGGACTCGGGCGTCGAACGGGCCGAGCTCGCCCACGTCGAACTCGGCCGGGCCGTCGAGCGGATCGTCGCCGGGAGCCGGTCGGCGGCCTCGGTCGTCGTGGTGCGCGACGCCGTCGTGCTCACGGATCGGCGACGGCTGGACCGGATCATGGCCAACTTGTTGGCCAACGCCGAGAAGCACGGCCGGCCGCCGGTGCAGATCACCGTGGAGGGGCCGGTGGTCGCCGTGCGCGACCACGGGCCGGGGTATCCGGCCGACCTGATCGAGCACGGCCCGCAGCGCTTCCGCACCGGCGACCCGGGGCGCGGGCGCGGTCATGGCCTGGGGCTGACCATCGTGCTGGGGCAGGCCGCCGTGCTGGAGATCGCGCTGGACTTCGCCAACGCGGCGGACGGGGGCGCGGTGACGACGCTGCGGCTGCCCATCGGGAAGCTGACGCCGGGGAGTTGACCCGCGGGCCGGTGGCCGGTGGGCCGGCCCTGTGACCGCGGGATGAACAGAGGGTGAACCAGGGCCCCGCCAAGGGGAGTTCACGCTGGTCGGCGGCGTGCGGAGGCGGCGAACGACGCGAAGGGTGCCCCTGCCGAGGTTCCAGCCAAGGGGCCGATAACCTTACGTGTCCACTCTGGGCAGGGATCTTCCCCACAGCACGGACAAATGACGCACGCACTCATGTGAAAGGCCTCGCCCATGGGTATTCGGAGCTTGTTCCGCAAGGTGTTCGGCCGTTCCTCGGAGCCCGTCCAGGAGGCCTCGGCGGACACCACCGCCGTCGCCCCGCAGGCCGCCGTGCCCTCCCAGGGGGCCGAACGCACCCCCCTGGACGCGGCGGCGGAACTGGTGGCGGCGTCCTTCGACAGCCCTACGGTCCCCCCGCAGTCCACCCCGCGCGACGGGGGCGGCACGGTCATGACCGCCCCGTCCCCGACCCCCACTCCCACCCCGGACCCCACGGTCCCCGAAGCCCGCCGCCCCTCCGCCACCGCGGTGGAACCGGAGCCGGCGGCCGAGGCCGAGCCGGAGCCGGTGGCTGCCGCCGAGCCCACGCCGGAGCCGGCCCTCGAAGCCGAACCCGTCGTGGCGGAGCCGGAGCCGGCGGCCGCCGCCGAGCCCGAGCCCGTCGTCGAAGCCGAACCCGTCGCAGCGGAGGCCGAGCCCGTCGGCGAGCCCGAGCCCGTCCTGGCCGAGGTGGAAGCCGAGCCCGTAGCGGCCGAGCCGGAGCCCGAGGCCGAGGTCGAGGTCGCGCCCGAGCCCGTAGCCGCCGAGGCCGAACCGGAGCCCGAGGTCGCGCCCGAGCCCGTAACGGCCGAGGCCGAACCGGAGCCCGAGGTCGCGCCCGAGCCCGAGCCCGTCCTGGCCGAAGCCGAGCCCGAGGTCGAAGCCGAGCCCGAGCCCGAGCCCGAGCCCCTCGCAGCCGAAGCCGGGGCGCTGGTCGGGGCCGCTGCCGTGCGGCGTCGGGCTCCCGCGCTCGGGGGCGCGTACAAGGCGGCCGCCCAGGTGCTCCGCACCAAGGGGCAGACCGACGCCCGCGCCACCGTCTACCTGGTCCTGGACCGCTCCGGTTCGATGCGCCCGTTCTACAAGGACGGCAGCGCCCAGCACCTGGCCGACCACGTCCTCGCGCTCGCCGCGCACCTCGACCCGAACGCCACCGTGCACACGGTCTTCTTCTCCACCGACATCGACGGCGCCGCCGACCTCACCCTCGACGAGCACGCCGGCTGGGTCGACGCCCAGCACGCCGCGCTCGGGCGCATGGGGCGGACCAGCTACCACCGGGCCGTCGAGGAGGTCGTCGAGCACTACCAGAAGAACGGCGGCGAGGGCCGCGCCCTGGTCGTCTTCCAGACGGACGGCGCCCCCGACAACCGCGTCCCGGCCCGCCAGGCGCTCGCCGAGGCCGCCGCGCACGACATCCACTGGCAGTTCGTGGCCTTCGGTGACCACGACGCGAAGGCCTTCGACTTCCTGCGCAAGCTGGACGCCGAGAACGCCGGCTTCTTCCACGCCGGGCCCGCTCCGCAGGAGCTGACCTCGCCCGCCCTCCTCAAGGGCCTGCTGGGCCACCTCTGAGCACCGAGGCACACGTACGCGAACGCCCCCGCCGGATCGGATCCGGCGGGGGCGTTCGCGCAGCTACTGGCGGGCTGGCGCCCGGCTACTACTCGGCGGCGGAAGGCGCGACCGCCTCGGCCACCGGGGCGGCCGCCTTCGTCTCCACCGGCTTGCGCAGCGCGATGTTCAGCTCGCGCAGGCGGGACTCCTCCAGCACCGTCGGCGCGCCCATCATCAGGTCCTGGGCGTTGCCGTTGAGCGGGAAGGCGATCGTCTCGCGGATGTTCGGCTCGTCGGCCAGCAGCATCACGATGCGGTCGACGCCCGGGGCGATGCCACCGTGCGGCGGGGCGCCGAGGCGGAACGCCCGCAGCATGCCCGCGAACTCGCGCTCGACGGTCTCGGCCTCGTAGCCCGCGATCGCGAAGGCCTTCAGCATGACCTCGGGCTCGTGGTTGCGGATGGCGCCGGAGGACAGCTCGATGCCGTTGCAGACGATGTCGTACTGCCAGGCCAGGATGTCGAGCGGGTCCTTCTCCTCCAGGTCCTTCATGCCGCCCTGCGGCATGGAGAACGGGTTGTGAGAGAAGTCGATCTTGCCCGTCTCCTCGTCCTTCTCGTACATCGGGAAGTCGACGATCCAGCAGAAGCGGAAGACGTCCTCTTCGAACTGGCCCGCGCGCTTGGCGGCCTCGACGCGGACGCCCGACATGATCTTGGAGACCTCGTCGAACTCGCCGGCACCGAAGAACACCGCGTGGCCGGCCGCGAGGCCGAGCCTCTGGTTAAGGACCTTCACGTTCTCCTCGGTGAGGAACTTGGCGATCGGGCCGGTCAGGCCGCCGTCCTCGCCCACGCGGACCCAGGCCAGGCCCTTGGCGCCCAGCGAGATCGCGTACTCGCCCAGGCCGTCGAAGAACTTGCGCGGCTGCGCGGCGGTGTCCGGGACGGCCAGCGCGCGCACGTGCTTGCCCGCGAACGCCTTGAACTCGGAGCCCTCGAAGACGTCGGTGATGTCGACCAGTTCGAGCGTGGTGCGCAGGTCGGGCTTGTCGTTGCCGTACTTGACCATCGACTCGCGGAAGGGGATCCGCGGGAACGGCGAGGTGACCGGGCGGCCCTTGCCGAACTCGGTGAAGATCTCCGTCATCAGCTTCTCGATGGGCTGGAAGACGTCTTCCTGCTCCACGAACGACATCTCGACGTCGAGCTGGTAGAACTCGCCCGGCGAACGGTCGGCGCGGGCGTCCTCGTCCCGGAAGCAGGGCGCGATCTGGAAGTACCGGTCGAAGCCGGAGATCATCAGCAGCTGCTTGAACTGCTGCGGCGCCTGCGGCAGGGCGTAGAACTTGCCCGGGTTCAGGCGGGACGGCACCACGAAGTCACGGGCGCCCTCGGGGGAGGTCGCGGTGAGGATCGGGGTCGCCATCTCGTTGAAGCCGAGGTTCACCATCTTGGAGCGGATGGAGGCGATGACGGCGGAGCGCAGCATGATGTTGCGGTGCATGCGCTCGCGGCGCAGGTCGAGGAAGCGGTACTC
The DNA here is from genome assembly GCF_055565515.1 of Streptomyces sp. NPDC028419. NCBI lineage: Bacteria > Bacillati > Actinomycetota > Actinomycetes > Kitasatosporales > Streptomycetaceae > Streptomyces > Streptomyces sp. NPDC028419. Next base: position 353,868 of record NZ_JBVHUE010000001.1, on the reverse strand, counting down.
CAGGCGCCGCTCCTCGTTCACGCCGTCGTCGGTGTTGATCGTGAAGGGCAGCGGGGCCGCGCCGCCGAGCAGCTCGACGTCGGTGACCTCGATCTCGATGTCACCGGTGCCCAGCTCGGGGTTGCGGTTGTCCTCGCCGCGGGAGACGACCTTGCCGTCGACGCGGACGACGGACTCCTTGGAGATGCTGGAGAGCACCTCGTTCGCCGCGGTGCCCGGGCGCACGACGAGCTGGACCAGACCGTAGTGGTCCCGCAGGTCGATGAAGAGGATGCCGCCCAGGTCACGACGATTGTGCACCCAGCCGCTCAGTCGGACGTCGGAGCCGACGTCAGAGTTGCGCAGCTCGCCGCAGCTGTGGGACCGGTACCGATGCATCGTTCATCCAGTTCTTCGCGATAGCGGGGTGGAAATCAACCCTGCCCAGGTTACCGTCCGGCCGGGCGCGCCCGTGGGCCCACGTGAACGGGCACCTCGACGGGATGACCTGTAAAGATGGCTGAATGCGCACCGAGGACGTCCTGGCGGCGATCGCCACCGGTCTGTGGCGCTGGGACAACGCCTCCGGAACGGTCACCCTCGACGGTGAGGCCGCCCGGCTGCTCGGCCTGCCCGCCGAGCCCATCACCCTGCCCGAAGTGTCCGTACGGTCCCGGTTCCACCCGGTCGACTGGAACGAGATCAACGGCATCGTGAACCTGGCCGTCGCCGAGGGCACCCTCGCCGAGGCCCGGCTGCGGATCATGGACGTGGACGGGCGCGTGCTGCGGACCGTGCGCAGCCGCTCCAAACCCGTGCCGAACACGGCCCCGGACGGCCACATCGACTACGAGCTGATCGGCACGATCCAGGAGATCGCCGAGCCCCAGCCGGGCACCACGGCCGTCCACACCCCCATCACCGGCGACTGGCGGCGCTCCCGCGAGGCGTTCCTGCTGGACGCGGGCCGGGCGCTGGCCGAGGCCCGCTCCACGGCGGAGGTGCTGCGGGTGGCGGCCTCGCTGTCGATGCCCGGCTTCAGCCCGGACGGGCTGGCCGTCTTCGGGATGGACGGGGACCGGCTGTCGATCATCGGGCACCACGGGCACGACGCCGGGGACGAGTCCCCCTTCGCCGACATGCGCATGGACACCGACTATCCGGCCGCGGAGGTCGTCCGCAGCGGCCGGGCGATCTACCTCCCCACCCCGGAGGACTACAAACGGCGCTTCCCGGCCACCTGGCCGCTCGCCCAGAGCTTCGGCCGGACCTCCTGGGCCTTCCTCCCGCTGATCGTCGCCGGGCGCACCATGGGCGCCTGGATGGCCGCCTTCAAGCACCAGGTGTCCTTCTCCCCCGACGAGCGCTCGGTGCTCACCACGGTGGCGCGGATGCTCGCGCAGGCGCTCCAGCGCGCCGTGGTGGCCGAATCCGAGCGGGAACTCACCACGGGCCTCCAGCGGTCGATGATGCCGCAGTTGGGCCCCGAGATCCCGGGCATGACCCTCGCCGCGCGCTACGTCCCGACCGGTGGCGGCCTCCAGGTGGGCGGCGACTGGTACGACATGATCCCGCTGCCGTCGGGCCGGTTCGCCCTGGTCATCGGGGACGTCCAGGGGCACGACGTGCGCGCGGCGGGCCTGATGGGCCAGCTGCGGATCGCCGTACGGGCCTACGCGTCCGAGGGGCACCGACCGGACGCCGTGCTCTCCCGGGCCTCCCGCTTCCTCGCGGGCATCACCGACTCCTCCGAGGACGGGGACCACCTCGGCCCGCGCTTCGCGACCTGCCTGTACGTCGAGTGCGACCCGCGGACGGGCCTGCTGGAGGTGGCCCGGGCCGGCCACCCGGACCCGGCGGTCCGGATGACCGACGGCACGGTGCTGATGCGCCCGACCGCGGGCGGGCTGCCGCTGGGCATCGTCGCCGACACCGACTACCCGACGACCCGGTTCACCCTGGAACCCGGCGAGACGATGATGCTGTGCACGGACGGCCTGATCGAGACCGGCGGGCACGACCTGGACACCGGCTGGGCCCGGCTGCGCGCGATCCTGGAGTCCGAGACGCACTCCGAGACGCACGAGGGCGGGAGCCTGGAGAAGCTCGCCGACCTGCTGGTCTCCGCCGTCCACGGGCCCTCCTCGCACCACACCACCGGCCCGCTCGCCGACCGGCGCGAGGACGACATAGCCGTGGTGCTGCTGTGCCGCGACGACCCCGGCTGCGGCTGCGGCACCCCGCTCACGCACCCGGCCCGCCCGGTCCGGCGCACGCTGCTGACCGTGGCGCAGGCCGAGCCGGAGCGCATCGCGGGCGCCCGGCAGCAGATCCGCGAGCTGCTGCACGACTGGGCGGACGAGGACCAGCGGGACTCGGCGGTCCTGATGGTCTCCGAGATGGTCACCAACGTCCTGATGCACACGGACGGCGACGCGCTGCTCACGGCCGAGGCCGTCGGTGAGCTGGGCGAGCGGCGGCTGCGGGTCGAGGTGGCCGACTCCAGCGACGAACCGCCGCACAAGCGGCAGCCCGGCGAGATGGCGTCCAGCGGGCGCGGCGTGCTGCTGATGGAGATGCTGGCGGACCGTTGGGGCGTGGACCCGCGGGGCGACGGCAAGTCGATCTGGTTCGAGCTGGACGAGCAGTCCAAACCGGATCCGCCCCCGCACGACCGGGACCCGGCCCTACGCTGAGCCCGGTGATCAGTTCCCTGCTCCCCGCGCCCGTGCGGCGCCTCGCCGCCTGGTGCGTCGTCGCCCTCCTCGTGTCCGGCGTGGTCGGCGTCTTCCTCTGGCTGTGCGACGTCTTCCAGACCGCGGTGACGCCCGTCCTGCTGGCCCTGCTGGGCACCGCCCTGCTGCGCCCGATGTACCGGCGCCTGGTGCGGATGAAGGTGAACCGGTCGCTGGCCGCCGCCCTGACCTGCCTGGCCATCATCGGGGTGGTCGGCGGGGCCTCGTACGTCGTGGTGGCCGCGGTACTCGACACCGGCGACCAGATCCTCTCGGCCCTGCGGCACGCGGTGGAGCGGCTGTCCCTGCACTACGGGGGCGACGGGAAGACCGTGCCCTTCCTCGCGAAGAACGCCAAGGAGCTGCTGACGCGCTTCGGCGCCACCGCGGCCTCCGGCGTCCTCGCCGGGATCAGCGTGGTCGGCGAGGTGCTCGCCACCGCGCTCCTCGCGCTGCTGCTGGTCTTCTTCTTCCTGCGCGACTCCCACCGGGCCGCCGACGCGCTGCGCTCGGTCGTGCCGCGCGCCGCCGGGGACACGGCCGTGGCGATGGCCCGCCGCGCCTTCCAGGCGGTCGAGGGCTTCATGCGCGGGACCACCTTCATCGCCCTGATAGACGCCCTCTGCATCACCATCGGCCTGCTGGTGCTGGGCGTGCCGGGGGCGGTGGGGCTGGGCTCGCTGGTCTTCGTCGGCGCGTACGTCCCGTACCTCGGCGCGTTCTTCTCCGGCGCGGTGGCGGTCCTGGTCGCCTTCGCGGACCGGGGGTGGGTCACGGGGCTGTGGACGCTGGGCGTGGTGCTGGCCGTGCAGGTGCTGGAGGGCAACGTGCTCCAGCCGATGATCCAGAGCCGTACGGTCCAGATGCATCCGGCGGTGGTGCTGCTGGCGATCACGGCCGGGGCCAGCGTGGCCGGGATCCTGGGCATGCTGCTGGCCGTACCGCTGGCGGCGGCGGGCTTCGGGGTGCTGTCGGAGCTGCGCGCCCGGTACACGGCCGAGCAGCCGCCGCACGCGCCGGAGGCCGGGGCAGCTGCCCCGGCCTGAGCGTCGTTCGACCCTCGGGTCAGTCGTTCGCCGCGCCGGCGCCGCGGTGGCCCAGGCCCGTCCGCGCGGTGGTGGGGATGCGCCCCAGCCGCCCGGCCTGGAAGTCGTCGAACGCCTGCTGGAGCTCGTGCTTGTTGTTCATCACGAACGGCCCGTAGTGCGCCATGGGCTCCCGGATCGGCTGCCCGCCGAGGAGTACGACCTCCAGGTCGGGGGTGTGGGAGTCCTGGGCCTCGTCCGCCCGGACCGTGAGCGAGCCGCCCTCGCCGAAGACGACGGTCTGCCCGGTGTGCACGGGCCGCCGGTCGGTGCCGACGCTGCCGCGCCCGGCCATGACGTACGCGAGGGCGTTGAAGTCCGCGCGCCACGGGAGGGTGATCTGCGCGCCGGGGGTGATCGTCGCGTGGATCATCGTGATGGGGGTGTGGGTGATGCCCGGGCCCTGGTGACCGTCCAGCTCACCGGCGATGACGCGCAGCAGCGCGCCGCCGTCGGGGGTGGAGAGCAGCTGGACCTGGCCGCCGCCGATGTCCTGGTAGCGCGGGGGCATCATCTTGTCGGAGGCCGGCAGGTTGACCCACAGCTGGAGGCCGTGGAAGAGGCCGCCGGACACGACGAGGGACTCCGGCGGGGCCTCGATGTGCAGCAGGCCCGAGCCGGCGGTCATCCACTGGGTGTCGCCGCCGTTGATGACTCCGCCGCCGCCGTTGCTGTCCTGGTGGACGAAGGTTCCGTCGATCAGGTAGGTGACGGTCTCGAAGCCGCGGTGGGGGTGCCAGGGGGTGCCCTTGGGCTCGCCCGGCGCGTACTCCACCTCGCCCATCTGGTCCATCATGATGAACGGGTCGAGGTACTGGTAGTTGATCCCGGCGAACGCGCGGCGCACCGGGAATCCCTCGCCCTCGAAACCACCGGGAGCGGTCGTGACGGCCAGCACCTTGCGGGCGGTCGTCTCCTGGTCGGGCTCGGCGACGCGGGGGAGCGTCAACGGGTTCTCCACAGTCACTGCAGGCATGGTCGGGACCTCCTTCTGGCGTCGAGTTTAGTTGAAACTCGAACTTTCCGCCATGCCTGACAGAACAGGAGGGGCCCCGGGGGAATTCCCCCGGGGCCCGCGACCCTCCGACCGGGCCGCGCCGGGCCGACCGCACACCTCACGTCACGGGCCCGACCGGCCCGAGCTCTGGCCCGAGCTCTGGCCCGGGCTCTGGCCCGGGGTCTGCTGCGAGGTCGAGGTGCCCTTCGTGGAGCGGGCCTTCTCCAGGAGCCCCTTGAAGGGGGTCCAGTCCGTGGAGCCGCGCACCTCCGAGAAGCCGTACCGGTCGAGGATCCGCTTACTGAAATCAAGGCGCTGCGGATCGAAGACGATCGTGTCACCCGGCGGCGTTATGGCCACATCCACCCGCGCCAAATTGCCTGGTATCCGCCACGACGTTATGCGCTGGCGACCTCGGGTGATGTTGAGGATCTCACTGCTGTTCGAGATGCGGGAGTCGTTCACATATTCCGCACCGTCCGGCACCGCGGCAGCCCGCTTGCCCTCCTTCTTGAACTCCTTGACCTCCACACGGTGCTTCCCGTACTCAGGAGGCAGTGTCATCCTGTCCCTCCTGATCACATACACCTCGGTCTGAGCCCCGATCACCTCATAATTCGCCTTTTCCGGGTCCTTGATCTCGACGACCACGTCCTGCGAGATCTCTTCCCCCGGGTTCAGCTCGCGGCCCGCCGGTATGACGAACTCGCCGTCATAAATCGATGTGTACGAGAACACGCTCTTGGAGAGGTTGTTCGCGGGCCCGCCCCGGATCCAGTAGATACTGCCGAGCACGTACACCGGAATGTTGCCGTCATTCTTCACGTACACATGGAGCGTCGCCTCCATGGCCGCCCGCGCGCTGTCCATGCTCGCCTCTTTGAACTCGGCCCCGCTCACGATCAGCGGGGTCGTCACGTAGGGAACGTAGACCTGCGAGTACGCCAGGTTGACGCCGGCGAGAAGGGTGGGAATGATCGCCCCGATCGCGACGCTCCGGGGATTGGGGAAGCCCTTCCACACCCGCGACCTGATGAGTTCGACCCCGGCCGCCACGGACCCGGCGAGGAAGCAGATCCCGATCGTGGACCAGCCGCTGAAACCCTCGCCGATCTGCAGGAGGAGGAGCGAGGAACTGGCGATGAAGACGATCGCGACTCCGGCCAGAACGGCCACTCCCGAATAGTGCCTTCTGCGCTTGTGCCAATAATCGACAGTGGCCGCCGCGGCAATCAATTCCACCAGGCCAGCGGTCAGCACGGTGTATCCCGCGAGCCGCTCACCGAAGGTCAGGGCGTTACCGCCGTCCGTCCAGCCGACCCTGATGAGCAGGCATGCGGTCAAGAGGAAGCCGATGAACATGAGGCTGCCGACCGTCCGCCGCTGCACTGCCCGATCCGGCCAGACCGTACTGTCTCCGCCGATCCAATGGACGGGCTGCCCGAATTCCAGCCCGGCATGTCGCAGGAATCTCTGGAGCTCTCCGGGGGACCGCACCTTGCCGGCGGGCTTGTGATCGATCGTGACCTTCCGCCAGCCAAGGTCATCAGGCGGCCCTACGGTTACCTCGGGCGTGTTCGCCATACCACCAGCCTGCCCCTTGCTCGCGGGAGGCGCCCCCGGAACGGGGTGCGCTCGACGCGGCGCGGGGCGAAGCTGGTGTCATGACGAGTTGGTGTCGCTGACACTCACGGGAGTTCCCATGCGTACACGACTTCTCGGCTTCGTCGCCGCCGTGGTCCTGGCCGTTCTCGGCACCCTGGGGCCCCCCGCACAGGCTGCCGCACCCGGCGTCACCGGGCCGCAATGCGTGGCCGGCGGAGGCACGCTCCAGTACGACTCCGTCGCCGCCGGCTGGGTCTGCGTGGGCGGCAGCCAGGACACCGAACCCATTACCTGAGAACGGCGTGAGGGCTCGGCGCCCGGCAGCGCCGCGGGTTACGGCCAGTCGAGCCGGATCGAGTTGAACGGCGAGAGGTTCACCAGGTAGGTCACGCGCGGCGGGACCTTGTAGCCCTCGCAGTTCGTGCCCCACGTGTCCCAGCAGACCTGCGCCGTCCAGCCGTCGGTCTGGTTGTTGACGACGTAGTGCCACTGCTCCATGTTGGAGATCGGGTGGCCGCCCCGGCGGGTCTCGCGCTGGATGGGACGGTCGTTGTTCCAGGTCGCGTTGCCCCACGCGTCCGTGGGGTAGATGCAGACCTCGCCGGAGTTGCAGCCGTGGATCGGCGGATTCCACGCGGCCTGCGCCGGCGATGCCGCCAGGACCCCCGTACCCAGCGCCATCACCGCCGTCGCCGCCAGTGCCGCGAGCTTGGTGCGGGTCGACGTACGCGTCATACCGGCCTCCTCGGTCGTGGCGGGGGGTCCCCCGTGGATCCCCCGCTGCGCCGATACTCCGCCGGGGCGGGGCCCGGTCGCGATCCTTTCGGGCAGCGCCGAAGCGTCGCTCAGCCGCCGCTGCGCAGCAGGTCCACGCCGAGGCCCGTGGCCGCGTGCAGGACCGCCTTGCCGTCGCGGCGGGTGGTGATCAGGCCGGCCGCGCGCAGGGTGCGGGTGTGCTCCGAGACGGAGGGGAGGCTGATGTGCAGGTCCCGGGCCAGCTCGCTGGTGGTCCGCTGCTGGATCAGCAGGGACAGTACGGCGGCCCGCGTGCGGCCCAGCAGGGCGTCCAGCGAGCCCTCCGACCGCCCCGGCGGCACCAGCGGCATCGGGGTCATCGCCGGGTAGACCAGCAGGTTCGAGCCGTCGGGGTGTCCCGCGAGCAGCGGCCGGCCCGTCCAGAAGGGCGAGGGCATCAGGGTCAGCCCGCGCCCCTCCAGCCGGATCTCGAAGTCGGGCGGCCGGCCGACCTCGAAGACCGTGCCCGACCAGGCGGCGGCCGGGTGCGTACTGGCCAGGGCGGCCTTGATCCCGTGCGTGGCCATCAGGTGGGCGCGCCAGGCGACGTCCGCCCGGAAGGACTGGCCGATCGCGGCCCAGTGCGGGGCGATCACCACCTCGTGGGCGGCCCGCAGCGCGTCCTCCAGCAGCCCCCAGGACTCCCGGTCCCCGTCCCGCAGCCCGCGCAGCCAGGGCGCGACGGCGGCCCGACCGCGGCTGCGCGCCAGGATCCGGCTCAGCTCCGCGTCGTCGACGAGGGGGACGGCCAGGCGTACGGCGTCCAGCGCCTCCTCGAAGTCCCGCACCAGGGGTTCCACGAAGGCCGGGTTGTCGCCGTCCGGACGCAGCACTTCGAGCAGCGGCAGCGCGGCCCGGGGCAGCTCGCGGCCCAGCCGCTGGCGCCAGCGGCCGAAGACCTCGGGCGCGTCGGTGCGCTGCGCGGCCACCACGGCCAGCGCCAGCTCGACGAGCGGCAGCGGCTCGGGGGCGAAACGGACGCCCAGGAGATCCTCGGCGGTGAAGTGGACCCTGAGCACGCGCCCCCCTGAGCGTTCGCCCTATCCGTACATGCGGCGCATGGCGTAGTCGACCATCTGCTCCACGGCCTTCGCGTCGAAGACCATCCGGTGGTCGCCCTCCATGTCGAGGACGAAGCCGTAACCGGTGGGCAGCAGGTCGATCACCTCGGCGCCGGTGATGATGAAGTACTTGGACTCCTTGCCGGCGTAGCGGCGCAGTTCCTTGAGCGTGGTGAACATCGGGATCACCGGCTGCTGCGTGTTGTGCAGCGCCAGGAACCCGGGGGTGTCCCCGCGCGGGCAGTAGACCTTCGAGGTCGCGAAGATCTGCTGGAAGTCCTCGGCGGACAGCGACCCGGTCGTGAAGGCCCGCACCGCGTCCGCGAGGGTCGGCGGCGAGGGCTCGGGGTACAGCGGCTGCTGCGGCGGCTGCGCGTACCCCTGCTGGGGCTGCCCGTACTGCTGCTGCCCCGCGCTCACGTTCTGGTCGTAGCCGTACATGGGCCGAAGCCTACCGAGGCCCGGGGCCGCCGGGGCATCGAGTTCCGGTCAGTGACCCTTCAGCCCGCGCACGAAGGGCCCCCACGCGGCGACCGAAACGACGATGACGGGGCCGTCCTCGACCTTGGAGTCCCGGACGGGGACGATCCCGATGGCCCCGTCGGCGACCTCGACGCACTCGCCGCCCGTTCCATTGCTGAAGCTGCTCTTGCGCCAGCGGGCGGCGCTCAAGTCAAGACCGGTGCGTGGCATTTCGGTAGTCCTCTGCCGCAGCGTCGAGAAGGGCCAGGGACGCCTCCGGCGGCATAGCGGCGGCCCTCAGAAGATCGTAGGACCTGCGATACGCCTTCACGAGGGGCGGAAAGTCGATCAGTTGCCCGCTGTGCAGGCTCTCCACGTAGACCAAGGGAGGCGCGTCCGAAAACGTCATCACTCTGGCCATTCCCATCATGAGGGAGTGAGTGGGAGCCGTTTGCGGGACCACTTGCAGAATGGACCGTGTCCCACGGATCACCGTCGCGATGTGCTCCAAGAGCTCGGCCATCTGCTCCGGGGGCAGAACCGGACGGAGGAGCACCGACTCGTCCAGTACCGCCCAGAAGTCCGGCGGGCACGCCTTGTCGAAGAGCTTGGCTCGTCCCATCCGAGCGGACACCAGCCTCTCGATCGCCGCGTCGGGCGCGCGGGGCATCGCGGCCCGGCTGATGGCCCACGCGTACTCGGGCGTCTGGAGCAGACCGGGTACGAGCATCGGCGCCCAATCCTCGATCGACTCGGCATACGGCTCCATCTCCGCGACGTCCACGAAGTACTCCGCGTGGCCGGACTGCTTCGCCTTGCGCGCATCTTCACAGCGGCGCTCGAAAAAGCCGTCCGTTCCCAGCTTCCCGTCCACGTGCCGAGCCAGATCCGCAGGCATACGGCGCTCGCCACGCTCGATCTGGCTCAGGAACGGGACTCCCCGGAAGCTGCCCTCCGCCAGCTGCTCCAGCGTGAGCCCCGCGGCTTCCCGCTTGAAGCGCAGTTCGGCGCCGTAGAAGGACGGCACGTTCGCGGACGCGTCCGGATCCTTGCGAGCTGGCACAACCCACCACCGCCATTTGCCACTTGCCCAGCGCAACCAGAAACCCTTCCAACGCTACGCCGGCACGCATCAGTCTGTGAATGGTTCATCACAGTCCGTACACCACAGGAGTCCCCATGAGCGACCACGACAGCGACGACACCGCCCGCGCCAGCATGATCCGGTTGCGGGAGGCACTCACCGCGCACGGGATCACGCTGCCCTCCCTCGGGCTCGACCTGCCGACCTTCGCCAGCGTCTACCTGACCCCGCCGCTGATCAGCCTCGGCAACTGCAACGTCGCCACCGCGGACCGGCTGGCCGACGTACTGCGCACGGCGGCGGTGGGGCCGTTCGTCCCCCGGAAGTGAGTACCCGTACTCACGTGTGACCCCTGGTGCCGTTGTTAGCTTCGGACGGAGGGGTCAACGGTGTGCAGCGGGGGGACGGATGACGCTCAGTTCGACGTGGCGGGCAGTGCTCGGCGAGGACGGTACGGGGATGCGCCTCGCATCCGCCGGAACCCCCTCGCCCGGTGCCAGCGCCAGCGCCACCGGCCCCGACCTCAAGGCCGACGAGGGGCCGTGGACCAGCGCCGGAAACACCGCGGGCGAGCTGCGCACCTCCACCGCGACGGCCGTCACCGACCTGGAGACCGCGAGTCAGGGCGTCACCGGCGCCACGCAGGGCTTCGCCTCGACCGCCGCCCTGACCGGGATCCTCGGCACGTGGACGGCCCGCCTCGGAGCCGTCCGCGACGAGTGCGGACGGCTGGACGGCGCGCTCAAGAGCACCGGCCGGGACTTCGGCGAGCGCGAGGACGCCACGAAGCGGGCGTTCTCCCGCGCCGTCATCGCACAGCCCGCGAACCGGGGTTGATGCGTCGTGCCCAGCTGGCAGCAACTGCGTGACGTGAACCTTTCGGAGTACGAGGACGCCGCGGACGGCTGGGGCAAGGTCAGCTCCCGCGCCAACGCCGACAAGGACCGGGTCGACCACCAGATCCTCGCCAAGATCCGCGGCACCCAGGCCGGAATGGCCGCCAGCGGCGCCATCGTGAACCTGGAGGGCCTCAGCCGCAACTACCAGTACCTGCACAGCGAATGCGGGCTCGTCCGCACGGCACTGAACGGACTCGCGGCCGAACTCGCCGCTCCGCAGCGCAACCTCAAGCAGGCCCTGGAGGACGCGGCGGGCCTGGGGTTCACCGTCCACCCCGACGGCTCGGTGGAGTACCCCGCCACCCCGTCCTTCGTCCATGTGCCGTCGTCGGGCGCCGGCCGGGCGACGCCCGGCGCTCCGGTGCCGCTGCGGCCCGGCGCGGGCGAAGGCGGCACGGACCCCAACAAGGGCAAGGCCGAGGAGATAGCCGAGAAGATCGCGGCGGCCGTGTGCGAGGCCGCCGAGATCGACGGCCGCTACGCCTCGGCGCTCGGCAAGCTCAAGGCGAAGCCGGGCCTGACGGTCGACGCGTCGGACCTCCTCGACGCCGCCCAGGACACCCGTGACGTCCAGCGGGCGGCCGGGAAGTACGCGGGCGCCGACAAGATCCCCACCGACAAGAGCCCGGAACAGAACGCCGCGTGGTGGAAGGGCCTGACCCAGGAACAGCGCGACGAGTACGCCACGTTGTACCCGGCCGCCATCGGCGGACTCGACGGCATCCCCGCCACCGTCCGCGACGACGCGAACCGCATGGTCCTCGCCGAGACGAAGGCCCGCTACGAAACCGACCTGAAGGCCATACCCGCCGAGCCCTCACCCCGGTTCACGGTCAACCGCTCGGGCGACTACACGGTCAACCCGGCGTGGCAGGCGTGGTCCGACAAGGGTTACGGGGAACAGCGCGCGAGGCTGGAGGGCCGACTCGCCGGCATGCAGGCCATCGAGCGACGCTTCAACCGCCCGGCCGACAGCTCCCTCCCCGAGGCGTACCTGCTGAAATTCAACGCCGACCTCGACGACGGCCGCGTCATCCTCGCCAACGGAAACCCGGACACGGCGGACCACACCTCGGTCTACGTTCCCGGAACGAAGTCGAAGCTGCCGAACATCGACAAGGACCTGCACCGGAGCGAGGTCCTTTGGGACGCGGCCAGCCGTGAGGTGCCCGGCTCAAAGGTATCCACCATCACGTGGTTCGACTACAACGCCCCGGACGACATCCCCCACGCAACGGACGGAGGGTATGCGCACGACGGCGGCCCCACGTTGCAGCAGTTCATGCAAGGGCAGCGAGCCGCCCATCAGGAATCGACCGGCGCGGCATCCCACACCACCGTCATGGGGCACAGCTACGGCAGCACGGTGGTCGGCGTCGCGACGCAGTCCGGCACCTGGCGGGACGGCCCGCTGGCCGACGACATCATCGCCGTCGGGAGCCCCGGCATGCAGGTGGACCGCGCCACCGACCTCGGCCTGAAGCCGGGCCACGCGTGGGCCATGGGGGGTGGCAGCGACGACACCGTCGTCCGCGAGGGCGGCAGGGCGTTCGGCTTGGGCGACCACTGGACGATTCCCACCGACGAAGGTTTCGGAGGAAACGTCATGCACAGTGACTCGCCGGACCACGGCGGGTATTGGGACCCCGGATCGGACAGCCTGAAGAACCAGGCCGTGGTCATTTCCGGAAAATACCACAAGGTGACTCTTGAATAAGCGACTCATTTTGGCCGGGTCCGTCATATTGGCGGGCACATTCCTCACAGGATGTTCCAGCATGAATCAATCTGACGTAGAAGTGCGCAACGAGAAGGAAGTGCGAGAGGCGACCGAGCGGGCCTCAAGTCAGATTCTCGACATGATGGACACCAAGGGGAAAGCCACGAAGGGGCGTGCACATCTGCTGGAGTGCTCGGGATACGGCTCTGACGGCAACGTGAATCGGGCCTACCACCCATGGAGCATTTACGACGTCCCCGTCGAGGACATGGAACAGACGATGGTCCGCATGCGGGCAGCACTCCCACAGAACGGTTGGACGATCACCGAGGACGGCCCGGACACGAGTCCCGCGAAGACCCCGACCCTGGTCGCCGACGACGGGAAGTTCTCCGTCGAGCTCCAACTGGACGACGAACGTGCCAGGGGCAAGACCTCCGTCCTCACCGTCACCGTCGTCTCCACCTGCTTCCGCAGCAAGGGCGAGAATTGAATCAACGCATCACGCTGAGCTGGCGCCTCCTCGTGGGGTGCGCGCTCCTGGCCGGATGTTCGACCACCAGCTACACCAGTGCCGAGGTCCGCGACGAAAAGGAAATGAAGGCGGCCACCGAGCGGGCCTCCAGTCAGATCCTGGACCTCATGGACGTAAAGGGGAAAGTGACACAGGGGAGTTCCCATCTCCTCGAATGCGAAGGCTACGAACCCGCGGGGAAGGTCAATCGGGCGTACCACCCGTGGAGCGTGTACGACGTTCCCGTGGAAGACATGGAAGGGACCATGGCCCGGATGCGGACCACGCTCCCCCGGAACAACTGGAAGGTCACCGAGGACGGCCCGGACACCAGTCCCGCGAAGGCCCCGACCCTGGTCGCCGACTCCGCTGACGGACGGTTCTCCGTCAAGCTCCGACTGATGGACCACCGCGCCGACGGCAAGACCTCGGTCCTCACCGTCACCGTCGTCTCCACCTGCTTCCGCAGCGAGCCCGCGGTCTAGAGCGCCGCAGAAGACACAAGGGGGTGACTCTTGCACAAGGGACTGGCCCTCGCCGGGCGCGTACTCCTGACCTGCGCGCTCCTCACGGGCTGCGCGGGTACGGCGACCGGGCCCGAAGCGAAGACGCTCGACGCCAAGGTCGTGCAGGCGGATGCCGAGCGGGCCTCCAGCAAGATCCTGGATCTGCTGGCCGTTCAGGGGAAGACGACCCGGGCCAGAGCCACCCTGTTGGAATGCTCCCGGTACGACCCCGAAGAGAACGTCCATCAGGCCCATCAGCCTTGGAGCGTGTTCGACCTCCCGGTGGAGGAACTGCAACGGGCCATGGACCGGGCGCGGAAGGCGTTGCCGGCGAACGGCTGGACCGTCGTCGAGGACGGGCCGGACAGTAGCCCGGCGAAGACACCGACGCTCAGGGCGAATTCCGACGACGGAAAGCTCTCGGCGCGCATCCAACTGCTCGACGAACGAGCCAGGGGCGAGACCTCCGTCCTCACCGTCACCGTCGTCTCCACCTGCTTCCGCAGCGCCCCCGGGACGTAGCAGTACTGGAACGAAAGCCCCCTGGGACCCCACAGCGGCGCGTACTAGCCTGGCCGGGATCGATCCGGTGGCGTCACGTTCTACGGGGGAATCCGATGTCGTTCGACCAGGAGTGGGCGCAGGTGCGCGCCTCGGTAGCCGACAAGCAGGCGGGGATGCGCCTCAACCACGTGCCCGATGACGGGGGCGGCGGGCCGGCGCCCCAAGGGGACCTCGTCGTCACGCAGCAGGACCTCGCGGCCGTCGGGGACGCGGCCTTCAAGCTGCGCCAGCGGTTGGACACCGACGGGGACCACGCCAAGGCCAGCACCTACGAGGCGGCCGGCGCCATGAAGAAGGACTTCGCGCTCGGCGGCGCCCTGTCCACCGTCGGCGACAAGTGGGACGCCCAGGTCAACACCCTGTTGGAGGCGTGCGCGCACATCTCCAACCACCTCGACTACACGCAGAACGCGCACGCCGAGGGCGAGTACTGGATCGCCACGCAGCTCAAGTACGAACAGCTCGACAAGGGCTTCGAGGAAAGGGCGCACCACTGATGGACCTCGACGCACTCCGCTTCGCGGACTTCGGCAAGCTCGCCACCGCCGTGAGCGACTGGTCCGCGATGGTCACCAAGCTCCAGCGGCTGTCCGAGGACGCGCGCACCGACATGGGCGGGAAGGCCGCCAAGGCGAACTGGGCCGGGGTGAACGCCACCGTGACCCGGGAGTTCATCGGCAAGACCGCCAAGGAGTTCGCGGACGCCGCGACCGAGGCGGACAGCATCCGCAACATCCTGAGCGACACCCACGGCGAACTGGTCGGCTTCAAGACCGAGTTGAACACCACCATCGAGCAGGCCCTGGCCCGGAACCTGACCGTGGTCTCCACCGGCAACGGCGGCTTCACGGTCACCATGAACATCCACCCGGACCGCGCCGCCAAGGGCCACCCCGTGCCCGAGCACACCGAGGCCGACGCCATCGCGCTGCGCGACACGGTCCAGGGGATCCTCCAACGGGCCACCGAGAGCGACACCACGGCGGCGCAGGCGCTGTCGATGCTGGTGAGCCAGAACCCGTACGGCTTCTCCGACGCCAGCTACTACAACCGGGACGTGGCCGCGGCGGCCATCAAGGACGCGGAGCGGATCGCGAACCTCCTCAAGAAGAAGGGCGACGACCTGACGCCCGAGGAGTTCGACCAGCTCAACAGGGACCTCGCGGCCCACAAGGACGACCGGCTCTTCCAGGAGGAGTTCGCGACCACGCTCGGCCCGCGCGGTCTGCTGGACTTCTGGGCGGACCTCTCGGACCCCTCCGACGGCGGCGCCCTCCAGCGCGCCCGCTTCGACCAGCTCGGCGACTTCCAGAAGAACCTCAGCTTCACGCTGGCCGGGGCCACCCAGTCCGACAGCCCCGCCATGCGCGCCTGGGAGGACGAGATGGTCAGGCAGGGCGACCAGATGGTCCAGACGCGCGGCACGCGGGTCTACGGCTTCCAGCTGATGAGCAACCTGATGCGGAACGGCGACTGGGACAACCGCTTCCTGAACGACTACGGGAACGCGCTGGTGGCCACCGAGAAGAAGATGAAGATGCCGGACCACTACTGGAACGGCGGGCTCCCGCCGATGCCCAAGATGAACTTCATCGGCGAGGACTTCGGCCGCGACCCGATGACCGGCTTCATGACGGGCCTCGCCAACAGCCCGAACGCGGCGACCGAGTTCTTCAACACGACGCAGCCGACGGACAACGCGCAGTACGTCCTCAAGGACCGGCCCGTCTTCGACGACACCCCGACCAACAGCCACGACGGCAACGCCTCCCGCGAGGCGACCGGCAACGCCCTGGTCGCGGCGGCGACCGGCCAGAACCCGCTGGACCCGAACGCCCACCAGGTCGACCTCTCCCCCGAGCACCGCAAGGTGCTGGACCGCTCGCTGACGTACCTCTCGCAGGCGGGGAACGACTTCCCGCCCGAGATGCGCGACGACATGGCCAAGGTGCTGTCCCGGCACAGCGACGTGGTCAACCACACCGCCAGCACGCTCGCGGACGACGCGGGCGACCCCCGCCTCCTCGACCGCAAGGAGCTGCTGGAGGTCAGCAAGCAGGTCTCCCGCGACCAGAACGCCTACGGCATGCTCAACGAGGCGATGAACCGCGAGATGGTCAACGACATCCACACGGGCGTCCCCACGGACCAGAAGGAGACGCTGCTGCGCGCCGGGGCCACGGTCGGCTTCCTGGAGGAGGCCCGGTACCAGGCGATCCAGACGGACAAGGAGGACCCGAGCTGGGACGCGAAGTGGATCTACCACGGCTTCGGCTCGGCGGTGAACTTCATCCCGGTCGTCGGCGACGTCGCGCAGCGCGGCGTCGACGCGCTCGCCTACCAGTGGCAGCTCGACGAGCAGGCCCGGATCAGCGCCGAGATCTCGCGGCAGAACGGCGAGACCTTCACGGTCCGCGAGCGCCAGCTCCAGGCGCTGGCCGACGAGTGGGCCGCGAGCAACCCGCACCCCGGCCAGAACCGCTACACCCTGACGCACGAGATCAACGGCGCCGCCTTCGACGGCAACCAGCGGGCCTCGGGACTGGCGGGCAACGGATGAGCCGCCGCCGCCGCCTGACGACGCTGGCCGCGGCCGGCCTGCTGCTCGCCCTGGCGGGCTGCGGCCAGGGCCGCGAGTACGCCGTCCCGGACTCCGCGTGCGGGGTCGGTGTGGGCGCCGCGGTCCTGGAGCCCCTGCTGCCGGCCGGGGACGCCCTGCGGGTCGAGCCGAAGGACCTCGGGCAGGGCAGTGCGCGCTGCACGCTCTCGGTGGACAAGAAGCCCGCGCTCTCGCTGAAGACGGACGTGAGCACCGAGGTGGCGGACCTGCCCAAGGTCATCCAGGAGAAGGTCACCCGCGCCGGGCACCCCGAGAAGACCGCCTCCGGGTCCGGCGGCGAGACCTGGGTCGCGGACTCCCTGGCCCTGGCAACGGCCCGCTGCACCTACCGGGGCGCCCCGCACGTCTTCATCGCCGAGGCGTCCGCGCCGGGCGAGACCGACGACACCGCGAAGCGCCGCGAGGCGCTGGCCGCCGTCATCGAGGCGTACCTTCCGGCCGCGCAGAAGGCGGTGGGCTGCTCGCCCGGGCCCTCTTGAGCTGCTCTCCAGCGTTTCTGGCTTGATGCTGGTCACAGTCGTCGAGCAAGGGTTGTTCTTATTACCCGCGGGTAGCATCATGACATTACCGATTGGTAAGTACGAGGAACCTTCTCTCCCCGATCCTTAAAACGGAGCCGTAGCCATGGGGCACTACAAGTCGAATCTGCGCGACATCGAGTTCAACCTGTTCGAGGTGCTCGGCCGCGACAAGCTGTACGGCACCGGCCCGTTCGGGGAGATGGACACCGAGACCGCCAAGAGCGTCCTGTCCGAGCTGGCCCGCCTCGCCGAGAACGAGCTGGCCGAGTCCTTCACGGACGCCGACCGCAACCCGCCGGTCTTCGACCCGGCCACCAACACCGCGCCCGTCCCGGCGTCCTTCAAGAAGAGCTACGAAGCCTTCATGGACTCCGAGTACTGGCGCCTGGGCCTGCCCGAGGAGATCGGCGGCACCACCTCGCCCCGCTCCCTGATCTGGGGCTACGCGGAGCTGCTGCTCGGCTCGAACCCGGCCATCTGGATGTACTCCTCCGGCCCGGCGTTCGCCGGCATCCTCTTCGAAGAGGGCAACGAGGCGCAGAAGAAGGTCGCCCAGATCGCGGTCGACAAGCGCTGGGGCTCCACCATGGTCCTCACCGAGCCCGACGCGGGTTCGGACGTCGGCGCGGGCCGCACCAAGGCGATCGAGCAGGCGGACGGCTCCTGGCACATCGAGGGCGTCAAGCGCTTCATCACCTCCGGTGAGCACGACATGGAGGAGAACATCCTCCACTACGTCCTCGCGCGCCCCGAGGGCCACGGCCCCGGCACCAAGGGCCTGTCGCTCTTCCTGGTCCCGAAGTTCCACTTCGACTGGGAGACCGGCGAGCTGGGCGAGCGCAACGGCGTCTACGCCACGAACGTCGAGCACAAGATGGGCCTCAAGGCCTCCAACACCTGCGAGATGACCTTCGGCGACCAGCACCCCGCCAAGGGCTGGCTGATCGGCGACAAGCACGACGGCATCCGCCAGATGTTCATGATCATCGAGTTCGCCCGGATGATGGTCGGCACGAAGGCCATCGCCACCCTCTCCACCGGTTACCTGAACGCCCTGGAGTACGCCAAGGAGCGCGTGCAGGGTCCGGACCTGGCGAACTTCATGGACAAGACCGCGCCCAAGGTCACCATCACGCACCACCCCGACGTGCGCCGCTCGCTCATGACGCAGAAGGCGTACGCCGAGGGCATGCGCGCCCTGGTGCTCTACACCGCCTCCGTCCAGGACGAGATCCAGGTCAAGCAGGCCGCGGGCGAGGACGCCTCCTCCCTCATCGGCCTGAACGACCTGCTCCTGCCGGTCGTGAAGGGCTACGGCTCGGAGAAGTCCTACGAGCAGCTCGCCCAGTCCCTGCAGACCTTCGGCGGCTCCGGCTACCTGCAGGAATACCCGATCGAGCAGTACATCCGCGACGCCAAGATCGACACCCTCTACGAGGGCACCACGGCGATCCAGGGCCAGGACTTCTTCTTCCGCAAGATCGTCCGCGACCAGGGCGCCTCGCTGAACGTCCTCACCGAGACGATCAAGAAGTTCCTCGCCGAGGCCGTCGGCGGCGAAGAGCTCGCCGGCGCCCGCGACGCGCTGGCGAAGGCCGCCGTGGACCTGGAGGCCATCGTCGGCCAGATGGTCACCGACCTCACCGCCACCGGCGAGGACGTCAAGAACATCTACAAGGTGGGCCAGAACACCACCCGCCTGCTGATGGCCTCGGGCGACGTGATCGTCGGCTACCTGCTGCTCAAGGGCGCGGCCGTGGCCGCCGAGAAGCTCCCGACGGCCGCCGCCAAGGACGTCGCCTTCTACACGGGCAAGATCGCCGCGGCGAAGTTCTTCGCCGGTCAGGTCCTGCCGGGCGTCGCGGTCCAGCGCCAGCTGGCCGAGGCCGTCGACAACACCCTGATGGACCTCGACGAGGCCGCCTTCTAGACACCGCTCCGCAGGAACCCACGACGTACGCGGTGTACGCGCGCCGGCCGGACGCCCAGCTCAGCTGGGGTCCGGCCGACCGCGTGCACGGGTTGTCGGCGGTTCGTGGGACGCTCGTAGGTATGAGCGCACAGGAGCAGCACAGCAGGGGGTACTCCGTCCCGACCGGGCGGCCGTACGCCCTCAAGGAGCTGCACGCCAAACTCGGCTCGCTCGGCGACGGCGTCCAGGACCTCTACGAGGGCGCGCACCCCGCCGAGTACGACGGCATCGCGGACGCGCTCTACACCGCCTTCCAGACCGCCTCGGCCCTGGCTCCCTCCAAGAGCTACACCGGCTGCCCCCAGCACCCCAACGGCGCCCTGGACCCGGAGGCGCCCGACGGCTGGGGCCGCTGCCTCCTGTGCAACGACCGGCGCCGGATGGGCCTGCGCGGCCGCGGCGGGGCCCCCGCCCCGGCTCCGGCGGGCGAGCAGCGCCGCCTGGGCTATCCCGTGCCGGAGGGCCCGTACACGCTGGAGAAGCTCCGCATGTACCTCCGTACGCTCGACGAATGCCGCTTCCACCTGACGATCGGCTCACCCGACGACGAGTTCGTCCGGGTCGCCGACAACCTGCACCGGGCCTTCATCGTGGCCCGCGAGCTGTCCCGCCCGCGCAACGCGTCGGGATGTGCCGAACATCCCGGCGCGCCGATGGATCCCGACGCTCCGCCCGGCGAGGCATGTATCTTCTGCGCCGGACGCAAGAGGCGCGCACAGCGCTCCGCGCAGACTCCCGAGATGCTCCCGCGCATCCGCCGGGGCGAGCGCAGGCAGCTGCAGCGCCGCTTCGAGCGTCCGCCGGGCTGAGCCGACCGGGATCGCAGTTCACACCACCACCGCGCCCTCGTCCTCCGGCTGTCCGTCGGCTATCCGCCCCAGCCCGGCCATGACGAACACGACCGTCGTTAAGGTGAACCACATGAGCTCTCCCGCCCGCTTCGACCGCGGCCACACCGACGATCTGATGACCTACCTGGCGGCGAGCCCCTCGCCGTACCACGCCGTCGCCAACGCGGGCGAGCGGCTGGAAAAGGCCGGCTTCAGGCAGCTGTCGGAAACGGACGCCTGGGATTCGAGCGCGGGGGGCAAGTTCGTACTGCGCGGCGGCGCGCTCATCGCCTGGTACGTCCCCGAGAGCGCGACCCCGCACACCCCGTACCGGATCATCGGCGCGCACACCGACTCCCCCAACCTCCGGGTCAAGCCGCTTCCTGACACCGGGTCACAGGGGTGGCGGCAGATCGCCGTCGAGGTCTACGGCGGCACCCTGCTCAACACCTGGCTGGACCGTGACCTGGGCCTCGCGGGTCGGCTGACCCTGCGCGACGGCACCGAGCGGCTGGTCAACGTCGACCGCGCGCTGCTGCGCGTGCCGCAGCTGGCCGTGCACCTGGACCGGTCCGTCAACTCCGACGGCCTCAAGCTGGACAAGCAGCGGCACATGCAGCCGATCTGGGGTCTGGGCGAAGCGCACGAGGGCGACCTGATCGCCTTCCTGGAGGAGGAAGAGGGCCTGTCCCAGGGCGCGGTGGCGGGCTGGGACCTGATGGTCCACTCGATCGAGCCCCCGGCCTACCTCGGCCGTGACCGAGAACTGCTCGCCGGGCCGCGGATGGACAACCTGCTGTCGGTGCACGCGGGCGTCGCCGCGCTGGCCGCCGTGTCCACCGCCGAACACCTGGACCACATCCCGGTGTTGGCCGCCTTCGACCACGAGGAGAACGGCTCGCAGTCGGACACGGGCGCGGACGGGCCGCTCCTGGGCAATGTGCTGGAACGTTCAGTCTTCGCGCGCGGCGGTAGCTACGAGGACCGTGCGCGCTCCTTCGCGGGCACCATCTGCCTCTCCTCCGACACCGGGCACGCGGTGCACCCCAACTACGGCGAGCGGCACGACCCGACGCACCACCCGCGCGCCAACGGCGGCCCGATCCTCAAGGTCAACGTCAACCAGCGGTACGCGACGGACGGCAGCGGGCGCGCGGTGTTCGCGGCGGCGTGCGAGCGTGCGGGCGTGCCGTGGCAGAGCTTCGTCTCCAACAACTCGATGCCCTGCGGCACCACGATCGGCCCGATCACGGCCGCGCGCCACGGCATCCAGACCGTCGACATCGGCGTCGCGATCCTCTCCATGCACAGCGCCCGCGAACTGTGCGGCGCGGACGACCCGTACCTCCTGGCAAACGCCCTGGTCTCCTTCCTGGAGGGCTGACCCGACCCCCGGCGGGGCCGACCCAGCCCCGCCGGACCCAATCAGCCTCGCCGGGCCAGTTTCAGCCCCGCCGGACCAAGTCAGCCTCGCCGGCGTTTGAGGCGCCCCCGGAGGGCCAACCCGGCTGGGGGCGCCCACCGGGCCGCACCACCTCCGGAGGTGGTTCCGGTCGATGGGCGCCTGCGGCTGGCTCTGCCCTCCGGGGGCGCCTCAAACGCCGGCGGGGCTGACTTGGCCAGGGTCGGCCGGGCGGGAGCGGGCCGGGCTCAGCCGTCCAGGCCGGCCAGGACCAGCGGCAGGCGGTCGACGCCACCCGGGGCGACCCGGATCGGAACGCCCCAGTCCTGCTGGTGCATGTGGCAGGCGGGGTACTCGTTCTCCGGATCGTCGTCACAGGAGGCCGCCATCGCCGAGACGTGCAGCACCCCCTCGGTGACCCCCTCCGCGAGCACCAGCTCCCGGAAGAGGTCCGTCCCCTGGCCCGCCCCACCGGCCAGCAGCTCCGGCGGGGTCGAGGAGACCTGGAGCCGCGTGGAGGGCCCGTACCGGTCGTCCAGCTTCTGCCCGGTCGGCGCCCGGAAGACCACGTCCAACCGGAGCGTGCCCGGCGCGACCTCGGTGGCCGCACGCTGCGTGCGGTGGGCGACCGACTCGACGCGGACGGCCTCCTCCGGCAGCCGCAGCCGGGTCAGCCGGTGCCGCGCCGACTCCACGACCAGGATGTCCTCGCCGACCAGCACCGCGTCGCTGGGCTCGCGCAGGTCGGTCGCCAGCGTGCTGACCTCCCCGGTCACGGGGTCGTAGCGGCGCAGGGCGTGGTTGTACGTGTCGCAGACCGCGACCGAGCCGTCCGGCAGCACGGTCACCCCGAGCGGGTGCTGGAGCAGCGCCTGGTCCGCCGCGCCATCCCGGTGGCCGAAGTCGAACAGGCCGCTCCCGACGGCGGTCCGGATCGCGTACGCGTCCCCCTCGCCCTCGACCGGCTCGACCCAGCGCAGCGCGCTGGTCTCCGAGTCGGCGATCCACAGTCGGTCCCCGGCCGCCGCGAGCCCGGAGGGCTGCGCGAACCAGGCCTCCGCGGCCGGCCCGTCGACCAGCCCCTCGTTGGTGGTACCGGCCGCCACCGCGACGGTGTCGCTCTCCGGGTCCCAGGTCCAAAGCTGGTGCACGCCGGCCATGGCGATCCACACCCGGCCCCGCCACCAGGCCACGTCCCACGGCGAGGACAGGTCCACCTCGCGCGCGGGCCCGGCCGTCGGCGAGCCCTGCCACCACTGGCGGCCCGTACCGGCGACGGTCTCCACGACACCGGTGGCCGGGTCGAGGACGCGCAGCGCGTGGTTGACGGTGTCCGCGACCACGACCCGGCCGTCGGGCAGCAGCGCCAGGCCCTGCGGCTCGCTGAAGGAGTCGGGACCGAAGCCGCGCTCCCCGTTGCCGATCCGCCGCACCACGCTCTCGCCGTCGGCGGCCAGCTCCACGAGCTGGTGCCGGGTCGAGTCGGACACCAGGACGTTCCCGGAGGGCAGCACGAGCGCCTTGCCGGGGAAGCGCAGGTCGGTCGCGACCGGCGCCGGCGCCACGTACGGCCCGTCCCCGCGCCGCAGGGTGCTCTTCGCCGCGTGCTCCGCCTCCAGCTCCTCGACGAGCCGCGCGATGGCGTGCGCGTGCCCCTCGCCGGCGTGCTGGGCCACGATGTAGCCCTCGGGGTCGATCACCACGAGCGTGGGCCAGGCGCGTACGGCGTACTGCTTCCATGTGGCCAGCTCGGGGTCGTCGAGGACCGGGTGGTGGACCTCGTAGCGCTCGACGGCATCGACGACGGCCTGGTGCTCGGCCTCGTGCACGAACTTCGGCGAGTGCACGCCGATGATCACGACGGTGTCCCGGTGCTTCTCCTCCAGCTCCCGCAGCTCGTCGAGGACGTGCAGGCAGTTGATGCAGCAGAAGGTCCAGAAATCGAGGATGACGATCCGTCCTCGCAGGTCGGCGAGGGTGTAGGAGGTGTCACCGGTGTTGAGCCAGCCGCCCTTGCCGATCAGCTCGGGGGCACGGACTCGGGCGCGACGGGGTGCGGACGCGGCAGGATTCATGCGTCAAGGGTGCCATCAGCCCAGGAAGGACCGCAGGGAGGCCACCAGGGCGTTCACGAAGGCGTCACGGACGGGCTCCGGGAGCAGCTCCAGGGACAGGTAGGGGTTGAGGTCCTCCAGCTCGACCAGCAGGAGTTCGCCGGACGGGGCGAGGCAGGCGTCGACCCGCTGGATCCCGTGGGTCAGGGTGTTCCAGCCGATGAAGGTGCGGGCGAAGTCGAGGTCCGCGGGGCTCGGGTCGTAGGGCTCCAGGTCCCAGCGGCGGGCCGGGTCGGGCGCGTACAGGGCGTACTGGAAGGCGTCGTCGACGAAGTAGAAGGACACCTCGTGGACGAAGTCGATCCGGGGCTGGATCAGGAACGGGCCGGGGGCGCCCCCCGGGCTCGCCAGGTGCGCGAGGTGCGCGGCCGGGTCGGCGGTGAAGGCCAGGCCGATCGAGTCGGCGCCCTGGCGGGGCTTCACGGCGTACTCGGCCACCGGCGGCAGGAGGTGCAGGTCGGCGGGGTCGTCGACGGTGGGTATCACCGGATGGCCCGACCTGGTGAGGTCCAGCAGGTACTGCTTGCCGGCCATGTCGGCGCGGCCGGTGAGCGGGTTGTAGACCCGGGCCCCGGTGGCCAGGGCGTGGGCGCGGAAGGCGTCGTAGGCCTCCTGGTGGTGCAGGACGGGCCCGCTGTTGCGGACGATCACCGCGTCGAAGCCGGGCATCAGGGCCCGCGCGTCGAGCGGGTGGCACAGGGCCAGCGGGAACTCCTCGCGCAGCCGCGAGGTGAGGAGGACGTCCTCGTCGCCGTAGCGGCGGCCGCGCGCCGGGTAGGCCAGGTCGGTCACGTAGAGGAGAGGCATGGCGGCAACCTATCGCGGGCAGCGATGACGGCATGAAATACCTCGTTCGGGACAAAGTGCTGGCCATCGGCGACGACTACTGGGTCGAGGACGAGGCGGGCCGCCACGCCTACCTGGTCGACGGCAAGGCGCTGCGCGTCCGCGACACCCTGGAGCTGAAGGACCCGGACGGCCGGATCCTGATCACGCTGCGCGAGAAGATGTTCAGCTTCCGCGACGCGATGACCCTGGAGCGGGACGGCGAGCAGCTCGCCGTCATTCGCAAGAAGCGGCTCTCGCTGCTGCGCAACCACTATCGCGTGACCCTGTCCGAGGGGACCGTCCTCGACGTCAGCGGGCGGATCCTGGACCGCGAGTTCAAGGTCGAGTACGAGGGCGAGCTGCTGTCGCTGATCTCCCGCCAGTGGTACCGGGTCCGCGAGACGTACGCCGTGGACGTGATCCGGGAGGAGGCGGACGCGGCACTGCTGCTGGCGGTGGCGGTGTGCGTGATCAGGATGGCGGAGAAGGAGCGCGAGGAGCGGGCCGAGGACCGGGCGGACCGGGAAGAGCGGGAGGAGCGGGAGGAAGCACGGGACGACGAACGCCGCCGGGGCGGCGGCTGAGCACCGGCCGCGGGCCCCGCGGGGGCGCGACGGCCGGTGCGGGCGTCACCGCGTCAGGAGGTGGCCCAGGTGCCGCGGGCCGGGGGGCGGATGCCGAGCATCCGGTCCTTCAGGGCCGGGAACTGCTCCCGGGTCTGCGCCACCGTGGCCGGGTCCAGGTCCACGGTCAGCACCTCCTCGCCCGGGCCCGCCTCGGCGATCACCTCGCCCCACGGGTCCACCACCAGGCTGTGTCCCGCCTGCTCGACCCCGGCGTGCGTCCCGGCGGTGCAGCAGGCGAGGACGTACGCCTGGTCCTCGACGGCGCGCGCCCGGTTCAGCAGGGTCCAGTGCGCGCGGCGGCGCGCGGGCCAGCCCGCGGCCACCACCAGGGTCTGCGCGCCCGCGTCGACCAGCCCGCGGAAGAGCTCCGGGAAGCGCAGGTCGTAGCAGGTGGCGAGGCCGAGGACGGTCTGCGGCAGGGTGACCGTCGTCAGCGAGCCGCCCGCCGCCATCAGCACGGCCTCGCCCTGGTCGAAGCCGAAGCGGTGGATCTTGCGGTACGTGGCCGCCAGCTCGCCCTCGGGGGACAGCACGAGGGTGGTGTTGTAGAGGGAGCCGTCACCGGAGCGTTCCACGACCGAACCGGCGTGCAACCAGACCCCGGCGTCTCGCGCCGCCTTCGACATCACCTCGAAGGTGGGCCCGTCCAGCGGCTCCGCCTCCGTCTCGAACTGCTCGTAGGAGAAGGCGCCCACGCCCCACAGTTCCGGCAGCACCACCAGATCGGAGCCGCTCTGTTCGCGGACCAGGTCCGCCACCCGGGCACGTCGGGAAACCACCGACTCGCCCTCGTTCACCGCGATTTGGATCAGGGAGGCGCGCACACTACCACCGTTCTGGCATGGAAGCCGTCAACTCGGGGCCTACGATCGTCACACGAAAGCACTGCCGGGGTGCTCAACCGCAGCGTAACTTTGACAAGGCCGCCGCCCGCCAGTCCAACCGTCCACAACGCGCCACTGAACAGCACGCGAGGGGTCCCGTTGACCGTCCATCCCAGCCTTCAGCCCTATGTCGATGCGTGGACCCACTCCATCGAGGCGATATCCGAACTGGTCCTCCCCTTGGCGGAGGCCGAATGGAACCGGGCGACCCCCTGCCCCAACTGGTCGGTCCGTGACGTCGTGTCACACATCATCGGCATCGAGTGCGAGCAGCTCGGCGACCCCCGCCCCATCCACACCCTCCCCCGGGACCTCCTCCACGTGGTGGACGAGTTCACCCGGTACATGGAGGTCCAGGTGGACGTCCGGCGCCACCACACCGCCCCCGAGATGACCTCGGAGCTGGAGTACACCGTCATCCGGCGGATGCGGCAGCTGCGCAACGAGAAGCGGGACCCGGCCACCACGATGGTGCGCGGACCGCTGGGCGAGCAGGTGACCCTGGAGCTGGCGCTGCGGCTGCGGGCCTTCGACGTGTGGATCCACGAGCAGGACCTGCGGGCCGCGCTGGGCGTCCCGGGGAACTGGGACTCCCCCGGCGCCTTCGTGGCCCGGGACATGCTGCTGGCGGGGCTCCCGAAGGTCGTCGCGAAGCACGCGGGCGCCCCGGCGGGCTCGGCGGTGGTGCTGGACGTGCACGGGACCCTGGAGTTCATGCGGACGGTCCGGATCGACGCCGAGGGCCGCGGCACGATGGACAACGCGCCGTCCCTGGGCCCCGCGGTGACCCTGGCGATGGACTGGCAGACCTACGTCCGCCTCGCCGCGGGCCGCGGCCGCTGGCACACCCTGGCGGACCGCGTAAAGGTCGAAGGCGACCCCGACCTGGCAGAAGCGATCCTCTCCCACTTCGCAGTCACGCCATAAGGCCGACCAAATCCAGCCCCGCCGGCGATTGAGGCGCCGCCGGAGGCACCTCAAGCCGGCCCGGCGCTTGAGGGCACCGCCGGGCCGGCCCCCACCCGCGGCGGCCCGGCGGCCCCCTCCCGCTCCCTGCGCAAGGCCCGCCCCCGCAACCGCAGGATCTGCGAGACCCCCAACACCTCCAGCACGAAGACCGAGGAGAACGCGACCCGATAGTCGTCCCCGGTCGCGTCCAACAGCACCCCCACCGCCAGCAACGTCGTCATCGAGGCGATGAACCCGCCCATGTTCGTGATCCCGGACGCCGTCCCCTGCCGCGCCGGCGGATTCGCCGGCCGCGCGAAGTCGAAGCCGATCATCGACGCCGGCCCGCACGTCCCCAGCACCACGCACAGCGCGACCAGCAGCCACATCGGCGCCCGCTCCCCCGGGTACACCAGCACCGCACCCCACATCAGCGCCGTCACCCCCACCGTGCCGAGCGCCAGCGGAATCCGCGCGGCCTGCCGACGCCCCACCAACTGCCCGTAGAACAACCCGAAGCCCATGTTCGCGACGACGATCAGCGTCAGCAGCCCGCCCGCCCCGCCGCGCGACAGCCCCTGCGCCTCGACCAGGAACGGCATCCCCCACAGCAGCAGGAACACCATCGCCGGGAACTGCGTCGTGAAGTGCACCCACAGCCCGAGCCGGGTCCCGGGCTCGCGCCAGGATTCGGCGATCTGGCGCCGTACGTAGCCCCCTTCGCCCCGCGCCACCGGCGCCGGCGCGTGCCCCTCGGGGTGGTCGCGCAGGAACAGCAGCAGCGGCACCAGCACCACGAGCCCCGCCACCGCGCTGCCCGCGAAGGCCGGCACCCAGCCCACCCCGTGCAGTACGGGCGCCAGCACCAGCGTGGAGACGAGGTTGCCCGCCATGCCCACCAGCCCGGCCAGCTGCGCCATCAGCGGCGCCTGCCGGGCGGGGAACCAGCGGGTGCCCAGCCGCAGCACCGAGATGAAGGTCATGGCGTCGCCGCAGCCCAGCAGGGCGCGCGCGGCCAGCGCCGTCCCGTAGGACGGGGAGAGCGCGAAGCCGATCTGGCCGGCCGTGAAGAGCACCGCGCCGAGCGTGAGCACCTTCTTCGTGCCGAGCCGGTCCACCATCAGGCCGACGGGTATCTGCATCCCCGCGTAGACGAGCAGTTGGAGCAGCGAGAAGGTGGACAGGGCCGAGGCGCTCACGTGGAAGCGGTCGGCGGCGTCCAGGCCCGCGACGCCCAGGCTGGTGCGGAAGATGACGGCGACGAAGTAGACGGCGACGCCGATGGACCAGACGAAGACGGCCCGCCGGCCGCCCAGCGGGTCCTTCGGCGGGTGGGGCGCGGGCGCCACGGCGGCGGGAGCCGGCGCCGGGACGGGGACGGCGGCGGAGGGGGAGGCGGAGGGGGAGGCGCTCATCGCGCGTCACCCCGGACCAGGGCCGCGACCCGTCCGACGTGCCCGCGCACCGCCACGGCCGCGCCCTCGCCGTCCCCGGCGCGCAGCGCGTCCAGGATCTCCGTGTGCTCGGCGAGGGTCTTCGCGATCCGCTCGGGGTGCGCGTGCAGCAGCCGGGCGCCCATCCGCAGCTGCCGGTCGCGCAGCTGGTCGTAGAGCCGGGACAGGATCTGGTTGCCGGCGCTGCGGACGATCTCGGCGTGGAAGCAGCGGTCGGCGACGATCAGCGCGCTCAAGTCGCCGCTCGCGGCGTGCCGGCGCTGCTCGTCGATCAGCTCCGCGAGCCGCTCCAGCAGGGCGGGCGCCGCCGGTACGGCCCGCCGGACGGTGAACTCCTCGACGAGCAGCCGGGTCTCGACGACGTCGGCGATCTCCTGCGCGGAGACGGCCAGGACCAGCGCGCCCTTCTTCGGGTAGAGCTTGATCAGCCCTTCCGTCTCCAGGCGCAGCAGCGCCTCGCGCACGGGCGTGCGCGAGACCCCCACCGCGTCGGCGAGCTCGCCCTCGGTGAGCAGGGTCCCGCCTTCGTAGTGGCGGTCGAGCACGCCGTTCTTGACGTGCTGGTAGACGCGTTCGGCGGCCGTGGGCGCGAGGGTGGCGGATGGCATGCGCACAGCATAGATACAACACAGGTGCAAGTCGGCACCCGTCCGGGATGTGGACGCCGGCGGCTCAACCCGCCGCGGAAGGGGCGGCGGGCCCGACCTCGACCTCCAGCACGAACTCGTCGTACGGCGCCTCGTCGGGGTAGGGCGGCCGGATCTGGGCGAAGCGGATCCGGGCCCGCCCGCCGGGACACCGGCCGCGCACGACGTACGTCCGCTCCACCGGCGCGCCGGGCGCCACCGGCGCCGCTTCCCGCTCCGGCGGGCCGCCGGGCTCCGCACGGCCGCCGGGCGGCCCCTCGGCCACCTCCACCGCGTCCGCGTCCCCGCTCACCTGCCAGGTCCACACGTACCCGCGCGCCCCGCGCCCGGTGAGGCGCAGGACGTACGCCTCACCGACGCGGAGCGCCACCGTCCGTACCTCCACCGGGCCCCTCCGCTCACGTCACCGCACCTCAGGCGGGCCCGATCACCGGCCCCTCGTGCCATCCCGCGCCGTCGCGCCAGTAGTGCTGGAGCTGGCGGTCGGTGCGCAGGACGATGACCTCCAGATTGAACCCGAAGCTGCCCTGCAGCATCCCGGTGACCGCGAGCGCGTCGTGTCCGAAGACCGCACTGCGGTTCCAGGCCGCGCCCGCCGTGTTCCCCCGCCACCAGTGCTCGACCCGGCCGCCCGCCGCCACGCACAGCTCGTAGTTGCCGGCCGTGTCCTCGTCGACGGCTCCGTACTGGCCCTCGATCAGGCAGGGCGCGGAGGTGATCCCGGTGCCGAAGAGCTCGCCCGCGCGCCAGGCGAAGCCGTTCGGGTCGTCGCGCCACCACAGCTGCATGCGGCCGTCGGTACGGGTGGCCACCAGGTCGAGATGGCGGCCGCGGGTCTGGACCAGGGCGGGCCCGTAGTGGGCGATGCCCGAGGCGAAGCGGCCGCCGTCGTTCCAGGTCCAGGGCGAGCCGTTGATCCGCCACCAGTGGTTGAGGCGTCCGTCGGCGGTGCGCAGGACCACCTCGAAGTTGCCCGGCTTGCCGTAGTCGCTCTGGATGAACGCCGGCGTGCTGCCCGGCGCCGCGTCGGAGGGGCCGAAGATGCCCGCGTCGCGCCAGGTGCCGCCGGACTGGTCGTAGAACCAGTGGTGCAGCCGCCCGCCCGTGGTGACGTGCACCGATTCCAGGTTCCGGTTGTAGGTGGTGCTCGTGAAGGCGGGCAGCCCGGAGGCATCGCTGCCGAAGGCGGCGGCGCGGGCCCACGGGAAGGGTGCGTCGCCCTCCCGCCACCAGTGCTGGAGCCGCCCGCCGCCGGTCGTCGCGAGCATCTCGAAGTTGCGGTGCGCGCGTCCGTTGCCGCTCTCGAAGACGTTCCCGGTGTGCAGGCGGCGCTTGGTCCACGGGTCGACGTTGGTGCCGCGCAGCCCGCACTTGGCCCAGTAGTCGATCTTCACCTCGCCGTAGGCGATCCGCCCGTAGCCCCCCACGTGGTAGCCCGTGCCCCAGGAGTTCTTGAAGAGCCAGCACCCGGCCGCGTCGTCGTAGCCGACGATCAGCACGCAGTGGCCGCCCGCGTAGTGTTCGCTGGTGCGCCGGTAGACGCCGGAGCCGAGCCCGAAGAAGTCGTCGTAGACGTCGAAGCAGGCCGTCAGCGGGCCGACCGTGTCCAGCCAGACCTTCTGCTGCTCCACGTCGCCGAGCCGGACGTAGTCGGCGATCCGCACGGTCCGGCCGGACCGGTCCCAGCTGGGCGTGTAGTCCGCCCGCCAGGCATCGCGGCGGTCGGCGGGCACGGAGGCCGGCGGGGTCGTGTACGGATAGCAGTCCGGGTCGCAGATGCCCCCGTTGACCTTGATCCAGTCCAGCGCGGTCTCCGGGTTGCTGCCCTGACCGCAGCTGAACTTCAGGCCGTCGTGCACGTCCCCCTCGGAGCGCTCGGCCCACACCGCGTGCTCGATCCGCGCCATCGACTCGACCAGCCCGGTCGCGCCGAACGCCCAGCAGGAGCCGCACGGGTTCTGGTCCTTGACCTTGGTGATCCAGGGCCAGCCCCAGCGGTTGCGCCAGTCGACGGCGGCCGGCCGGGCCCCGACGACCGGCGGCTCCGTCCCCGGCAGCAGGCCGTGCGCCGCGCGGCGCCGGGTGAGGTCGCGGTTCGCGCTCTCGCGGCCGATGAGCGCCCGCAGGTCCACGGAGCCCGCCTCGGCGGCGGGCGTGAGGTTGGCCCCCGGCTCCAGACCCAGCGAGGGCCGCGGAACGGCCTGGTGGTCGGCGAGGTGCTCGCTCACCGTCCACGAGGCCCCGGCTCCGGCGAGTTGGGCGCGCAGCTCCCCGGCGAGCTGGACGCGGACGGTGCGGGGCGGGTCGGCCCCGTCGCTGCGGTCGTGCGGGTCGTTCTGGTCGTGCTGGTCGGACTGCTCCGGCATACCGGTCCCCCCAGATGCGTACGGATGCGAGGTCCCGGAGCGTCCATCCGGCGCGCACCGCCGTCAAGGGGGTCCGTGCGGTGGCACCGGGGCACGGGGGGAGCACCGGTGCGCGGAGCCCCCGCGGGGGCGGACCGCCCGTGCCCCGCCCCCACCACCGGGCATCGGGGCGGGGACGCGGGCGCGGTGCGGCTACTCGACGGGCAGCGCCGGGGCCGGTACGGGCAGCGCCGGCGCCGGGACGGGCAGGGCGGGGGCCGGTACCGGCAGCGGGGGAAGTCCGCCGCCGGTCAGGAGCGCCGCGACCAGGGCGGTCAGGGACGTCACCACGTCGGTGGACTTGGCCGTGGCGTCGGTCGAGCAGCCACAGGGGCCCGAGGCCTTGAGCAGCCCGTCGACGGACTTCTTGAGGTTCTCCACGGCGATGCCGACCAGGTCCACCGGGCCCGCCTTCGCCCCCGCGGCGACGGCCGCGACCGGAAGCTTCGGCGCGTCCACGGGGAGCTTCGGGGCATCGACGGGGAGCTTGGGCGCGTCCACCGGGAGCTTGGGCGCGTCGACGGGGAGCTTCGGCGCGTCCACCGGCGGCTTGGGGAGGTCCACCGGCGGCTTCGGGAGGTCGACCGGCGGCTTGGGGAGGTCCGCCGGGGGCTTCGGCAGCTTGGCGAGGGCGTCCTCGATCGCCTTCTTCAGCTTGTCCGCGTCCGCCTCGGGGATCTTCCCGTCGGGGGCCTTGAGCACGGCGGCGATCAGGTCGCTGACGGCCTTGAGGATCTCGCCGGTCACGCCGAGGGACGCGACCTGCTGTTGCAGCGCGTCCGTCCCCGGGATGGCCCGGGACGAGCCGGGGGCGATGGGCTTGTGCGCGTCCTGGGAGGCAGCCCCGGCGAGGCCGGGGGACGCGGCCAGCAGGGACACGCAGAGGACTGCGGGGACGGTGTAGCGGGTGAAACGGCGCAACGTTCTCTCCTGTCAGGCGCGATGACGGCATGGGACGTACCGCCGCGATCCACTCACGGACACCCCGTCAGATCCCGCAACTCGACGCCCTGCGGCCCACCCTGGGACACGCCGAGCAACTGGCGCACCCACCTCTGTGACCAGCGGCGATGACGTCACCCCCGGGGCGTGCTGCACCCTCGTGAACCGGTGCGGGCGCGCCGCCCGCGGGGATCCGGCTACGGAAGCCGCGGCCGGACCCGCGTCCACGCGTCCACGGCCGCGCCCAGCGGGTCGTCCGGCGCGAGGTGCGGCCGGACCAGCTCCAGCCACGGCAGCAGGTTCTTGATCCGGCGCAGGTGCAGGATGCGGGCCCTGGGCAGGTCGCGCCAGGAGCGGGCCTCGCCGGCCGCCGCCCCGGGGGTCAGGTCGATCAGCGCCAGCAGGTCCCGGCAGAGCTCCGCCGGGTCCCCACCGGGCCCGGGGCCGAACTGCTGGATGAGGTAGCCCCGTACGGCCGCCTCCTCGGCGGCGGCCACCAGCGCCGCCTCCCCCTCCCGGGCGGCCTTGCGCCGGGTCGCGGCCACCGCCACGCGGCCCCAGCGCAGCCGCACCCCGTCCGGCAGCCGGCCGTCCCGCGCCCGGCCCACGGCCAGCGCGCGCAGCTCCAGCGGCCTGGGCTCGTCCTCCAGCGGCGGATCGGTGGCCAGCCAGGCCTCCAGCTCGCCCAGGGCGTGCCCGTCGGGCGGCACCGAGGTCAGCACCTGGCCCCGGGTGAGCAGGGCGACCACGGCGCCGGTCAGGTGCACCTTCGCCACGTGGCCCGCGGCGAAGGAGTCCACGGGGCGCCCGTACCGCTCGATCCCGCGCAGCCCCAGCCTCGATTCCCCGGCCGCGTAGACCTGTCCGGCCCGCGCGACCCCGCCCACGCAGCGCACGACGCACACGCCACCGGACACGTCCGCCTCCTCCACGGAGTACACCTGCAACTCGGCGATCGACACCCCGGTCCCCCTTCCCCGGCGGCACGCTACCGCGCCGACGCCCGCCCGGCCCCGGCCTTGCGGACACCGCCCGCGCCGCCCCCGCCGGCCCCGGAGATCAGGGCCCGGACGGCTCCTCCAGCACCAGACGGATCTCCGTCACCCGGTAGCCGGCGCGGTCGAAGGCGGCCGCCATCGGCCGGTTCACGGAGTCCGTGGTGGCGGTGATCCGGTCGGCGCCCTCGGCCGCGTGGAAGCGGGTGATCTCGCCGAGGACCTCGTCGATCAGCCCCTGGCCACGCAGCTCCGGTACGACGCCGAGGTAGCCGACGTTGCGGTGGTAGGGGGTCCGTGAGGGGATCGCCATCCCCGCCGGGGTGCCGTCGGGCAGGTGCGCCAGGCGCCACCAGGACCGCTCGCCCGGGCAGTCGAGGTAGTAGGCCAGGTCGTCCCGGGCCAGGGCCTCGGCGTCCATCGCCCGCAGCTCGGTCTGGGTGTGCAGGTCCAGGCTGCCGCGGGACAGCCGGGCGAAGAAGTCGAGGAACTCCTCGTCCGTGCCCTCCCGGAAGACCAGCCGGCCCGTGGACTCCGCGGTCCCCGCCTCGGGCGTCCACTCGTAGCGCAGCCGCTCGACGGTGCTGGTCAGCCCCGCCCGGTGGCCGGCCTCCTCGCGCCAGGCGACCGCGCGGGCCAGCGCCGGGGTGGCCCGCCAGTCGTGCGGCAGCGACAGGTTGTACAGCGGCCGGGCGCCGAAGGCCTCGTGACCGGCCGCCAGGAGCCGCACGGCCAGCTCGGCCGGGTCGGACACCTCGGGCCGCACCTGGAGGCAGTCGAGCGCCAGCGGGTGCTCGCTGTCGGCGCGGCCCCACCACAGGGCGCGGGCCAGGATCCGGCCCTCCTCGTCCTCGGCGAACCAGGTCCACTCCGGCCGGAACCGGTGCGCGGCGAGCTCGTCCCGGACCCGCTCGGCGTCCAGGGCGGGGACGGGATCGGTCGGGCCGTCGGCCGGGTAGGCGACGGCCCGTTCGAGGTCGGCGGGGTCTGCGGCGGGGCGGAATCGAAGGCTCATCCGCCGATGATCACATTCCGTGCCCGGTGGGAAAAGAGAGTTCCCCCGCCGCCGTCAGCGCC
Organism: Streptomyces sp. NPDC028419; assembly: GCF_055565515.1. Classification (NCBI taxonomy): domain Bacteria; kingdom Bacillati; phylum Actinomycetota; class Actinomycetes; order Kitasatosporales; family Streptomycetaceae; genus Streptomyces; species Streptomyces sp. NPDC028419. The sequence continues at coordinate 319,597 of NZ_JBVHUE010000001.1, read as the reverse complement.
AGGTACGGGCGTCGCGGACCGCACCGGCCTCCAGGTCCAGGCGGCCCTGGAAGTCGCCCGAGCGGGTGGCGATGACCAGCAGGGGCAGTCCGGCGGAGTCCCGGTAGGCGCTGTAGAACCCGAGCACCGCGTTCGGGTCGGACAACAGGTCCGCCGGGGGGCTCAGTCGGAGCAGTTCCGTGCCGTCGGCCCGGTAGACGACCGCGTTGTCCTTCGGCGTGAAGGGCCGGGTGTCCAGGGCTTCCACCACCAGCACCAGGGTCTCGCCGTCGTGCGTCCACGTCATGACCGACTGCGGCGGCGCGGCGTGCTGCTTCTCGACCGCGGCGCCGCCGTCGTGCCAACGGACCGTCTTCTCGCCGGCGGTCCAGTCGACGGTCATCTCGGGTTCCTGCGTCATTACTTGGGGATCTCCACGGGAGGGCCGACCGGGATCAGTCGGGCGCGGTCTTCGTAGTTCAGGATTTCCAGCTGGCTGACCCCGCCCGGCAGGTGGCCCAGTGTCGGGTCCGTCTGGGGGCCGATGATGCTCTCCTGGATCCGGATGGGGTCACCGGTGTCGGGGAACCGGTACCGCTGGAGCATCGAGACGTCGTCCTTCCAGTCGGTGCGGATGGCCAGTTGATCGCGAACGAACTGCTGGTTGGGGACGCCTTCGAACGTACCGAACCCGCCGGGGCTGGTGGCCGGCTGCCCCTTGGACAGCACCATGTTGAACTCCTCGCCCGGCCGTGCCAGTCGGGAGGTGATCGGCGTCCCGTACATGTTCGGGGGTTCGCGCTCGGCCTTGGGCAGGGCCAACTGCTCCTTGCCCGCCGCCGGGCAGCCGCTCAGGCCCAGCGGGTCGGCCCACACCAGGGGGTTGGTGACGTAGGCGACCGGGTTCGGCGACGGCGTCAGACCGAGCGGGTCGGAGGTCAGGTAGCGGGCCGTCTCCGGGTCGTAGGTCCGGAAGTGGTTGTGGTGGAGGCCCGTCTCCGGGTCGTAGTACTGGCCGGGGAAGCGCAACGGCGTGTAGGCGCTCGCATCGCGGTTCCAGCTCGTAGCGCCCCACACGGTGGAGCGGGTGCGCCAGGCGAGGGCCCCCTGCTCGTCGATCATCTCCGTCGGGGTGCCGACCAGGTCGGTGACGATGGCGAAGAACCGGCTGTCGATCTCCGGCTGCGGCATGTCGCGCGGGTCCCCCGGCGCGGCTACGGGCCGGATGGACTCGACTTGGGTGAGGGGATGCAGACCGGCGTGCGTCCAGCTGAGCGTGACCTCGTGCGGGCTGTCCCGCACGAGGGTGGTCTGCTCGGCCAGCGTGGTCCCGTCCCACGTGAAGAGGGTTTCCTCCGCGACCTCGGGTTCCGCGACGGGTGTTTCACGTGAAACACCGCCAACTGCCTTGGTGAGGATGCCTGTTTCACGTGAAACACCGACACCACCCGGGGCGGGTCCACGTGAAACACCGGCCGGGTCGAGCCGCTGCTTGGCGATGCGGCGGCCGAGCCCGTCGTACCGGTAGCGCCAGCGGGTCCCGTCCGGGGTGGTGACCTCGGTCAGCCGGTCGTCCGCGTCCCAGACGTAGTGCCAGGTGTCGGGCTTGCGGGAGAGCCGGGTGCGCTGCCGCAGGACCACACGGCCCTGGGCGTCGTGCTCGTAACGGATGCGGCCCGCCCGGGTGATCCGGGTACCGGTGTACTCGCGCTCACCCACGGCATCGGCGCCCGGGTGGGCCTGCGGCCAGTCGGCGGACGTCTGGTTGCCCGCCTCGTCGTAGGCGTAGCGCTCCGACCAGGAGGCGGCGTCCACAGCGGTGATCCGGGACGCGCTGTCCAGGGTGAAGCGGCGCGGACCGGTCGTCTCGTCGTCGATCTCCAGCAGGTTGCCGTCGGCCCGGTAGGCATAGCCGCGGCGTTGCAGGGTCCGCTGGTCCGAGCCGGTGATGTGCCGGGTGGTGAGCCTGCCCGCGGCATCGAAGGTGTGGTGCAGGGTCGCGCTCCGCCCGATGCGCCGGGTCAGTTCACGGCCCGCGGCGTCCCGCTCGAAGACCACCTCCCGTCCCGAGGCGTTCAGCCCCGTGCAGTGACCGGCCGCGTCGTAGGTCCAGTGGGTCCGCGCCCCGCTGGGCAGGGTCCGGGCCACGGGTCGGCTCAGCTCGTCGTAGGCGTAACGGACCGCCCGCCCGTCCACGCGTTCCTCGGCCAGGCGCCCGTGCCGGTCGCGGATGCGCACCAGTTGGGTGCCGTCGGACGAGGTCACCGCGGCGGGCAGGTCGAAGACGTCGTACTCGAAGGTGGCCGCACCCGTCGGGGAGGTCTTGCGGACGATCCGGCCGAGCACGTCCCGCTCGTAGGCGATCTCCTCGCCCGCCGCGTTCGTGCGGGAGGCCAGCCGTCCCGTCGGGTCATAGGCGTAGCTCAGGGTCCGGCCGTCGAAGTCCGTCTCCGAGGTCAGCCGGCCCGCCGCGTCGTAGGTGTACTCCCAGTTCAGGCCCTGGGGGTTGCGCACACCGGTCAGCCGCAGTCCCGCGTCGTAGGTGTAGGTGTGCCGCACCCCGTCGGGTCCGGTGCGGGCGGCGAGGAGATCGAAGTGGGTGTACTCGAACCGGGTCACCCCGCCCGAGGGATCGGTGAAGGCCGTGCAGTTGCCCTCGCCGTCGTAGACCCAACGGCGTTCCGCGCCGTCCGGGTCCACCCGGCGGGCGGGCTTGCCCTCGGTGGTCCACTCCATGAGCGTGACCCCGCCGAGCGGGTCGGTGACCCGGACCGGGCGGCCGAAGGCGTCCCGCTCGAAGCGGGTGACGGCGCCCAGCGGATCGGTGCTGGTGATCGGGAGGCCCGCCGCGTCACAGGTGGTGCGGGTGACCGCGCCCAGCGGGTTGGTGACCGCGGTGAGGTGGCCGCGCTCGTCGTAGGCGAAGGTCGTCACCGCGCCCGCCGAGGTGGTCAGCGAGGTGCGGTTGCCGCGCTCGTCGTAGCTCTGCCGGATCACCGTGCCGTCGGCGTTCGCCACCCGGACGGGCAGCCCGAGCCGGTCGTACTCGGTGGCCGCGCTGCGGCCGTCGGGGCGGACGGAGCGGATGATCCGGCCCGCCCCGTCGTACTCCTGGTGGGAGGTGGCGCCGAGGGCGTCCGTGCGGCTGGTCGGCCGCCCCTGCCGGTCGTAGGCGTACTGGGTGACGGCGCCGAGCGGGTCGATCTCGGCGACCACCCGTCGGTGCGCGTCGATCAGGTAGCGGCGGGTGTCCCCCGCCGCGGTGGTGACGCTGGTGATCCGGTGACCGGTGGTCGGGTCGACGGCGTCGTAGTCGATCGTGAGGGCGAGGTGTCCGCCGCTGCCGCCCTCGGCGACGCAGCGGTCCTGGTCGTCGTAGACGTAGTCGTAGCGGCTGTGGTTGGTGTCGGTCCAGGACGTGATCCGGCCGCGCTCGTCGTAGTCGAAACGCAGCGGCAGGCCCGAGGAGTTGGTCACGCCGGTGAGCTGACCGTCGGTGTAGTCGTAGGCGAGGATCCGCGGGCCACCGGTCAGGTGCAGGGCGGTGACCCGCCCGTCGGCCGTCTCCAGGTCCAGGTGGTAGCCACCGCTGTGGGCGATGCCCACCGGGCTGCCCTCGGCGTCGTACTCGAAGGTGATGGTGTTGCCGTTGCGGTCCGAGAGCTCCGCGATCGGGGCCCGACCGTCCGCACCGGCCTCCGCACCGGCCTCCGCGGCGGGCGCGGTGAAGCGGCGGACGTGGCCGGTCACCGGGTCGGTCAGCGTGTAGTCGCCGTCGGGGGTGCGCTCCAGGGGCCGGGGCGGGCCCGTCACGGGCAGCACCGGAACACCGGGGGCCGGGTGCGGGTACCCGATCAGGAGGCCGTCCTCGGCGACCAGGACGACGCCCTCGGCGTCGATCTCCAGGTGCTGGTCGACCGTGCTGCTCCACGAGGGCCCGAACCAGCGCCCCGCCGTGTAGCCGGACTCGGCCCGGCGCCCGAACACCAGGGGCAGGGCGCCCGGCAGCACCACATCGGTCTGCGGCAGGTACATCCTGCCGGTGGCGAGGTCCACCGGGTCCGTGCCGCCCGTGGTCCGCTCGCCGTCCGGCGTCTTGTGCAGGTCCGGACCGTCCCCGGTGAGGGCCTTGCGGCCGGGTCCGGTCGGGATGTCGTCGGCGAGCTTGGCGACCGTACCGGCCTTCTTCGCCAGCCCCAGGCCCTTGGTGCCGATCAGCTCCGGAAGGAGCTTGCCGATGCCCTCGGAGGGGTCCTTCATGAACTGGTCGAGCATCTGCTTGCCCGCGCCCATGGGGTCGTTGACGGCGGTGACCAGCCCGGCGACCGTCGAGTTCAGGCTGGTCACGTACTCGGCGGGATGCGTCAGGTTGTACGGGTCCGTCGGATTGACCGAGCGGACGAAGTTGAGCAGACCGGCCGTGCCCTTGATGACCCCGCCGGTGAGGTGCGTCTTGGCGATGTCGAGGTACTGCATCCCGTCGCCGAACTGTTCGCCGTACGAGGGCTTCTCCGGGGCCGCGTCCCGCGCCGCGCGGATCGCGATGCGGGCCGTCTCCGCCACCTCGTTGCGCTGCTTGCGGGCCCCGTCGAGCTTGTCCTGGGCCGCGTGGGCGAGTGCGGTGCCCGGGTCGGTGAAGCCGCCCGGCTTGGGCGGCAGGGTGTCCTTCTTCGCGTCGATGGCGTCGTTGTAGGCGTCGACCTGTTTGTTGTAGGCGTTGCGGGCGTCCGTCGAGGCCTTCTTGGCCGCTTCGTAGTCGGCCAACGCCTCCTTGGCCTGCCCCTGTGCCCACTCCACCGTCTCGGCGAAGCCCCCCACGGCGACGGCGGCCTTGCCGAAGGCCTCGGCCGCCTTGAACCAGCGGGGCGGTTCCTTCGCGACCGATTCGCGGAAGGCGTCCGCCGTCTTGCCCTTCAGGCCGTCCGCGTCCATCCCCTTGAGCCCGCTGCCGACCTTGTCGAAGGCCGCTTTGAAGTCCTGGAGGTGCGCGGCCTGGGCCCGGATCTTGGAGACGCTGCCGTAGACCAGCTTGTGCGGGTCGTCGGTCTGACCGAGTTCCAGCTCGGCGACGTCCGCGCCCAGCTGGTTGGCGGCGGAGCGGCTCTTGTCCCGGATCCAGTCGCCCGCGTCCTCCAGCCCCACCTTGTCGGCCAGTCCGGCGACCTTGTCGCCGGTCCATTCGATGGCGTCACCGACGTCTTCGACGCGGTCCTCGACCCAGTCCTCGACGGGGTCCGGAATGAAGTCGCCGAGCCCCATCTACTTGCCGTCCCCGCTGCCGGTGGCCTGGTCGACCATGTCTTTCAACGAACCGATCTTTCCGCTGGTCATCAGCTTGTCGCCGGTCTGCGACCAGGTGTCCTTGATGTCCTGGCCGCTCTTCGCGAACGACTCGGGGCTGTAGTCGGGCTTGTAGACGTCCGCCCGGAAGATGTCGCCCCAGCCCTTCTCCTCGATCTCGTCCTCGCTCGCGTGCGGGTTCCCGTACGCCGAGTTGGCCGCGACCTTGAAGGCGCCCTGGATGTAGTGGTCTTCCTCCCACAGCGTCCCCGCGGAGATGCCCAGCGCCTGCGCGAGGGTGCTCGCGTCCTGGACGAGGGAGCGCACGCCCCACTCCCAGCGTTCGCAGAAGTCCTCGAAGTCCGTGGCCAGGCCGGCGTGACCGGCTTCCATCCCGGTCATCGACAGCGAGCTGAACCCGGCCCCCATCGAGGCCCCGCCCGCGTCGGCACCGGACTCCCGCAGCTCGCCCACCGCCGCCCGCAGACCGTCCTGGACACTCTTCACGGCCTCCGGCGCGACCGCCAGGTCCTGGTCGCCGCTCATGCCGTCACCGCCACGGCGTCCGGGACGATGCCCACGACCGGCGGGAAGAGCATCGCGCCCGCCCCGTCCGCGACGTTGACGGCGATGCCGGTCGGGCCCTCGGCCCCGGGAACGACCGTGTCGGCCAGCCGGGCGCCGAGCACCGCGAGGTACTCCCACTCCTGGTCCCCGGCGCCGCGCGCGAGCGCGAAGCGCGCCAGGGCGGCCTCGTCCGTGAAGGCGTAGATCCAGCGGACCCCGCCCTGCTCGCCCGACATCAGGGCGCCGTCGGCGAGCGGAGCGAGCAGGAGCGCGCGCCGGAATTCGCCGAGCAAACGCTGCGGATGTCCGGATCCGCCCCTCAGGTCGGAAATCTCCTCGGTCAGTCCCATGTCCTGTGCCCCGTTCCCGGAGGTGCTGGGTCGGCCCCCGATTCGCACACGTTACTCAGCACCGAGGGCCGGCCACCCCTGGGGGTGACCGGCCCTCGCTGATGCGGCGAACGGTCGCTCAGGACCAGGTGACCAGCCGCTTCGGGTGCTCCAGGACCGCCGCGATGTCCGCGAGGAAGCGGGAGCCCAGCTCGCCGTCGATCAGCCGGTGGTCGAAGGACAGGGCCAGGGTGGTGACCTGACGCGCCTTCACCTTGCCCTTGTGGACCCACGGCTGGAGCTTGATCGCACCGACCGCGAGGATCGCGGACTCGCCGGGGTTCAGGATGGGCGTACCGGTGTCGACGCCGAAGACGCCGACGTTGGTGATGGTGAGGGTGCCGCCCTGCATGTCCGCGGGGGAGGTCTTGCCCTCACGGGCGGTCGCCACCAGGTCGGACAGGCCCTGCGACAGCTCCGCCAGGGTCTTGGCGTGCGCGTCCTTGATGTTCGGCACGATCAGACCGCGCGGGGTGGCCGCCGCGATGCCCAGGTTCACGTAGTGCTTGAGCACGATCTCCTGGGCCGCCTCGTCCCAGGACGCGTTGACGTCCGGGTTGCGGCGGACGGCGATGAGCACGGCCTTGGCGACGAGCAGCAGCGGGTTGATCCGCAGCCCCGCCATGTCCGGGTCGTCCTTCAGCTCCTGGACGAGCTTCATCGTGCGCGTCACGTCGAGCGTGACGAACTCGGTGACGTGCGGGGCGGTGAAGGCGGAGCTGACCATGGCCTGGGCCGTGACCTTGCGGACGCCCTTGACCGGGATGCGGGTCTCCCGCGCGTCCGGTGCCGACACGGCCGCGGCGGCCGGTGCGGCCTGGGCCGCGGGGGCGACGACGGTCGTGGCCGGCGCGGCCGGCTGCGGAGCCAGCGCGGCGGAGGCCGCCGCGTGCACGTCCTCGCGGGTCACGACGCCACCGTCACCGGTGGGCACGATCGCCGCCAGGTCGATGCCGAGGTCCTTGGCGAGCTTGCGGACGGGCGGCTTGGCCAGCGGACGCCCGGCGCCCTGCTGCCCGTGGCCGCCGTAGCCGTTGCTGCCGGATCCGTTCGAGACCGCGACCACCGGAGCCGCCGGAGCGGGTACGGCGGGGGCGGGCGCGGCCGCTGCCACGGCCTCCGGCGCGGCCTTGCGCGGGCGGCGCTTGGTGGAGGCGGTGGAGACGCCGTAGCCGACGAGGACGGGCTGGCGCGCGGCCGGCGCGGCCTCCTCCGCCCCCGCGGGAGCCGCCTCGGCCGCGGCGGCGACCGGGGCCGGTTCCGCGTCGTCGGCTCCGGTCCGCACCGAGATGATCACCTGGCCGACGTCGACCGTGGTGCCCTCGGCGAAGCGCAGCTCGTGGACCACGCCGTCGAAGGGGATCGGCAGCTCGACGGCCGCCTTCGCGGTCTCGACCTCGCAGACCACCTGGCCGTCCGTGACCGTGTCCCCGGGCTGCACGAACCACTTGAGGATCTCGGCCTCGGTGAGGCCTTCGCCCACGTCGGGCATCTTGAATTCGCTGATCGTCACGAAAATCTCCTCAGTACGCCAGCGAGCGGTCGACGGCGTCGAGCACCCGGTCCAGGCCGGGCAGGTACTCGTCCTCCAGGCGGGCCGGCGGGTACGGCGCGTGGAAGCCGCCGACGCGCAGGACGGGCGCCTCCAGGTGGTAGAAGCACCGCTCCGTGATCCGCGCGGCGATCTCCGAGCCGACGCCCAGGAACACCGGGGCCTCGTGCACGATGACCAGCCGGCGGGTCTTCTCCGCCGAGGCCTGGATGCCGTCGAAGTCCACCGGGGACATGGACCGCAGGTCGAGGACCTCGACCGACTTGCCCTCCTCGGCGGCGGCCGCGGCGGCCTCCAGACACACCTTGACCATGGGCCCGTAGGCGGCCAGGGTCACGTCCGACCCCTCCCGCGCGACCCGCGCCTTGTGCAGTTCGCCGGGGATCGCCTCGACGTCGACCTCGCCCTTGTCCCAGTAACGGCGCTTCGGCTCGAAGAAGATCACCGGGTCGTCGCTCTGGATGGCCTGCTGGAGCATCCAGTAGGCGTCCGCCGCGTTCGACGGCGAGACCACCTTGAGGCCCGGCACGTGCGCGAACAGCGTCTCGGGGGACTCGGAGTGGTGCTCGACCGCGCCGATGCCGCCCGCGTACGGGATGCGGATCACGACGGGCATCTTGATCTTGCCCAGCGAGCGCGCGTGCATCTTCGCCAGCTGGGTGACGATCTGGTCGTAGGCGGGGAAGACGAAACCGTCGAACTGGATCTCCACCACGGGCCGGTAGCCGCGCAGCGCGAGACCGATCGCGGTGCCGACGATGCCCGACTCGGCGAGCGGGGTGTCGATGACCCGCTCCTCGCCGAAGTCCTTCTGCAGGCCCTCGGTGATCCGGAAGACACCGCCCAGCTTGCCGACGTCCTCGCCCATGATGAGGACCTTGGGGTCGCTCTCCAGGGCCTTGCGCAACGAGTCGTTGAGCGCCTTGGCGATGGTCAGTTTCTGTACCGGCATGGTCACTCCCCACCCTCGAAGGACGCGAGGTAGGCGGCGAACTGTGCGCGCTCCTCGTCGACGAGCGCGTGCCCGTCGGCATAGACGTTCTCGAAGATCGCCATGGTGTCCGGGTCGGGCATGGCCCGCACGACCTCGCGGACGTGCTTGCCGAGGGCCTCGCTCTCGGCCTCCAGCTCCTCGAAGAACGCCTCGTCGGCGTCCCCGCTCGCGAGCAGGTACGTCTTCAGGCGCAGGATCGGGTCCTTGACCTCCCAGGCCGCGCGCTCCTCGTCCCGCCGGTACTTCGTCGGGTCGTCCGAGGTGGTGTGGGCGCCCATGCGGTACGTGAACGCCTCGACCAGCGTCGGGCCCTCGCCGCGGCGCGCGCGGTCCAGGGCCCAGCGGGTCACGGCCAGGCAGGCCAGGACGTCGTTGCCGTCGACCCGTACGCCCGGGAAGCCGAAGCCCTGGGCGCGCTGGTAGAGCGGTACGCGCATCTGGCGCTCGGTGGGCTCGGAGATCGCCCACTGGTTGTTCTGGCAGAAGAACACCACGGGGGCGTTGTAGACGGCCGAGAAGGTGAACGACTCGGCCACGTCGCCCTGGCTGGAGGCGCCGTCGCCGAAGTACGCGATGACCGCGGAGTCCGCGCCGTCCTTGGCCACACCCATGGCGTAACCGGTCGCGTGCAGCGTCTGCGAGCCGATCACGATCGTGTACAGGTGGAAGTTGTTGAGGGTCGGGTCCCATCCACCGTGGTTCACACCGCGGAACATGCCCAACAGGTTGGTCGGGTCGACCCCGCGGCACCAGGCGACGCCGTGCTCGCGGTAAGTGGGAAAGACGTAGTCCTCGTCGTTCAGCGCGCGGGCGCTGCCGATCTGAGCGGCTTCCTGGCCCAGCAGCGAGGCCCACAGGCCCAGCTCGCCCTGGCGCTGGAGCGCGGTGGCCTCGCCGTCGAAACGGCGGGTCAGGACCATGTCACGGTAGAGACCGCGCAGGTCGTCCCCCGTGATGTCCTCGACGAAGGCCAGGAATTCCGCGTTCTCAGGATGGTCCGCGGCCGAAACCCGGGTCCCCTCGGGCGTCAGCAGCTGTACGAGCTGGGGCTCGGCACTCTCGGTGGCGGCGGCAGCGGCGGCCTTCTTGCCGGCGCTCGCGGCGCCGGCCGCTCGCTTGGTGCCGCTGCTGCGTCGCGGCTTGCGCGCGGCAGTGCTCTCCACGGTCACGTGTGCTCCTCCGTCGGTCCGGCACCCGGGTTCTCCGGGGACCAGTGCGGCTCGCCAAAATCCGTGCGCGCGCACGGGGTGGGTGCGACGCGTTAGGGATTCCGGCGTGACAGGTGCCCCGGCGAGTGCCCTGCACAATGCACGTTACCCAGTGCGTCGCATATCTGCGAAACCCCGTTTGACCTGCGATTTTGCTTGGATTTCCAAGTAAATCCGAGGATCCGGGAACAACCACTGGTCACAGCCTTGCAGGGGGCCGGAACAACGGCACGTTATCCCGGCCGCTTGCGGCAGGGAAGGGGTGAGTGTGTGAAACTGATTCTGTGCGCGAAGACGGAAAAATCAAGGTATTCCTCCTGGACGACCACGAAGTGGTACGCCGAGGTGTCTATGAGCTGTTGTCGGTCGAAGAGGACATCGAGATCGTCGGCGAGGCCGGTACGGCCGCCGACGCCCTGGTGCGCATCCCGGCCACCCGCCCCGACGTCGCCGTGCTCGACGTCCGCCTGCCGGACGGCAGCGGCGTCGAGGTCTGCCGCGAGGTGCGCTCCCAGAACGAGGACATCAAGTGCTTGATGTTGACCTCGTTCGCCGATGACGAAGCGCTCTTCGACGCGATCATGGCGGGCGCCTCCGGGTACGTCCTCAAGGCCATCCGCGGCAATGAGCTGCTGCACGCCGTCCGTGACGTGGCGGCCGGCAAGTCGCTGCTGGACCCCGTCGCCACGGCGCGGGTGCTGGAGCGGCTGCGCGACGGCAAGAACGGGAAGGGGGACGACCGCCTCTCGAACCTGACCGAGCAGGAGCGCAAGATCCTCGACCTGATCGGCGAGGGCCTGACGAACCGCGTGATCGGTGAGCGCCTGCACCTGGCCGAGAAGACGATCAAGAACTACGTCTCCAGCCTGCTGTCCAAGCTGGGCATGGAGCGCCGCTCCCAGGCCGCCGCCTACGTGGCCCGCCTCCAGGCCGAGAAGCGCTAGGGCGGCTCACCCGAGCTCCCCCCGCCGATCCCGGCACCGCAACGCCCCGTGGTCGCACGTTCGCCGTGTGATTCCACGGGGCGCGCTGTTTAATTCGGGACCAACGTCCCCGATCATCGGGGCGGGCTCCTCTTTCCCGGCACGGTGTCGGTACCGGACAGTGGACGGCATGTCCCCTGAGGAACTCCACGCCATCGAACTGCTGCGCCAGGTGCCGTACGGCCGGGTCGCCACCAGCATGCGCGCGCTGCCCTTCCTCGCCCTGGCCCGCCACATCGTGGTCGACGGCAAGGTGGTGCTGAGAATGCACGCGGGCTTCGGTTATCACCAGGCCTGCAACGGCAGCGTGGTCGCCTACGGCGCCGACAACTTCAATACCGGGGACCCCCGGTTGTGGTCGGTGCAGTTCACCGGAACGGCGCAGATCGTCGAGCCGACCACGGCGGATCTGGAACTCTTCGGTCCGGGTCCGCATTTCATCGACGGCGCGGTCTTCGACCCCGTCTACATGCGAATCGAGCCGCAGTTCGTGACGGTCCACGCGCTGGCCGGAAATCCCGCCCGGCAGTACCAGCACGCCCTCTGAGCAGCACGAACTCCGAACAGTACGAACGAGAAGGGCCCGGCGGAAGGAATTCCGCCGGGCCCGTACGCGTGCTCCTGCCCCTGCCCCACTAGCCGTTGCGGCCGTCCTCCGGAGAGGGGCTCGACGGCTTGGTCGACTGCGACTTCGTCGGGGCCGGGGACGACGGCGTCTGCGAGGGCTCGCTCGACGACTCCGAGGTGGACGGCGTCGGCGAGGGGGTGGAGCTCGGCTGGCGCGACCGGCTCGGGGTCGAGGAGTAGCTCTCGCGCGGGCGCTGGGACTCGGGCGAGTCCGACGGCGAGGTCTCGGGGCTGCTCGCCGAGCTCTGCTCGCTGCTGGGCGTGGTCTGCGAGCTGCTCTGCTCGGTCTTGGGGCTGCCCTTGCTGCCGGTCTTGTCCAGGGCGAAGACCACCCCGGCCGCGATCGCGATCACCGCGAGCGCCGCGAAGAGGACCATCTTCCAACGGCCGCCGCCGGAGCCGCCCCGGCCGTTCCCGTGGCCCTGGCCGCCGTCGTGGTAGCCACCGCCGCCGCCGGGGAAGGCGGAGCCGTCGTCCGGGTTCAGCGGCGGCACCATCGGCTGCTGGAACTGCGAGGTCGTGGCGTTCGAGGGGTACTGCTGGCGGCCGCCGTTGTTCCCCATCGGCATGGCCGTGGTCGCGGCGGGGCCGCGCCCGTGCGGCAGCGCCATGGTGACCGGTCCGGTGTTCCAGGTGCCCGTGTTCGCGCCCTGGTCCTGGAGCATCTGGAGGGCGTACCCGACCAGACCGCGCATCTCCTCGGCGCTCTGGAACCGGTCGTCCGGGTCCTTGGCCAGGGACCGCATGACCAGTCCGTCGAGCTCCTGCGGGATCGCGTGGCCCTCGGGCAGCTGCGAGGGCGGCACGGGCGCGTCCTGCACGTGCTGGTAGACCACCGACAGCGGCGTCTCGCCCGTGAACGGGGGCCGCAGCGCGAGCAGTTCGTACAGCAGGCAGCCGGTGGCGTACAGGTCGGAGCGGTGGTCGACGGCCTTGCCGAGCGCCTGCTCCGGGGAGAGGTACTGCGGGGTGCCCATGACCATGCCGGTCTGGGTCATCGTCGACTGCGCGCCGTGCAGGGCGCGCGCGATGCCGAAGTCCATCACCTTCACCGCGCCGGTGTTGGTGATGATGACGTTGGCGGGCTTGATGTCGCGGTGCACGATGCCGTGCTGGTGCGAGTAGGCCAGGGCCTCCAGCACGCCGGACACGATGATCAGCGCCTGGTCGGGGCCCGGAGCCTCGGCGCTGATCAGCAGGTCGCGGATGGTGCGGCCCTCGACCAGCTCCATCACGATGTACGGGACGACGTTGGGGCCGACCCGGTCCTCGCCCGAGTCGTAGACGGCCACGACGGCGTGGTGGTTCAGGCCCGCGACCGACTGTGCCTCGCGGGTGAAGCGGGCTTTGGAGACCGGGTCCTCGGCGAGGTCCGCGCGCAGCAGCTTGACGGCGACGGTCCGCCCCAGGCGCACGTCCTCGGCGGCGAACACCTCCGCCATGCCGCCGCGGCCCAGACGGTGGGTCAGCCGGTACCGGCCGTCACCCACGATCCCGCCGGCGCCCCAGTGCTCAGGACCATCAGCCATCCCGGCGCCGTTTCCCTCGGGTTCGGGTGCCATCAGTCCTCGCCGTCGTCTCTCTGGGCCGCACAAGCGGTGGGTCTTGTTCGGAGTGCTCCGATGAACGCTACAGCCTCGGCGCGACTCGCCGACCGGCTCGACGGCCTGTCCCCGTGTGGTCACGGATCGGGCAGCTGGCTTGACGTGGGCTTGCCCTCCGGCAGACTGGGCGCGATATGCGCTCTGTCAGACGCGCGCGCACACTGCTTGAGGGGAAGCGACAGTCATGAGCCAGGACGGCACTGAGGGCCGGTACGCGGGCGGGTCCTTGGCCGGCGGCCGGTACCAGCTGCGGGACTTGCTCGGCGAGGGCGGCATGGCGTCCGTGTACCTCGCGTACGACTCCGCGCTCGACCGGCAGGTCGCGATCAAGACGCTCCACAGCGAGCTCGGTCGGGAGCAGTCCTTCCGCGAGCGCTTCCGCCGCGAGGCCCAGGCTGTAGCGAAACTGTCGCACACCAACATCGTCTCGGTGTTCGATACCGGTGAGGGTGATCTCGACGGCATGCTCATGCCGTACATCGTCATGGAGTACGTCGAGGGCCAGCCCCTCGGCGACGCGCTCCAGTCGGACATCAGGCAGTACGGGGCGATGCCGGCCGACAAGGCGCTGAAGGTCACCGGCGACGTGCTGGCGGCCCTGGAGACCAGCCACGAGATGGGCCTGGTCCACCGGGACATCAAGCCGGGCAACGTGATGATGACCAAGCGCGGCGTGGTCAAGGTCATGGACTTCGGCATCGCGCGCGCCATGCAGTCGGGCGTCACCTCCATGACGCAGACCGGCATGGTCGTGGGCACCCCGCAGTACCTCTCCCCGGAGCAGGCGCTCGGCCGGGCCGTCGACGCGCGCTCCGACCTCTACTCGGTCGGCATCATGCTCTTCCAGCTGCTGACGGGCCGGCTGCCCTTCGAGGCGGACTCGCCGCTGGCCATCGCGTACGCGCACGTGCAGGAGGAGCCGGTCGCGCCGTCCTCCATCAACCGCTCCGTGACGCCCGCGATGGACGCGCTGGTCGCCCGCGCGCTGAAGAAGAACCCGAACGAGCGCTTCCCCACGGCCGAGGCCATGCGCGGCGAGGTCCTGCGCGTGCTGTCGGCGGGGCAGACCGGGGCTCCCGTGATCGTCGCGAGCGCGCCCGTGAGCAGCGGCGCCGGGGTGTCCTCGGCGGTCTTCCCGCCGGTGGACTCCGGGTTCCAGTCCCCGCCGCCGCAGGCGCTCCAGCAGCCGTACCAGTCGTCGCCGTACGGGCCCGCCACCCCGGCGCCGCAGCACCAGCAGACGCCGCCGCCCGCGTACGCGTACCCGCACCAGCAGCAGCACACGCCGGCGCCCCAGGCGCAGTACGCCCCGCACGCGCCGCAGACCCCGCCGCCCTTCACCATCTCGCCCGCGAGCACCAGCTCGTCCACGAGCGGCGGGGGCGCCGCGGGCGGCCGGAACACCCCGGTGATCGTCGGATCGATCGTGGTGGCCCTGCTCGCCATCGGCGGTCTGATCACGGCGATCTCCTTGAGCGGCGGCGACAAGGGCGGTGACGAGCCGAAGGCGGCCTCCTCCGCGAGTTCGTCGCCCTCGGCGAAGAGCGGCCACAAGGGTCCGGACACCACCCGCACCATCGACGTGGCGAAGTGCAAGGAAGCCACGAAGTCGTACAAGGACGCGACCAAGGTCGACGCCCCGGACTTCCGGTACAAGAACCTCCGGTCGGTGAAGGAGTGCATCCAGGCCGCGGGCTGGAAGGTCACCATCCAGCCGCGCGACGAGGCGGTCTACGGCCAGGACACGGTGCTGGAGCAGCTGCCCACGGCCTCGTCCGACGTGCCGAAGGAGGGCGCCGAGTTCACCCTCGTCGTCTCCACCGGAGACCCGCAGTAGGCCCACCGCAGGACACGAAAGCATCCCGGGCACCCCTGATGGGGCGCCCGGGATGCCGCTTTTGCCCCACCGTGTAAATCTGAGCGTGACACCTCGGTCGCTCGGGACGGGAGGGGCTCCCCGTGACGCAGTACTTCCGCCGGCCCGCCGGGACCGCGTCGGGCCCGGCCTCATCGCCCCTGGCCCTCACGGCCTTCGCCGTACTGGCCCTCGGCTGCCTCGCGCCCGCCGCTCCGGCCCTGGCCGCACCGCCCGCGCCCACCGTGCACGCCGTCCCGCTGCCCGTGCGCGCCGTTCCCCTGCCCGGGTACGCCGTCCCCGTGCCCGTCCGCTACGTCCTGCCCGGGTACGACGGTCCCGAGGACGACGAACTGGCGGGCAGCGTCGCGGGCGCCGGGCGCGAGCACCCCGGCCGACCGGCCACCGAGCCCGCGAACCCGGAGACCGTCCTGGCCTCCCGGCCGCTCCTGCCGGTGCGGCCGCGCCCCGCCGAGCAGGTCGCCCCGCCGCGCGCCGAGCCGAGCCCGTCGCCCGAGCCGCCGGCCCAGGCGATGGGCGCCGGACCGGGCGGACGGGCCGCCGACCTGGCCGCGCACATACTGCCGCTGGGTACGGGATTCGCCCTGATGGGACTCGGTCTGGGCTACATGGGCGTGCGGCTGCGCCGGTTCTGACGCGGGGGCCGAAAGGACCGGGTCCCCCTCACGACGTAGGCCTTTTGGCGGTTGTCCCGGTCGACATACTCGGTATACATACTGAGTATGTCTATCCGCCATGGCCTCCTCGCCCTCCTGGAACGGGGACCTCGGTACGGCTCACAGCTGCGCACCGAGTTCGAATCCCGCACCGGTTCCACCTGGCCCCTCAACGTCGGGCAGGTCTACACGACCCTGGCCCGGCTGGAACGTGACGGCCTGGTCGCCCCCGGCGGCGAGGACGCCGCGGGCCACACCCTGTACGCCATCACCGACGCCGGCCACCAGGAACTGTGTTCCTGGTACGAGCGCCCCGTCGACCGCACCAACCCGCCCCGCGACGAGCTGTCGATCAAGCTCGCCATGGCCGTGGGCGCCCCCGGCGTGGACATCCGCGCCGTCATCCAGTCCCAACGCCACGCCACGATCCGGGCGATGCAGGACTACACCCGGCTCAAGGCCCAGGCGCTCGCCGCCGTCGAGAGCGGGAAGTCCCAGGAACGCGACGACGTGGCCTGGCTGCTGGTCATCGAACAGCTGATCTTCCAGACCGAGGCCGAGGCCCGGTGGCTCGACCACTCCGAATCCCGGCTGGTGCGGCTCTCCGTCCTGGCCGAACGGGGAGCCCCGACGCCCGCACCATCGACGGCCGACCGGGGGCCCGATCCGGGACCCGCCCCGGCACGAGCCGCCTCCAGCACCGCTTCCGCCACCGCCCAGCCGTCCCGAGGGGGACTCCCGCATGCCTGACCAGCACCAGTACCCGTACGCGCAGCAGAACCAGCAGCCGAACCAGCACCCGCACCACGGCCGCCCGGCCCGGGACGCCCCACAGCCCGTCCTCCAGCTGGACCAGCTCGTCCGTACCCATGGCAGCGGCGCCACCGAGGTGCACGCCCTGCGGGGCATCAACCTCAGCGTCTACCCCGGTGAGCTCGTCGCCGTCATGGGCCCCTCCGGCTCCGGCAAGTCCACCCTGCTGACCCTCGCGGGCGGGCTCGACACCCCCAGCAGCGGCCGGGTCATCGTCGAGGGCACCGACATCACCACCTCGAACCGCAAGCAGCTGGCCGCCCTGCGCCGGCGCAGCATCGGCTACGTCTTCCAGGACTACAACCTCATACCGGCGCTCACCGCCGCCGAGAACGTGGCCCTGCCCCGCGAACTGGACGGCACCTCCGCCCGCAAGGCCCGGATATCCGCCCTGGCCGCACTGGAGGAGATGGGGCTGTCCCAGCTCGCCGACCGCTTCCCCGACGAGATGTCCGGCGGCCAGCAGCAGCGCGTGGCCATCGCCCGCGCCCTGGTGGGCGACCGCCGCCTGGTCCTGGCCGACGAGCCGACCGGCGCCCTGGACTCGGAGACCGGCGAGTCCGTGCTCGGGCTGCTGCGCTCGCGCTGCGACGCGGGCGCCGCCGGCATCCTGGTCACCCACGAACCGCGCTTCGCGGCCTGGGCGGACCGCGTGGTCTTCCTGCGCGACGGCAGCGTCGTCGACGAGACCCTGCGCCAGGGGGCCGACTCCCTGCTGACGGGGCTGGGGACCGCCCAGTGAAGGCTTGGTACCACTCCTGGATCGCGGCCCTGCGGATCGCCCGCCGCGACGCCTGGCGCGCCAAGGGCCGCAGCGTCCTGGTCCTCGCCATGCTGGCGCTGCCCATCATCGGGGTGAGCGCCGCCGACCTCACCCTGCGCAGCGCCGAACTGACCACCGCCCAGACCCTGGACCGCAAGATCGGCAGCGCCGACGCCGAGCTGAGTGCCGGCCTCGGCACGCCCCTCTACCAAAGCCCCGACGGGGAGAACTACGCGCCCGTCGGCGGCTACAAGAACTACGAGCCGCCCAAGAAGGACGACCGGTCGGAGGCCCTCAAGGCAGCGGTCCCGGCCGGTGTGGAGAGCGTCAAGAACAGCCTGGGCAACGCGAAGGTGCGCACCACGCACGGGCTGCTGAGCACCCAGATGCGCGAAGTCGACGCCGCGAGCCCGCTGGTCAAGGGCATGTTCACGCTCACCGGCGGGCGGCTGCCCCAGCAGAACGGCGAGATCGCCGCCACCGACGCCTTCCTGACCGAGTCCGGGTACTCCGTCGGCTCGATGGTCACCCCCCGCGGCACGAAGACCTCGTACAAGGTCGTCGGCTCGTACGAACTGCCCAACAGCCTCGGGGCCCCGGAGCTGCTCGCCCCGCCCGGGAGCCTGCTCGCCCCGCTCGACCGCTCCCTGACCGAGGCCGGGCTCAACCCGCTCCGGATCGTCGACACCTACCTCGTGAAGGTCGGCGGCGAAGGTTTCACGTGGAACATGGTCAAGGAGATCAACGCCAAGGGCGCGGTCGTCCTCTCCCGCGCCGTGATGCTGAACCCGCCGGCCGACTCCGCGGTGCCGCTGTACCAGCAGGAGGTGCGGAACACCTTCACCGGCCGGACCGGCCGGGCCACCGCCATGGCCATCGCGGCGACCGTGGTCGGTCTCGCCATGCTGGAGATCTGCCTGCTGGCCGGTCCCGCCTTCGCGGTCGGCGCACGCCGCTCGCGACGCCAGCTCGGCCTGGTCGGCGCCAACGGCGGCGACCGGCGGCACATCCGGTCGATCGTGCTCTCGGGCGGCCTGGTGCTCGGCGTCATCGCCGCCGTCATCGGCACGGGCCTCGGAGTGATACTCACCCTCGCCCTGCGGCCGTTCCTGGAGCAGAAGCTCGGCGCCCGCTTCGCCGGCTTCAACGTGGTCCCGACGGAACTCGTCGGGATCGCCCTGCTGGCCGTGCTGACCGGCCTGATGGCCGCGATCGTCCCGGCCATCACCGCGTCCCGACAGAGCGTCCTCGCCTCTCTCACCGGCCGGCGCGGGGTCCGCAGGTCCAACCGGATCCTGCCGGTCCTGGGCCTGCTCGCCCTCGCCGGGGGCGCCGCCATCGCGCTCTACGGCACGGTCTCCGGCATGGGCTTCATCGTCGTCGCGGGCGGCAGCGCCATCGCCGAACTGGGCATCGTCGCCATGACCCCGATGCTGGTCGGCCTGTTCGGCCGGGTCGGGCGCTGGCTGCCGCTCTCCCCGCGGCTCGCCCTGCGCGACGCGGTCCGCAACCGCGGGCGCACGGCCCCCGCCGTGGCCGCCGTCCTGGCCGCCGTGGCCGGCACGGTCGCCGTGGCGACGTACCAGCACAGCAAGGACGTCCAGGCCGCGCACGAGTACACGGCCAAGCTGCCCAGCGGCTCCGGCACCATCGTGATGAACGAGGCGGGCGGCTACCGCGACGTGCCCGCCGTCCGCGACGCACTGTCCCAGCGGTACCCGGTGGCCGTCCGGGCCGATGTGGACCGGCTCGTCGTGGGCAAGCCCAGCTGCGAGCGCTACGGCGAGAACACCAAGGGCTGCGGTCAGGCCGAGATCATCGTGCCCAAGGAGCAGCGCTGCCCCCTGAACGAGGCGGAGCACGGCCCCGCCTCCTTCGGCCTCGAAGAGCAGAAGAAGCTGCTCAAGGACTGGCGCTGCGCGCGGAGCGACTACTACACCTCGCACCAGACGCTCGTCGCCGACCAGAAGGTGCTGACCACGCTGGCGGTCACCGACCCCGGCACGGTGGCGGCCCTCACCTCGGGCAAGGCCGTCTCCTTCGACAAGCGCAACGTCAAGAACGACAAGGTCACCATCCGGCTGATCACCGACATGGAGAAGGCCGACGTCGCCCGCTCGGCCCACAAGGAACTGCCGGGCGAGGACAAGGTGTTCCCCGTCCACCAGGCACCGGACTCCGTCAACGCGTACGGGATCCAGCTGATCCTGCCGCCGGCCGCCGTGCAGGCGGCCGGGATCGCCACCGCCCCCTTCGGCTCCTACTTCACCCTCGACGGTTCCCTCACCTCCACCCAGAAGCAGAATCTCGACGGGGACCTCGACCGGATGGGCGCGGACGCCGCCGTATCCGTCGAAGCGGGCTACCAAGCACCCTCCGACATCACCCTGATGGCCCTGACCCTGTTCGCCGGTCTGGTCACCATCGGTGCGGCGGGCATCGCCACCGGCCTCGCCCAGGCGGACTCCGAGGCCGACCTCAAGACGCTCGCCGCGGTCGGCGCACCCCCGCGGGTACGGCGCACGCTCAGCGGCTTCCAGTGCGGGGTGGTCGCCCTGATGGGCGTGGTCCTGGGCTGCGCGGCGGGCATCCTGCCCGCGGCCGGGCTCCGGCTCGTCGAGCGGCGCGACCTGACGCGCCTGTACGAGGCCGTCGTGGCGAACGGCCACGAGCCCGCCGGCGGCGCCCCGCCGTGGGTGCCCATCGTGCTGCCGTGGCAGACCTTCGCCGAGTTGCTGGTCCTGGTCCCGCTCGGGGCCGCCCTGCTCGCCGCACTGGTCACCCGCTCCAGCGGCGCGCTGGCCCGCCGGGCCACGGGCTGATCCCGATGCCCCCGGACAGGTTGGATCACGCCTGTCCGGGGGCACACCGTGTGAGTACGAAGGTGTGCGAGAGAATGGTCGGCATGGAGATGCCGAGTGGTGAACGGTCGCAGGACAGCCCCCCGCACGTCCTGATCCTGGGACAGGACGGGATGGCGGTCGGCGGCGCCGATGACGAGTCTCGCGAGGTGCCGGTGACGGAGATGGTCGAACAACCCGCCAAGGTCATGCGGATCGGCAGCATGATCAAGCAGCTCCTGGAAGAGGTCCGCGCCGCTCCTCTCGACGAGGCCAGCCGCGTCCGCCTCAAGGACATCCACGCGGCTTCGGTCAAGGAGTTGGAAGACGGCCTGGCCCCCGAGCTGGTCGAGGAACTGGAGCGGCTCTCCTTGCCGTTCACCGAGGAGGCCATCCCCTCCGAAGCGGAACTGCGGATCGCCCAGGCCCAGTTGGTCGGCTGGCTGGAAGGGCTCTTCCACGGCATCCAGACCGCCCTGTTCGCCCAGCAGATGGCGGCCCGCGCGCAGCTGGAACAGATGCGCCGCGCGCTGCCGCCCGGCTCCGGACACGAGGACGACGAGGACGGCGGCCACGGGGCCGTCCGCTCCGGCCCCTACCTGTAGCACCGGCTCCCGCACCGCCGGGACCCCGCGCCACCCGCGCCCCGACGCCCTTCAACGGGCGCCGGGGCGCCGGCTTTTGCCCCTGACCTCAGCGCCGCCCCCGCCCCGCCGGGAGGTTCTGGATAAATGATGGTTAAGCGGGGTCAACCAGATGAAACACAACCCCCGCATACTCGGGACATGACGTACAACGCGATCGTGTTGGCCGGCGGCGCCGCGCGACGGCTCGGTGGCGCCGACAAACCCGCCTTGAGCGTCGGTGGGCGGGCCCTGCTCGACCGGGTGCTCGACGCCTGCGCCGACGCCGCGGACACCGTGGTCGTCGGCGCCCGCCGCCCCACCTCCCGGCCGGTGCGCTGGACCCGCGAGGAACCGCCCGGGGGCGGACCGTTGGCCGCGCTGGCCGCCGGGCTGCGGCACACCGACACCGAGCTGGTGCTCGTGCTCTCCGCCGACCTGCCCTTCCTCGACCGCGAGACCGTACGGGCGCTGCGCGCCGCCGTGACCGGCACCGGAGCGGCGGGCGCCCCGGTGGACGGGGCCCTGCTCCGCGACGCCGAGGGGCGCGACCAGCCGCTCGTCGCCGCCTACCGGGCCGAATCGCTGCGCCATGGGACCGCCCTGCTGGCCGCCGAACACGGCGGCCTCACCGGGCTGCCGTTGCGCGCGCTGACCGCCGAACTGGAACTGGTCCGAGTGGGCGCGGCCGCGCCCCTCGCTTCCTTCGACTGCGACACCTGGGACGATCTCGCGGCCGCGCGCGCCCGGATCAGGGAGCATGGGTCCGTGCTGGACGAATGGATCACCGCCGTCAAGAACGAGCTGGGCATCGACGTCGCCGTCGACACCAAGACCCTGCTCGACCTCGCCCGCGACGCCGCCCACGGCGTCGCCCGGCCCGCCGCACCGCTGACCACCTTCCTGGTCGGCTACGCGGCGGCGCGGGCCGAAGCCACCGGGGCCGACCCCGCCGCGGCGGTCGCCGAAGCCTCCCGCCAGGCCGCGGCCCTGGCCCTGCGCTGGGCGGCGGAAGCCGACTCCGCCGACGGGACCGGCTCGGGATGACACCCGCCGACGCCACCGACGCCGAGCGCGCCCTGGACGAAGCCCTGGCCGCGCTGACCCGCCCCACCGCCCCACACCACCCGACCCCGGCCGCCCGGGCCACCGGATCGGGCGCGGGACCGGGCGCCGACCCGGCCCACCCCGACGCGGCGGGTGCCGCCGCCCGTACGGCCCCGGCGCCCGCCCCCGCCACCGCCGCGGAGGACAGCGACGGCCCGGGCGCGGCGGCCGGTGACCCCGACACCGCCCCCGCGGAGCCGGCGCGCGGCAGCCTGGAGCAGCACCTCGACGAAGCGCTCGCCCTGGTCGGCCGGCCTCCGGCGGGCAAGGGCGGCGGACACCGGGCCACGGCCTGGTCCCGGGCCGTGGACACCGCGGCCCGGGCCGGTGCGCTCACCCCCGCCCGCACCCACCACGCCCCGCTCGCCGAGGCCCTCGGCGAGATCCTCGTGACCCCGCTGGACGCCCTGACCGACCTGCCCTCCTTCGACACCTCGGCCATGGACGGCTGGGCGGTCGCCGGACCCGGCCCCTGGACGGTGCGCCAGGGCGGCGGGATCCTGGCCGGCTCCGACCGGCCGCTCCCCCTCGCCTGCGGCGAAGCCGTACGGATCGCCACCGGCGCCCGGATCCCGGCCGACACCACCGCCGTGATCCGCAGCGAGCACGCCGACGCCGGGGGCGAGCCGGTCCGGCTGCACGCCGACCGGCCCGTGGTCACCGGCCAGGACATCCGGCCGCGCGCCCAGGAGTGCCGCTCCGGTGACCTGCTGCTGCCCGCCGGCGCCCTGGTCACCCCCGCCGTCCTGGGCCTGGCCGCCGCCGCGGGATACGACCGGCTGCACACCCGGCCGCGCCCCCGCGTGGAGATCCTGGTGCTCGGGGACGAGCTGCTCACCGAGGGCCGCCCGCACGACGGACTGATCCGGGACGCCCTGAGCCCCATGCTCGGCCCCTGGCTCACCCAGCTCGGTGCCGACGTCATCGGCACCCGCCGCCTCGGCGACGATCCCGAGGGGGCCGAGGCCCTCTACCGGGCGGTCACCGGCTCCCCCGCCGACCTGGTCATCACCACCGGCGGCACCGCCTCCGGCCCGGTCGACCACGTCCACCCCGTGCTGGCCAGGGCCGGCGCCGAACTGCTGGTGGACGGGGTCTCCGTACGCCCCGGCCACCCGATGCTGCTCGCCCGGCTCGCCGACCGCGCGCCCGACCAGAGCGCCGCCCGGCACCTGGTGGGCCTGCCCGGCAACCCGCTGGCCGCCGTCTCCGGCCTGCTCACCCTCGCCGAACCGCTGCTGCGCGCCCTCGCCGGCCGCCCGCCCCGGCACCGCTACACCGTGCCCGCGCGCGACGAGGTGCCGGGCCACCCGTACGACACCCGGCTCGTTCCGGTCCTGCTCACCTCCGACCACGCGGTGCCGCTGCACTACAACGGTCCGGCGATGCTGCGCGGCATCGCGGCCGCGGACGCGCTGGTCGTCGTACCGCCGGGTGGGGTGGGGGCCGGACAGGACGTCGAGGTCCTCGACCTGCCCTGGGCCACGGGGGGATGTTTCACGTGAAACTGCACGGCCAGGACGCGATGGCCCGCCAGGCGGACGAGAAGCTCGTCTCCCGGCGGATCAAGCTTCCCAAGCGCGAGGTCACCAAGCCGCTGCGGCAGGTCACGCGACGGCTGCTGATGGCCCTGTTCGTGCTCGCCCTCACGGTCCTCATCGTCTACATCGACCGCGACGGCTACCACGACAACGCCAACGGCAAGGTCGACTTCCTCGACTGCGTCTACTACGCGACCGTGACCCTCTCGACCACCGGCTACGGCGACATCGTCCCGTACAGCGACGGCGCGCGGCTGGTCAACGTCCTGCTGATCACGCCCCTGCGCGTGGTGTTCCTGATCATCCTGGTCGGCACGACCCTGGAAGTCCTCACCGAACGGACCCGGGAGGAGTGGCGACTGAACCGCTGGAGGAAGAACTTGCGCGAGCACACGGTCGTCGTGGGCTTCGGCACCAAGGGCCGCTCGGCCCTGCAGACGCTGCTGGCCACCGGCCTCTCCAAGGAGCAGGTGGTGATCGTCGACCCCAGCGCGAAGGTCATCGACATCGCCAACGCGGAGGGCTTCACGGGCGTGGTCGGGGACGCGACCCGCTCGGACGTCCTGCTGCGCGCCGAACTCCAAAAGGCCCGCCAGGTGGTCATCGCCACCCAGCGCGACGACACGGCGGTCCTGGTCACCCTGACGGCCCGCCAACTCAACCGCGGCGCGAAGATCGTGGCGGCGGTGCGCGAGGAGGAGAACGCGCCGCTGCTGCGCCAATCGGGCGCGGACGCCGTCATCACGAGCGCGAGCGCGGCCGGACGGCTGCTGGGCCTGTCCGTGCTCAGCCCCAGCGCGGGCACCGTGATGGAGGACCTGATCCAGCAGGGCAGCGGCCTCGACCTGATCGAACGGCCCGTCAGGAAGGCCGAAGTCGGCATCCGGGTCCGGGAGACCGAGGACCTGGTGGTGACCGTGGTGCGCGGGCACCGGCTGCTCCCCTACGACGACCCGCACGCCAGCCCGCTCCAGGCGACGGACCGGGTGATCGCGATCGTCCGTGCGACACCGCCCACTTCGCCCCACGTGACGCTGGGACCCGCCGAGTAGGCTCCGGCCCATGCATGCGATCACCATCCCGCAGCCCGGTGGCCCCGAAGCCCTGGTCTGGGCCGAAGTACCCGACCCGGTGGCGGCCGAGGGCGAGGTCCTCGTCGAGGTCACGGCCGGCGCCGTGAACCGGGCCGACGTGCTCCAGCGGCAGGGCTTCTACGATCCGCCGCCGGGCGCCTCCCGCTACCCCGGCCTCGAATGCTCCGGCCGGATCATCGCGCTGGGGCAGGGGGTGTCGGGCTGGTCGGTGGGGGACGAGGTGTGCGCGCTCCTCGCGGGCGGCGGCTACGCCGAGCGCGTGGCCGTCCCGGCGGGCCAGCTGCTGCCCGTCCCGGCGGGCGTGGACCTGGTGACGGCCGCCGCGCTGCCCGAGGTCGTGTGCACGGTGTGGTCCAACGTGTTCATGGGCCCGGGCAAGCACCTGCGGGCGGGCGAGACCCTGCTCGTGCACGGGGGTTCCAGCGGCATCGGCACGATGGCGATCCAGCTGGCGAAGGCGATCGGCGCCAGGGTCGCGGTGACGGCGGGCGGCCCGCAGAAGCTGGCCCGCTGCGCGGAGCTGGGCGCGGACGTCCTGATCGACTACCGCGAGCAGGACTTCGTGGCCGAGGTCCGCGGGGCGACCGACGGCGCCGGGGCCGACGTGATCCTCGACATCATCGGGGCGAAGTACCTGGGGCGGAACGTGGACGCGCTCGCACGCGACGGCCGCCTCGCCGTCATCGGCCTCCAGGGCGGGGCGAAGGCCGAGTTGAACCTGGGCGCGCTGCTCTCGAAGCGGGCGAGCATCAGCGCGACCTCGCTGCGGGCCCGCCCGCGCGAGGAGAAGGCGGCCATCGTCGCCGCCGTCCGTGAGCACGTCTGGCCCCTGATCGGGGACGGCCGGGTGCGTCCGGTGGTGCACGCCACCTATCCGATGAGCGGGGCCGCCGAGGCCCACCGGGTCATGGAGTCCAGCGCCCACGTGGGCAAACTCCTGCTGACCCGCTGAGCCCCGGACGGCGCCCGAACGGCTCCCGGCCCGCGGCCGGGGGCCGTCAGAGCCCGCGCAGCAGCACCGCCGGGGACTCCACGCAGTCGGCGACGTAGCGCAGGAAACCGCCCGCCGTACCGCCGTCGCACACCCGGTGGTCGAAGGTGAGGGAGAGCTGCACGACCTTGCGCACGGCCAACTCGCCGCCGTGCACCCACGGCTTGTCGATGATCCGGCCCACCCCGAGCATGGCCGCTTCCGGGTGGTTGATGATCGGCGTGGAGCCGTCCACCCCGAACACGCCGTAGTTGTTCAGCGTGAAGGTGCCTCCGGTGAGGTCCGAGGGGGCCAGCTTGCCCGCCCGGGCCAGTTCGGTCAGCCGACCGAACTCGGCCGACAGCGCCTCCGCGCTCATCGCCTGCGCGTCCTTGACCACCGGGACCATCAGCCCCCGGTCGGTCTGGGCCGCGAAGCCCAGGTGCACCGAGGACAGCCTGACGATCTCGTTCGCCTCCAGGTCCACCCGGGAGTTCAGCTCCGGGTGGCGGGCGAGCGCCGCCGTGCAGATCCGGGCCAGCAGGGCCAGTACCGAGATCTTCGGTCCGCCCGCGGCATTCATCGCGGCCCGGGCCGCCATCAGCTCGGTGGCGTCCGCGTCCACCCAGCAAGTGGCGTCGGGGATCTCCCGGCGGCTGCGCGAGAGCTTCTCCGCGACCGCACCGCGCAGGCCCTTGAGCGGGATCCGCTCGCCCGCGGGGGAGAGCGACGCCCCGGTGGTCACCGGCGCCGCCGCCGGCTGCGGAGCGCGCAGCGCCGCCTCGACGTCCGCGCGCAGGATCAAGCCCTCGGGGCCCGAACCGTTCAGGGCGCGCAGGTCGAGCCCGTTGTCCCGGGCCAGCTTGCGCACCAGCGGCGAGATCACCGCCACCGGCCCGACGGCCGCGGGGGCCGCGGGCACGGGAGCGACGGCCACCGGTACGACGGGGGCGACCGGCGCGGGAGCTGCCGCCGCCGGGCGGATCCGACGCCGCCGGGCCGGGCGGGAGTGGTCCGTCCCGTAGCCCACCAGCACGTTCCCCGAACCCGAACCCGAACCCGACTCCGAGTCCGAGGACTCCGACGTGACGGCGACCGGCTGGTCCTGCGGCACCGTGCTGGAGCCGACCGCCACCGTGATCAGCGGGGCGCCCACGGGCAGCTCGGTGCCCTCCTCCCCGAACCGGGCGGTCACCACGCCCCCGTACGGACAGGGCACCTCGACCATCGCCTTGGCCGTCTCGACCTCCACGACCGGCTGGTCCACGGCGACCACGTCGCCCACGGCCACCAGCCAGCGCACGATCTCCGCCTCGGTCAGTCCCTCACCGAGGTCGGGTAGCTTGAACTCCAGCACCTGGGGCATCAGTTCTCCCACTGAAGGCGGGCCACGGTGTCCAGGATCCGGTCCACGCCGGGCAGGTGGTGCTTCTCCAACATCGGCGGCGGATACGGGATGTCGAAGCCCGTCACCCGCAGCACCGGCGCCTCCAGGTGGTGGAAGCAGCGCTCCATGATCCGGGCGGCGATCTCCGCGCCGGGTCCGCCGAAGCCGTTCGCCTCGTGGACCACGACCGCGCGCCCGGTCCGGCGCACCGCCGCGACCACCGTCTCCTCGTCGAAGGGCACCAGCGAGCGCAGGTCCAGGACCTCCAGGTCCCAGCCCTCCTCGCGGGCCGCCTCGGCCGCCTCCAGGCAGACCGGCAGGGAGGGCCCGTAGGTGATCAGGGTGGCGCTCGTGCCCGCCCGGCGGACCATCGCCTTCCCGATGCCCGGGACCGCCGTGGGCGCCTCCGGCGACCAGTCGGCCTTCGACCAGTACAGCCGCTTGGGCTCCAGGAAGACCACCGGGTCGTCGCTCGCGATCGCCGCCCGCATCAGCCCGTAGGCGTCCTCCACGGTCGCCGGGGTCACCACGTGCAGCCCCGGGGTGGCCAGGTAGTAGGCCTCGGAGGAATCGCTGTGGTGCTCGACGCCGCCGATGCCGCCGCCGTAGGGCACCCGGATCGTGATCGGCATCGGCATCGCGCCGCGCGTGCGGTTGCGCATCTTCGCCACGTGCGAGATCAGCTGCTCGAACGCCGGGTACGCGAAGGCGTCGAACTGCATCTCGACCACCGGCCGCAGCCCGTACATCGCCATGCCCACCGCGGCGCCCAGGATCCCGGCCTCCGCGAGCGGGGTGTCCGTACAGCGGTCCTCGCCGAACTCCTTCACGAGGCCGTCCGTGATCCGGAAGACCCCGCCCAGCGCGCCGACGTCCTCGCCCATGACGTGCACGGTCGGATCCTCGGCCATCGCGTCGCGCAGCGCCCGTCCCAGGGCCTGCGCCATGGTCGCGGGCTTGGCCGCCGGCTTCGTCGCCGGCTTCGCCGCCACCGTGGTCATCCTTCGGCCCCCGCTTCCAGTTCGGCGCGCAGCATGGCGGCCTGCTCCTGCAGCCGATCGGTCTGCTCCGCGTAGACGTGCGCGAAGAGGTCCATCGGATCGAGGACCGGATCGGCGTTCATTCCTTCGCGCAGCGCCGCCGCCATCGCCTCGGCCGCGTCCTTGGCCTGCTGGATGCCCTCGGCGTCCAGCAGACCGCGGGCGGTCAGCTCGCGCTCCAGCAGCTCCACCGGGTCGTGCGCCTTCCAGGCCTCCACCTCGGCGTCGGCCCGGTAGCGGGTCGCGTCGTCGGCGTTGGTGTGCGCTTCGATCCGGTAGGTGATGGCCTCGATCAGGGTCGGACCGCCGCCCGCGCGGGCCCTGCCGACCGCCTCGGACAGCACCTCGTGCACCGCCGCGATGTCGTTGCCGTCGACCAGCCGGCCCGGCATCCCGTACCCCACGGCCTTGTGGGCCAGCGTCGGGGCCGCGGTCTGCTTGGCGAGCGGGACGGAGATCGCGAAGCCGTTGTTCTGGACCAGGAAGACCACCGGGGCCCGCCAGACGGCCGCGAAGTTCAGCGCCTCGTGGAAGTCGCCCTCGCTGGTGCCGCCGTCACCGACCATCGCCAGCGCCACCACGTCGTCGCCGCGCAGCCGCGCCGCGTGCGCCAGGCCCACCGCGTGCGGCAGCTGGGTCGCGAGCGGGGTGCTCAGCGGGGCTATCCGGTGCTCGCGCGGGTCGTAGCCGGTGTGCCAGTCGCCGCGCAGCAGCGTCAGCGCCTGTACGGGATCCAGCCCGCGGGCCACGGCCGCCAGGGTGTCGCGGTAGCTGGGGAAGAGCCAGTCCCGGTCCTCCAGGACCAGTGCCGCCGCGATCTCGCAGGCCTCCTGGCCCACGGTGGACGGGTACACCGCGAGCCGGCCCTGCCGGGTCAGCGCGGTCGCCTGGGCGTTGTAGCGGCGGCCGCGCACCAGCTCGGCGTAGCACCGGCGCATCAGCTCCGGGTCGAGCTTCTCCGCCGCCGGGGTGCCCAGCACCCGGTACGGCTCGGAGTCCGGGAGCAGCGGGGCGGCATCCGTACGGGGGCTCCAGGCGGGCGGCGGGGTGGGACGGTGGGACGCACCGGCACCGGGCAGCTCTTGGACCGTCATGGCGGCGTACACCTCCTCGTGGGAAGCGGGCGGGGAGAGCCCCGGGTGTGAGGCGCCTCACCTACCGATTGTTCGGTTCGGCGCGCAATTTGGCTACAGGCACCTCCAGGCTGTGGACAAACGGGCGCCGGGGGCCTGGGATGGGGGCAGGACGTCCAGGAGAGGGAGGCATCGGGCAATGCCGGATGAACAAATGGCCGGAGCGGCGCAGCCCGCCCCGCCGCGCCCGCTGGACCCCATCGACCGTTCGATCCTGCGACTGCTCCAAGCGGACGGCCGCGCCTCGATACGGTCGGTGGCGGAGCAGGTCCACGTCTCGCGGGCGAACGCCTACGCGCGGATCAACCGGCTGATCGACGACGGGGTCATCCGGGGCTTCACGGCCCGCGTGGACCACGAGCGCGCGGGTCAGGGCGCTTCCGCCTACATCACGCTCAAGATCGTGCAGAACTCCTGGCGGACGGTTCGCGAGCAGCTGCGCGAGCTGCCGGGGGCCGTGCACATCGCCCTGGTCAGCGGGGACTTCGACGTGCTCCTGCTGGTCCACACGCCGGACAACCGCACGCTGCGGGAGCTGGTGCTGACCCGGCTCCAGGCCATCCCGGAGGTGCTCTCGACCCGCACCCTGCTGGTGTTCGAGGAGACGGATCTGCTGGCACCGGGCACGGTCCCGGTGCACGAGGGCCCGGCGCTCGCCCCGGAGGACTGAGCCCGGCCCCGGACGCGCGGGCCCTCGAACGGCCGTACGCGCGTCCTCAGACGGCCTACCCGCGTCCTCAGACGGCCGTGCGCAGGCCGCCGAAGGCCATCCGGACGACCGCGTCCGCCAGCTGTTCGCGGTCCCCGCCGGAGTGCGGGCGGTACCACTCGACCAGCGAGTTCACCATGCCGAAGAGCAGCCGCGTGGCCAGGCGCGTATCGACGTCCGCGCGCAGGTCCCCGTCGGCCGCGGCGGCCTTCAACAGCTCGGCCACCTGGTGGTCGAACTCGCGCCGCCGCTCCAGCGCCCAGCGCTCGGTACGGGTGTTGCCGCGCACCCGCAGCAGCAGGGTGACGTAGGGCAGTTCCGCGACCAGCACCTCCACCGTGCGCCGCGTGACGTACTCGACCCGCTCCACGGCCCGGCCGCGCACCGCGCCCGGCTCCTCCAGGACGGCGAACAGCCCGTCCAGGGCCCGGCTGACGGCCCGGCGCAGCAGTTCCTCCTTGCCCGCGACGTGGTGGTAGATCGAGGACTTGGAGATCCCGGCGGCCTTGGAGAGGTGCTCCATCGAGGTGCCGTCGTAGCCGCGCTCGTTGAAGACCTGCACGGCGACCGACAGCAGGGTCTCCGGGGTGTACGTGTCGCGCCTCGCGGTGGTCACGCCCCGTCCTCCGCACCGGCGCCGTCGGCGTCCGCACCGGCGGCGTCCTCGGCGTCCGCGGCGTAGCCCAGCCGGTAGAGGGCGAGCGAGGGCGCGTACCGGCCGCCGGGGCAGCGCTCGTCGAGGTGGTGCAGGAGGTCGTAGGCCCAGTCCTGGCCGAGCTCGGCGTGCCATTGCGAGGGCCCGAGCGGGTAGTTGACCCCGAGCCGCATCGCGGTGTCGATGTCCTCGGCGGTGGCCACGCCGCGCGCGACCGCGTCGGCCGTGAGGTCGATCAGCATCGCGACCGTGCGGGCGACGATCATGCCGGGCACGTCCCCGATGACGGAGACGTCCTTGCCCAGCCCCTGGAAGAGGCCGATCGCCTCGTCGAGGGTCTCCTCGGAGGTGTCCTCGCTGGCGGAGAGCGCGATCCGGGTGGCCCCGCGGTAGTCGAGGGCGAGGTCGAAGTAGACGACGTCGGCGAATTCGACCGAGGTCTTGCCGTCGGCGAGGACCAGCTGGCCCTCGCCGGGCAGCTGGATGTACGGGCCTCCGGTCTCGGTGACGCTGACCGTGATCCCGGCCTCCTCCATCAGGTCCACCAGCACCGCGGCGGGACCCAGGTCACCGACGACGCTCACCGACGCCGGGCTCGGCCGCGGCCCCGCGGTGTGCGGCCGCGCGGGCGCGTCCTGCGCGGCGGCGGCCTCGCCGTAGGGGAACCAGCCGTGCCCCGACTTGCGGCCGAGCCGGCCCGACTGGACGAGCCGGCGCTGGGCGAGGGAGGGCGTGAACTTCGGGCTGTGGAAGAAGGACTCCCACACGGAGCGGGTGACCGCCTCGTTGACGTCCTGCCCGATCAGGTCGGTCAGTTCGAAGGGGCCCATCTTGAAGCCGCCGCTCTCGCGCAGCACGGCGTCGATCGTGGCGGGGTCGGCGCCGCGCTCCTCGTACACCGCGAAGGCCTCGGCGTAGAAGGGGCGGGCGATCCGGTTGACGATGAAGCCGGGGGTGTCCGCGCAGCGCACCGGGCTCTTGCCCCAGCCCAGGACGGTGTCGTACGCGCGCCCGGCGGCCGCCGGGTCGGTCGCGAAGCCGCTGACCACCTCCACCAGCGGGAGCAGCGGGGCCGGGTTGAAGAAGTGCAGGCCGAGGAAGCGGCCGGGGTGGGCGAGGCCCGCCGCGAGTTCGGTGACGGAGAGGGAGGAGGTGTTGGTCGCCAGCAGGGCGTCCGCGGCGACCACCTTTTCGAGTGAGGCGAAGAGCGCGCGCTTGACGCCCGCGTCCTCCACGACCGCCTCGATCACCAGCGCGGCGCCGGCGAGGTCCGCCAGCTCGTGGGCCGATTCGATCCGGCCGATCGCGGCGTCGGCCTCGGCTCGATCCAGCCGCCCCTTGGCGGTCAGCCGCTCGATCCGGTCCCGCACCGCGGCGCGGCCCGCACCGGCCGCCGCCGCGTCGATGTCGTAGATCAGCACCGGGTGACCTGCGAGAAGGGCGACCTGTGCGATGCCCTGGCCCATGGTGCCGGCGCCGACGACCGCCACAGTGCGGGAGCGCTCGATTGCTGTCATGACCCGATCCTCCCGCACCGACTTATCCACAGGTCCGTCGGGCCCTCTTGTCCCGACCGATCGTTCGGTTACTCTAACTCCAGTCTGCTCTTCCCCGCCCTTCCTTGCCCGATCCGCTCGCCGATCCGCACCATCGATCCGCAGTTCGATCCCGCCCGGCTCAACGAGGAGTTGGTCCCAGATGGCCGCCGCGCTCACCGTCCCCCAGCTGTCCGAGAAGCACCGGACCACGCTCGACCAGGCGCTGGAGGCCATCCGCAGCCGTGCCTACTGGTCCCCGCACCCCGAGCACCCCAAGGCCTACGGCGAGAACGCCGCGGCCGAGGGCCTCGCCGCCTTCGAGGCCGTCCGCGGCACCCGCTTCGACCTGGACCAGCCCGGTACCGACGGCTGGGCGGGCGCCGAGGTGTCGCCCTTCGGACCGGAGCTCGGCGTCGAGTACCCGCACGTCGACCCCGACGTTCTGCTGCCGGCCATGAAGGCGGGCATGGGTGCCTGGCGCGACGCGGGACCCGAGGCGCGCGCCCTCGTCTGCATCGAGATCCTGGCCCGGATCGGCGCCCGTACGCACGAGTTCGCGCACGCGGTCATGCACACCAGCGGCCAGGCCTTCATGATGGCCTTCCAGGCGGGCGGCCCGCACGCGCAGGACCGCGGCCTGGAGGCCGTGGCCTACGCGTACGAGGAGCAGACCCGGGTCCCGGGGCGGGCGGACTGGTCCAAGCCGCAGGGCAAGAAGGACCCCCTGGAGCTGGGCAAGACCTTCACCGCCGTGCCGCGCGGCGTCGCGCTGGTCATCGGCTGCAACACCTTCCCCACCTGGAACGGCTACCCGGGCCTGTTCGCCTCCCTGGCCACCGGCAACCCGGTGCTGGTCAAGCCGCACCCGCGGGCCGTGCTGCCGCTCGCGCTCACGGTGCGGGTGGCGCGCGAGGTCCTCGCCGAGGCCGGCTTCGACCCCAACCTCGTGGCGCTGGCCGTCGAGAACCCCGGCGAGGGCATCGCCAAGACCCTCGCGGTCCGCCCCGAGATCAAGCTGATCGACTACACCGGCTCCACCGCCTTCGGCGACTGGCTGGAGGCCAACGCCCGCCAGGCGCAGGTGTACACGGAGAAGGCCGGGGTCAACACGGTCGTCCTGGACTCCACCGACGACTACAAGGGGATGCTGGGCAACCTGGCCTTCTCGCTCTCCCTCTACAGCGGCCAGATGTGCACCACCCCGCAGAACCTGCTGATCCCGCGCGACGGCATCGCGACGGACGCGGGCCACAAGTCCTACGACGAGGTCGTGGCCGACCTGGCCCGCCAGGTCGAGGGGCTGCTGGGCGACGACGCCCGGGCCAACGCGCTGCTGGGCGCGCTGGTCAACCCGGACGTGAAGGCGCGGCTGGAGGCGGCGGCCGGGCTCGGCGAGGTCGCGCTGGCCTCGCGCGAGGTCGCCAATCCGGAGTTCCCGGACGCGGTCGTGCGGACGCCGGTGATGGTCAAGCTGGACGCGGCCAAGGACGACCCGGAGGCCGCGTACCTGTCGGAGTGCTTCGGGCCGGTCTCCTTCGCGGTGGCCGTGGACTCGACCGCCGCCGCGCTGGAGCTGCTGCGGCGCACGGTGCGGGAGAAGGGCGCCATGACGGTCGGCGCCTACACCTCCTCGGCCGACACCGAGCGCGCGATCGAGGAGGTCTGCCTGGAGGAGTCCGCGCAGCTCTCCTTGAACCTGACGGGCGGGGTCTTCGTCAACCAGACCGCCGCCTTCTCCGATTTCCACGGCTCGGGTGGCAATCCGGCCGCTAACGCCGCTCTGTGCGACGGGGCGTTCGTGGCCAACCGCTTCCGAGTGGTGGAGGTGCGCCGCCAGGCCTGAGCGGCTGCCCACTGGTCAGGTCTTCGGGCCGCCCCAGTGAAAGAGGGTCATGGCCACGCTGGTGGCGAGGTTGTAGCTGGAGACCTGCGGACGCATCGGCAGGGACACCAGGTGATCGGCCCGGGCGCGCAGTTCGGGCGAGATGCCGTGGCGTTCCGAGCCGAAGGCGAGCAGGGCGTCGTCCGGGAGGGTGAGGGCGCGGATGTCCTCGCCCTCCGGATCGAGCGCGTAGAGCGGCCCCGGGGGCAGCTCCTCCAGCTCCAGCCGGGCCACCGACGTGGCGTAGTGCAGCCCGGCGCCCGCGCGGACCACGTGCGGGTGCCAGGGATCGAGATCGCCCCGGGTCACCACGCCGGTGGCGCCGAAACCCGCCGCGAGGCGGACGACGGCGCCGACGTTGCCCAGGTTGCGGGGGTTGTCCAGGACGACCACCGGTGCGCTGCGGGGGGTGCGGTCGAGCGCGCCCCGTAGGGTCTCCCGGTCCGGGCGCACGGCGAGGGCCGCGACCCCGGTCGGGTGCACGCGGGTCACCAGCTCGCGCAGCGGCGCCTCGCGCACCAGGCCGTCCAGGGCGGCCCTGACGTCCGGGGCCAGTTCGTCGGCCAGCTCCAGCAGCGCCCCGCGGTCCTCGGCGACGGCGAGGGTGACCTCCGCGCCGAAGCGCACCGCGTGCTTGAGCGCGTGGAACCCGTCGAGGAGCACCAGCTCCTCCCGCCCCGCGGCCTCGCGCCACCGCCGGACCGTCGCGGCCGCCTCGTCCGCCTCGGCCGCACGGGCCGTCTCTGCGCTGCTCATGCGCACGACCTTACGGCGCGGGCGCGGGCGCGTACTCCTGCTCCTGCCGCGGCGGCGAGGGCTCGGGGTCCGCGGCGCGGTCCGCGGATCCGCCCGCCCGTTCGCGCAGGGCCCGGGCCCGCGCCCCCAGCCACACCAGGAACACCGTCGGCAGGAAGACGGCGTCGGCGGCGATCATCGCCAGCGAGAAGAACGGCAGCCCCAGCAGCACCGCGATCCCGGCGTGCTCCAGCATCATCAGGCAGAGCAGTACGTTCTTGATCCGCCGGTTGAACAGCGTGAACGGGAAGGCGACCTGCACCATGACCGTCCCGTAGGTCAGCAGCATCACCAGGGTGCCGCTGGCCGCGAGCAGCCCCGAGAGCGCGGGCCAGGGCGTGAAGTAGTCCAGCCCCAGCGGGTAGTACAGCGCCGTGCCGTCCTGCCAGCGCGAGCCCTGGATCTTGTACCAGCCGGCCGTGGCGTAGATCAGGCAGACCTCGACCATGATCACCAGCAGGCCCGCGTTGTGCACCAGGTTGGCGATCACGTCCAGGGTCGCGCGCCCCTCGCCGTCCGGCTCGTAGCGCTCGACCATCCACCACAGGCCCTGGACCACCCACAGCGTCGCGAAGACGGCCAGCCAGCCGGTGCTGACCGCGTCGGTGAAGGCGGCGTAGGGCAGCACGAGACCCAGCAGGACCCAGAGCACCGGCCCGGCGGCCCCGGTGGACGCCGATCCGGTCCGGGACGCGCGCCGCGCGTCCAGCGACCAGACGCGCGCGCACCGGGTGAGCACCAGGTAGAGGGCCATCAGGTGGATGACGTTGTCCCCGCCGTCGCCCATGAACACGCTGCGGTTCTGCAGGGACAGCACCCCGACCATGAACAGCACGGACATCGCCCGGGTGCGCCAGCCGAGCAGCAGCAGCGCCGCCGACCCGAGCGCGAGCGCGTAGACGATCTCGAACCAGAGCGTCGAGTCCGACCACATCAGCACGGTGAAGGCGCGGTTCGAATCGATCAGCCGCTCGGCCAGCTGCCAGCTCCAGGGCCCGTCGGGACCGTACAGCTCGCGCCGGTTCGGGAACTCCCGCAGCAGGAAGAACAGCCAGGTCGCGGAGAACCCGATCCGGACGACGGCGCTCTGGTACGGGCCCAGCGCCTGCCCGGTGGCCCGCGCCAGCCCCCGGCCCACCGCCGCCCGTACGGCGCGGGCGCGGGCGCGGACGGCCGCGCCGGGGCTCACACGCTCGGCACGGTCCACCACGGCAGCTCCCGGTAGTAGGTCTGGGTGTCGGTCTTCTCCGCGCTCCACGGCGGCGCCGCCACCGAGGTCGTCGCCGAGCGCAGCTGGATCCGCAGGATCCGGTCCCCCGCGCCGGCGCCCGCACCGGAACCGGACCGGGCCAGTCGGGCGACGGCGATCCGCTGGAGGTAGGTCTCGGAGAGCGCGCCCCGGTCGCCGTTCGGCTTGTTGTCCTCGTCGTGCGAGCCCGTGAAGAAGTCCCAGGCCCGGCGGAGCTCGTTCTGCTGGGTGTGGCTGGGGAACGGGTTGTGCCGTATGGCGTCGGCGTCGGCGGCGGACAGGTCGCGCCACGCGGTGGTGGTCAGCTCCCCCGCTCCGGTGCGCACCTGGGCGCGCGCCTCGACGGCGATGTTCTGCTGGAGCGGGTTCGGCGCGAAGAGCTTCCAGTTCTGCTCGAACTCGGGGTAGATCCAGTCGTCCACCGTGCGCGCGTGCTGCTTGCCGACCGTGTTGGACGGCGCGACGTGCAGGAAGACCAGTGCCAGGTGCCAGCAGGCCGTGACCGCGACGGCGCCGAGCGCCAGGGCCGCGACGACCCGGTACGGGGCGGACAGACCGGCGATTCCGGGGGCGCGGGGCGGCCGCGCCGGGGGCCCCGCCACGGCTTCGCGCTCGTTCGAAACCATCCCGCCCCGATCTTCGGCCATCCACAGAGGTTGACACCCTACGGGCCGTCGTCTCACCATTGAAGAGAATGAACCGAACGATCGGTCGGTCGGGCGGTAGGGCGACATCGGCAGGGGGCCGTGATGGTGGCAGTGACCCCGGAGACGGGGCAGGGCATGGCCCTCGCGGCAGGCCTGACGGAGCAGCTGGTGGCGGCGTTCGAGGCGGCCGTCGCGGCCGAGGAGCGGGTCGAACCGCGCGACTGGATGCCCGAGGAGTACCGCGCCTCGCTGGTCCGCCAGATGGCCCAGCACGCCCACTCCGAAATCATCGGCATGCAGCCCGAGGCCAACTGGATCACCCGCGCGCCCTCGCTGCGTCGCAAGGCGATCCTGATGGCCAAGGTGCAGGACGAGGCCGGCCACGGGCTCTACCTGTACAGCGCCGCGGAAACGCTGGGCACCAGCCGCGACGAGCTGCTCGACAAGCTGCACGCCGGCAAGCAGAAGTACTCCTCGATCTTCAACTACCCCACCCTGACCTGGGCCGACGTCGGCGCCATCGGCTGGCTCGTGGACGGCGCGGCGATCACCAACCAGGTCCCGATCTGCCGCTGCTCCTACGGTCCGTACGCCCGGGCCATGGTCCGCATCTGCAAGGAGGAGTCCTTCCACCAGCGCCAGGGGTACGAGCTGCTGCTCGCCCTCTCGCAGGGCACCGAGGCCCAGCACGCCATGGCGCAGGACGCGGTCGACCGCTGGTGGTGGCCCTCCCTGATGATGTTCGGCCCGCCCGACGACGAGTCGGCGCACTCCGCCCAGTCGATGGCCTGGCGGATCAAGCGACACACCAATGACGAGCTGCGCCAGCGCTTCGTGGACATCGCCGTCCCGCAGGCCGAGTCGCTGGGCCTGACCCTGCCCGACCCGGACCTGCGGTGGAACGAGGAGCGCGGGCACCACGACTTCGGCGCGATCGACTGGTCGGAGTTCTGGGACGTGCTCAAGGGCAACGGCCCCTGCAACGAACAGCGCATCGGCCAGCGCCGTCGGGCGCACGAGGACGGCGCGTGGGTCCGCGACGCGGCCGCGGCGTACGCGTCGAAGCACACCGCACAGAACGAGGAGGCACGGGTATGACGCAGAACTGGCCGCTGTGGGAGGTGTTCGTGCGCTCGCGCCGCGGGCTCTCGCACACGCACGCGGGGAGCCTGCACGCCCCCGACGCGGAGATGGCGCTGCGCAACGCCCGCGACCTGTACACGCGGCGGGGCGAGGGCATCTCCATCTGGGTGGTCCCCTCGGCGGCGGTGACCGCGTCCTCGCCGGACGAGCGGGACCCGTTCTTCGCCTCGGCGGGCGACAAGCCGTACCGCCACCCCACCTTCTACGACATCCCGGAGGGGGTGCGTCACCTGTGACCACCACGTCGCAGACCCCGCCGCGATCCACCGCGCCCGGCGACTCCGGCCCGCTGACGGAGTCCGAGCGCACGGCGGCCCTCGCCCTGGGCGACGACGCGCTGATCCTCTCCCACCGCCTCGGCGAATGGGCGGGGCACGCGCCCGTCCTGGAGGAGGAGGTCGCCCTGGCGAACATCGCCCTCGACCTGCTGGGCCAGGCCCGCGTGCTGCTCTCCCTGGTCGGCGACGAGGACGAGCTGGCCTTCCTCCGCGAGGAGCGCGCCTTCCGCAATGTCCAGCTGGCCGAGCAGCCCAACGGCGACTTCGCCCACACCATCGTGCGCCAGCTCTTCTTCTCCCTCCACCAGCAGCTGCTCTTCACCGAACTGGCCGCCGGGGACGGGCCCTTCGCGCCGCTCGCGGCCAAGGCGGTCAAGGAGATCGCCTACCACCGCGATCACGCCGAGCAGTGGACCGTGCGGCTCGGCGACGGCACCGAGGAGAGCGCGCGCAGGATGCGGGCCGCCCTGGACTCCCTGTGGAAGTTCACCGGCGAGCTGTTCCAGCCCGTGCCCGGCCTGGAGGTGGTCTGGGCCGCCCTGGAGGAGCGCTGGCTGACCGCGGTGGGCGAGGTGCTGGAGCGGGCCCGCCTGGCGCTGCCGGAAGGAGCCCGCACCGGGGCCTGGGCCGCCGGAGCCGGGCGCCAGGGCCTGCACACCGAGTCGTTCGGGCGGATGCTCGCGGAGATGCAGCACCTGCACCGCAGCCACCCGGGGGCGTCGTGGTGACCGCGACGCGGCTGGAGGAGGAGCTGGCGGCGCTGGCGGGCTCGGTGCCCGACCCCGAGCTGCCCGTGCTCACCCTGGCCGAGCTGGGCGTGGTGCGCGGTGTGCGGATGGGCGAGGACGGGAGCGCCCAGGTGACGCTCACCCCGACCTACACCGGCTGCCCGGCCATCGAGGCCATGTCCGCCGACATCGAGCGGGTCCTGCACGACCACGGCATCGCCGAGGTGAGCGTGCGGACCGTGCTCTCGCCCGCCTGGTCCACCGATGACATCAGCGCCGAGGGCCGCCGCAAGCTGGCGGAGTTCGGGATCGCCCCGCCCCGGCCGCACGCGGCCGGCGGGCCGGTGTCGATCAGCCTGTCGGTGCGCTGCCCGCAGTGCGGGTCCACCGACACCGAACTGCTCAGCCGCTTCTCCTCCACCGCGTGCAAGGCCCTGCGCCGCTGCGTCTCCTGCCGCGAGCCGTTCGACCACTTCAAGGAGCTGTAGATGACCGCGGCCCGGCACGGCGCGTTCCACCCGTTGACGGTGACGGAGGTCGAGAGGCTCACCGACGACTCGGTCGCGCTCACCCTGCGGGTGCCGCCGGAGCTGCGCGAGGAGTACCGGCACGCCCCGGGCCAGCACCTGACCCTGCGCCGCCGGCCGGCCGACGGCTCGGAGGTCCGGCGCACGTATTCGATCTGCTCCCCCGCCCCGGCCGCCGACGGTCCGGGCCCGGGGTGGCTGCGGGTCGGGGTGCGGCTGGTGGAGGGCGGCGAGTTCTCCACTTTCGCGCACAAGGAGATCGCCGCGGGGGACGTCCTGGAGGTGATGGTCCCGGCCGGCCGGTTCGTGCTGGACCCGGCCGCCGCCCCGGCCGCCGCGCACTACGCGGCCGTCGTCGGCGGCAGCGGGATCACCCCGGTGCTCTCGATCGCCGCGACCCTGCTCGCCGCCCGACAGGGCGCCCGGTTCTGCCTGGTGCGCAGCGACCGTACGGCGGCCTCGACGATGTTCCTGGAGGAGGTCGCCGACCTCAAGGACCGCTACCCCGACCGGTTCCAGCTGGTCACCGTCCTGTCCCGGGAGGAGCAGGAGGCCGGGCTGCCGTCCGGGCGGCTCGACGAGGAGCGGCTGGCGGCGCTGCTGCCCGCGCTCCTGCCGGTGGGCGAGGTGGCGGGCTGGTTCCTGTGCGGGCCCTACGGCCTGGTCCAGGGCGCCGAGCGGGCACTGGGCGCGCTGGGCGTCGCCCGCGCCCGGATCCACGAGGAGATCTTCCACGTCGAGGACAACGCCACCACCGCGGTGCCCGCCGCCACCGGTCGCGGCGGCGGTCCGGGCGCGCTCGCACGGGTCACCGCCCGGCTCGACGGCCGCTCCGGCACCTGGCCCGTCCAGGAGGGCGAGTCCCTGCTGGACGCGGTGCTGCGGGGCCGCGCGGATGCCCCGTACGCCTGCAAGGGCGGGGTGTGCGGCACCTGTCGGGCGTTCCTGGTGACGGGCGAGGTCCAGATGGAGCGGAACTTCGCGCTGGAGGCCGAGGAGACCGAGGCCGGATTCGTGCTGGCCTGCCAGTCGCACCCGGTGACGGAGGAAGTGGAGATCGACTTCGACCGCTGATCCGGTCCGTGCGCGGCGGTCGCCCGGGCCGCCGCGCGGAGCCGCTCGCGGTACTCCTGTGCTTTTTCAGGAACGTGTTCTATCTTGACGCACCGTCAGACAGAAACACATCCGGTGCGCGCGGGAGGACAGGCAGTGGACTTCACCTTCACCGAGGAGCAGCAGGCCGCGGTCGAGGCGGCGAAGGCCGTCTTCGCGGACGTCGCGCCCGACAGCGTGCCCAGCCCCGCGCTCACGCCGGGCGCCGTCGCCGACGAGTTCGACCGACCGCTGTGGGCCAAGCTCGCCGCCAGCGACCTGATCGGCCTGGTCCTCGACCCGGCGCACGGCGGGGCGGGTCTCGACACCATCGCCCTGTGCCTGGTGCTGCGCGAAGCGGCGAAGGTACTGGCCCGGGTGCCGCTGCTGGAGCACTGCGCCACCGCCATGGCGATCCAGGCGCACGGCGGCCCGGCCCTGCACGCCGAACTGCTGCCCGCGGTCGCCCGCGGCGAGAGCGTGCTGACCGTCGCCGCCCACGGCCGCTCGGGCCACGACCCGGCCGAGCTGGCCGTCACCGCCCGCCCCGACGGCGACGGCGGCTGGACCCTGGACGGCGTGCAGACGGCCGTTGCCTGGGCGCACAGCGCCGACTGGATCGCCGTACCCGCCCACCTCGGCGAGGGGGACGCGGTCATCGCGCTCGTCCCGCGCGGCGCCGACGGCCTCGCCCTCGCCGACCAGTTCTCCACCAGCGGCGAGAAGATGGCGGAGCTGACCCTGGACGGCGTACGGGTCCCCGCGGGCCACGTCATCGACGCACCCGGTGCCTGGGAGCGGCTGCGTCAGGTGCTGGCCACCGGCACCTGCGCCCTCGCCCTCGGGCTCGGCGAGGGCGTCCTGGCCATGACCAGCCAGTACACGAGCAAGCGCGAGCAGTTCGGCTTCCCCGTCGCCAGCTTCCAGGCGGTCGCGGTGCAGGCCGCCGACCGCTACATCGACCTGCGCGCCATGGAGGTCACCCTCTGGCAGGCCGCCTGGCGGCTGGACGCGGCGACGGCCGGAGCGGGCGGGCCGCTGCCGAGCGCCGGGGACGTGGCGGTGGCCAAGATCTGGGCGTCCGACGGGGTCCGCCGGGTCGTCCAGACCGCCCAGCACCTGCACGGCGGCTTCGGCGCCGACACCGACTACCCCCTGCACCGCTACCACGCCTGGGCCAAGCAGCTGGAACTCCAGCTCGGCCCGGCGGCGGCCCACGAGGAGGCCCTGGGCGACCTGCTGGCCGCCCATCCCCTCACCTGACCGCCCCGCGCGCGGCGGTCGGGTCCTACAGGACGAAGGCCGGGTTCCCGGTGTCCGTCACCATCGGGCGCCCGGCGGCGTCCCAGGCCTGCATCCCGCCGTCGATGTTCACGGCGTCGATCTCCTGGCGCACCAGGTACTGGGTGACCTGGGCGGAGCGCCCGCCGACCCGGCACATCACGTGGACGCGCGGGGCGCCCTCGATCGCGTCCATGGCCTCGGTCAGCTCACCGAAGCGCGCCACGAAGTCGCTCATCGGGATGTGCAGCGCACCCTCGACATGGCCGGCCGCCCATTCGTCGTCCTCACGGACGTCGAGGACAAAGCCTTCGGAGGGCACCGCGGCAACGTCCACCGAGGGGAGCGGTCCGAAGTTCATAGCTGTCGCCTTCTCTCGTAACAGGGGTGGTCAGAACCTATCCGAACGCACCGGACAGCGCTCCTTCCCCACGGACATCCGCCGGACGCCCCCTACTCGGCGAGCGCGGCCAGCTCCGCCTCGCGCTCGGAGACCTGCCCGAGCAGCTGCTCGGCGATCTCCTCCAGCAGCCGGTCGGGGTCCTCCGGAGCCATCCGCAGCATCGACCCGATCGCGCTGTCCTCCAGCTCCCGCGCCACCACGGCCAGCAGCTCCTTGCGGCGCGCGAGCCACTCCAGGCGCGCGTAGAGCTCCTCGGTCTCCGACGGGCGCTCCTCCCGCGGCGCCGGACCGGCCGCCCACTCCTCGGCCAGCTCCCGCAGCAGCGGTTCGTCGCCCCGCCCGTACGCGGAGTTCACCCGGGCGATGAACTCGTCCCGCCGGGTCCGCTCCGTGTCGTCCTGCGCCAGGTCGGGGTGCGCCTGGCGGACCAGCTCGCGGTAGAGGCGGCGGACCTCCTCGGACGGGCGGACCCGCTCCGGAGGCCGCACCGGCTGGTCGGTGAGCATGGCGCCGGCGTCGTCGGAGATGCCGTCCGAGTCCAACCAGTCGTGGAACAGCTCGTCCACTCCGGGCATCGGCATGACCAGCGCCCGCGCGTCCCGCGCCTTGCGCAGGTCCTCGGGGTCACCGGTGCGGGCCGCCCTGGCCTCGGCGATCAGCGCGTCGAGCTCGTCGAGCCGCGAGTACATAGGGCCGAGCTTCTGGTGGTGCAGCCGGGAGAAGTTCTCGACCTCCACCCGGAAGGTCTCCACCGCGATCTCGAACTCGATCAGCGCCTGCTCGGCGGCGCGCACGGCCCGCTCCAGCCGCGCCTCGGGACGCTCGTCGTCGGAGGCCGAGGGGTCGTTGGCAGTCTGCTCGTTCACCCGGCCACCCTACGGCCCGCCCGAAGCGCGCGTTTCACGTGAAACATCCCTCACACACCCGACTCGGCGGCGACCCGCCCGGACCGCACCGCGGCCACCAGATCCGCGTGGTCGGCCTCGCTGCGGTCGGCGTAGGCCACCGCGAAGGCGGCGACCGCCTCGTCCAGTTCCTCGTTCTTGCCGCAGTACCCGGCCAGGACCCGCGGATCGGCACTGTGCGCGTGTGCCCGCGCGAGCAGCGCCCCGGTCATCCGGCCGTAGTCGTCGATCTGGTCCACGGCGAGCGCGGCCGGGTCCACGCTGCCCTTGCGGTTGCGGAACTGCCGCACCTGGAAGGGACGGCCCTCGACCGTGGTCCAGCCGAGCAGGATGTCGGAGACGACCTGCATCCGCTTCTGGCCGGCGACCACCCGGCGGCCCTCGTGCTCCTCCGGCGGGACGTCGAAGCCCAGCCCCGACAGGTGCGGCAGGAGCACCGAGGGCCGCGCCTCCTTCACCTGGAGCACCAGCGGCTCACCGCGGTGGTCCAGCAGCAGCACCACGTAGGAGCGCGTCCCGACGCTGCCCGTGCCCACCACCCGGAAGGCCACGTCCTGGATCGCGTACCGGGCCAGCAGCGGCAGCCGGTCCCCCTGGAGCGTGTCCAGGTACGGGCCCAGCGAGGCCGCGACCGCCGCCGCCTCCTGGTCCCCGACCCGCCGCAGCACCGGCAGCGCGTCCACGAAACGGCGGCTGCCGTCGGGCGCGAGCTCGGTGGACTTGGCGGCGAACCGCGCACTGGTGTTGTTACGGGCCTTCTCCGACACCCGCTCCAGCGTGCCCAGCAGATCCCGGGCGTCGGTGTGCGAGACCAGTTCCTCGTCGGCGATGGCGTTCCAGGCGTCCAGCGCCGGCAACTTGGCCAGCAACCGCATCGTGCGGCGGTAGGCGCCGACCGTGTCCAGCGCGGCCGCCCGGCAGGTGTCCTCGTCCGCCCCCGCCACCCGGCCGGCCAGCACCAGCGAGGTGGCCAGCCGCTTGAGGTCCCACTCCCAGGGCCCGAAGACGGTCTCGTCGAAGTCGTTGAGGTCGATGACCAGCCGCCCTCGGGCATCGCCGTACAGCCCGAAGTTGGCCGCGTGGGCGTCCCCGCAGATCTGCGCGCCCACCCCGGTCACCGGCGTCGCCGCCAGGTCGTGGGCCATCAGGCCGGCGGCCCCGCGCAGGAACGCGAAGGGGTTGGCCGCCATCCGGCCCACGCGTATCGGCGTCAGCTCCGCCACCCGCCCGACGTTGGACTCCTCCACCGCGCGCACCGCGTCCGGACGTCCGGCCACGAGCGCGAACCGCGCGTGCGCGGCGCGCGGCA
Organism: Streptomyces sp. NPDC028419; assembly: GCF_055565515.1. Taxonomy (NCBI): domain Bacteria; kingdom Bacillati; phylum Actinomycetota; class Actinomycetes; order Kitasatosporales; family Streptomycetaceae; genus Streptomyces; species Streptomyces sp. NPDC028419. The sequence goes on along the minus strand of NZ_JBVHUE010000001.1, from coordinate 275,430 downwards.
CCCGGTCCCGCAGCGCCCTGCCCTCGGCCCGGGGGGAGCCCGCACCGGTCGCCGCCACCCGCGCCGCGTACCCCGCGACCTCCGGAATCCGCTCGGCGGTCGCCGCCCTGCCACCGGCCTTGCCCGAGGCCCTGCTGTGGGTCCTGCCGTTGGCCTTCGCCGCGCCCCGGTCCGGTACCGCCGCCATGTGTGCCGCCCCCGCTAGATCACGTGCGCGGATGAACCACTGCACGTCTGGATCACTGCTCGTTCGCGGATGACCGTACCGATCGGGACAGAGCCGGGGAAGGGGGGTCAAGGGGTACATCAGAGTCCGGCGTCCCGCGCGAGCAGCGCCGCCTGCACCCGGTTCTCACATCCCAGCTTCGCCAGGATCCGGCTCACGTACGTCTTCACCGTCGCCTCGCTCATGTGCAGCCGTCGCCCGGCGTCCGCGTTGGAGAGCCCCTCGCCCAACAAGGCCAACACCCCGCGCTCGCGCTCGCTCAGCGCCGCGACGCGGCGACGGGCGTCCTCGGCGCGCCCCGCCGACCGGCCCGACGCCAGCTGGTCCACGACGTGCCGGGTCGCCGCCGGGGAGAGGTAGGCGTCCCCCGCCGCGGCCGCCCGGACCGCCCCGATCAGCTCGCCCGGAGCGGAGTCCTTCAGCAGGAAGCCCGCACTGCCGTGGGACAACGCCCGCAGCACGTTCTCCCGCTCCCCGAAGGTCGTCAGGATCAAGGCGTGCGCCGAGGGCGCCGCCCGCACCAGCTCGTCGAGCGCGGCCAGCCCGTCCATCACGGGCATCTGGATGTCCAGCAGCACCACGTCGGGCGCGTGGGCGCGCGCCAGCTCCACGGCCTCCCGCCCGTTCGCGGCCTCGGCGACCACCTCGATGTCCGGGGCGGAGGTCAGGATCATCCTGATCCCGGCCCGGATGAGCGGTTCGTCGTCGGCGATCACCACTCTGATCACACCGCTCGGCGCTCCCGTCGGTCCCACCGCCCCCGTCGTCCCCGTCACGCCAGTCACCCGCGTCCGCTCCCGCCGCTCCTACTGCTTGACCTCGTACGCCTGCTTCTCCACGAGCTTGCCGTCCTTGAAGCAGAACCGGAAAACGCTGTCGGTGGACAGCTCCCCGCTCCCGGTGCCCAACAGTGCCATGCAGTGCGTGCCCTGGGGCGGCGGCGGGCCCTTGTCCTCCAGGCCGTTGGTCAGGATGCTGCTGTCGTCGGGCAGCCGCCCGCGCACCACGTCCTCCGACTCCCCCACCGTGGCGGCGTCGTAGTCGGACCGACTGATCGTCACGTCGCTCACCGAGCCCACCAGCAGGGTCACGGCGGCCCCGATCACGATCACCAGCACCACGAGCGCCGCGAAGGCGACCCCGCAGCCCAGCGCGACGCCGCCGGTCCTGCTGCGTCCCCGCCGCAGCTCCCGGTCGACCGCGGACCAGTCCACGGGCGCGGCCACACCCTTGCCCGACGGCGCCCGCAGCTGCTGCCCGAAGTCATCGGCCACCTCCGCCGCCCCGCTCTCCCGCGCCCCGGCCGGTTCGCTCCCGTACGGGAGCACCCCGGCCACCCGGAAGCCGCCGCCCTCGATCGGCCCGGCATGGACCATCCCGCCGACGAGCCGGGCCCGCTCGCGCAGCCCCGTCAGCCCCTGTCCGCCCGAGACCACCTCGCCCGCGCCGGGTACGGCGACCGGACCGTTGGCGATCTCCACCACCAGGGAGTCGTCCTCGTACCGCAGTTCCACCGTGATCGGCGCACCCGGTGCGTGCTTGTAGGCATTGGTGAGCGACTCCTGGGCGATCCGGTACGCCGCGTGGTCGCAGGCCGCGACGAGCGGCCTCGGCCGTCCCGTGGTGATCAGCCGGACGTCGGTGCCCGCGCCGCGCGCCGCCTCGACGATCCCTGCGATCCCGGCGATCCCGCGCGCCGCGGGCCCCGCGGACTCCTCCACCGGTACGGGCGCCTCGACCCCGTCCCGCAGGATGCCGACGACCTCGCGCAGCTCGTGCATGGCCGCGACCGAGGCCTGCCGCAGCACCCCGACCGCCTCGCGCTGGCGTTCGGTCAGCGCCGGATCGACCTCCAGCGCGCCGGTGTGCACCGAGATCAGGGCCAGTTGGTGCCCCAGGCTGTCGTGCATGTCCTGGGCGATCCGCTGCCGCTCGCGCAGCCTCGCCTGTCCGGCGATGATCGCCCGCTCGCGCATGAGCTGGGCGTTGCGTTCCTGGAGGGCGCGCAGCAGCGTCCGGCGCTGGGACCAGTAGCGACTGACGAGCGCCGGGATGACGGTCACGGCCAGGAAGATGAGGATGCTGAGGACGATCACCAGGACGATCCGGCCGCCGGACCCGTCCTTGTACATGCTCAGCCCGACCGAGACGAGGAAGGCGAGGGTGAAGGCACCCAGCGCCCGCACGACCCCGTCGATGCGCCGGCCCGCCGACCAGCCGAGCAGGATCATCACGAGGAACGCACCGGGCAGGTACGCGGCGAGCGCCGAGCCCACGATCAGCGTGGCCACCGGCAGCCGCCGGCGCAGCAGGGTGAGCAGCAGGACGGCCACCGCGCCGCCCAGCATCCGTTGGGGGGAGCCGCGGTCCAACTCCTCGACGCCCAGCCCGACCGTCACCATCACGGCGACGAGCACCACGTCGCCGGCCACCCCCCGGGCGGTCCACGGTTCGGGCCCCCTCAGCCAGTCCAGGCCCGCGCGCATCCTCGCCGTCGCATTCACGCCCCGACCCTAGACAGCGCCCGCACCGCCCGTCCGCCCACTTTCGTCGCGCCCTCGCCGACGAAAGTCGGACAGCCCACAATCCGCCGCCGCCGGACTTCCGGCACGCGGGACCCGGCGGCCCGCTCCGGACACAACGAAGAAGCCCCGCAGATCGATGATCTGCGGGGCTTCTCACACGTGGGCGAGGGGGGATTTGAACCCCCACGTCCCGAAGGACACTGGCACCTGAAGCCAGCGCGTCTGCCGTTCCGCCACTCGCCCGAGTAGCTCTCCAGCGGTTCTTCCCTTGCGGTCCGTTCCCCTGGCGACATCGGAACACTAACACGTCAGAGGGGGTGGAATCACATCGCTTTCCCCGGCGCCCACCGACAGTCCCGCCAGCCCCTCCCGGACAGCGCTCCGGGTGCGGGACACTGTTGTCCGGGCGACCCTACGATCCCTTGTGAGGACCAACACTCCTCGCCGCGGACCCGGAGGGGAACCAGCCGAATCCGCCACGCGTGGATACGATCAGTAAGCAGTACAGGGCGACAACGACGGAGGAGGTGCCCCATGGGAGTTCTGAAGCGGTTCGAGCAGCGACTCGAAGGTCTGGTGAACGGCACCTTCGCCAAGGTCTTCAAGTCCGAGGTCCAGCCGGTCGAGATCGCGGGCGCACTGCAGCGCGAGTGCGACAACAACGCGACCATCTGGAACCGCGAGCGGACCGTCGTCCCCAACGACTTCATCGTGGAGCTGAGCGCCGGCGACTACGAGCGGCTGAGCCCCTACTCCGGGCAGCTCGGCGACGAGTTGGCCGGCCTCGTGCGGGACTACGCCAAGCAGCAGCGCTACAGCTTCATGGGGCCCATCAAGGTCCACCTGGAGAAGGCGGACGACCTGGACACCGGTCTGTACCGGGTCCGCAGTCGCACCCTCGCCTCCAGCACCTCCCAGCCGCAGGGCGACCAGGGCCAGCCGCAGCAGGCTCAGCCCGCGCCCGGCCAGGGCCGTGCCGGCGGTTACGGGTATCCGCCCGTCGCCGCCCCGCCCATGCCCCACAACCCTCCGGGCGACCCCCAGCGGCGCCCGGGTCCCGGTCCGGTGCCGGGAAACGGCGGCGCCACGCGCTGCTGGATCGAGATCAACGGCACCCGCCACCAGATCTCGCGCGCCACGCTCGTACTCGGCCGAAGCACCGAAGCCGACGTGCGGATCGACGACCCCGGCGTCTCGCGCCGGCACTGTGAGATCCGGACCGGAACGCCTCCCTCGATCCAGGATCTCGGGTCCACCAACGGCATCGTGGTGGACGGGCAGCACACCACCCGCGCTACGCTCCGCGACGGCTCGCGGATCGTCGTGGGCAACACGACCATCATTTATCGGCAAGCCGAAGGGTGAAGCGGGGGCAATGTCAGAGCTGACCCTTACGGTCATGCGGTTGGGTTTCCTGGCCGTTCTGTGGCTGTTCGTCATCGTGGCCGTCCAGGTCATCCGTAGCGACCTCTTCGGGACGCGGGTGACGCAGCGCGGTTCACGCCGCGGCGGCGACAACCGCGCCCCGCAGCAACAGCAGCAGTCGGGCGGCGGCCGTCAGGCCGCGCCACCGCAGCAGCGCCAGCGCCGCGGTGCGCCGACCAAGCTGGTCGTCTCCGAGGGCACCCTCACGGGCACCACGGTCGCCCTCCAGGGGCAGACCATCACGCTGGGCCGGGCCCACGATTCCACGATCGTGCTGGACGACGACTACGCCTCCAGCCGGCATGCCAGGATCTACCCCGACCGTGACGGCCAGTGGATCGTCGAGGATCTCGGGTCCACCAACGGCACGTATCTCGACCGGACCCGGCTGACCACCCCGACGCCCATTCCTCCGGGCGCCCCGATCCGCATCGGCAAGACCGTCATCGAGCTGCGGAAGTAGTACGAGAATGAGCGAGCGGAGCGAGCGAGCCGCGGCGGTCCGTCCCCTTGGGGCGACGGACCCGCGCGCGCTCCCGACCGGAGGGTGGGCAGTGTGGCTCGAGACCGGTTGTACCCGGAGCCATCGTCGACTGGGCAGGTGCGCATGAGTCTGTCCCTGCGGTTCGCCGCCGGATCGCACAAGGGCATGATCCGCGAGGGCAACGAGGACTCCGGCTACGCCGGTCCGCGCCTGCTCGCGATCGCCGACGGCATGGGTGGCCAGGCCGCCGGTGAGGTCGCCAGTTCCGAGGTGATCTCCACCCTGGTCCAGCTCGACGACGACGTCCCCGGCTCCGACATCCTGACCTCGCTGGCCACGGCCGTGCAGCGCGCGAACGACCAGCTGCGCGTCATGGTCGAGGAGGACCCCCAGCTGGAGGGCATGGGCACCACGCTCACCGCCCTGCTCTGGACCGGTCAGCGCCTCGGCCTCGTCCACGTCGGTGACTCCCGCGCCTACCTGCTGCGCGACGGTCTCCTCACCCAGATCACCCAGGACCACACGTGGGTCCAGCGGCTGGTCGACGAGGGCCGGATCACCGAAGAGGAAGCCACCACCCACCCCCAGCGCTCGCTCCTGATGAGAGCCCTGGGCAGCGGCGAGCACGTGGAACCCGACCTCTCGATCCGCGAGGTCAGGCCCGGCGACCGCTACCTCATCTGTTCCGACGGGCTCTCCGGCGTGGTCTCGCACCAGACCCTGGAAGAGACCCTGGCCGACTACCACGGCCCGCACGAGACCGTGCAGGCGCTGATCCAGCTCGCCCTGCGCGGCGGCGGCCCGGACAACATCACCTGCATCGTCGCGGACGTCCTCGACACCGACAGCGGTGACACCCTCGCCGCCCAGCTCAACGACACCCCGGTCGTCGTGGGCGCGGTCGCCGAGAACCAGCACCAGCTCTTCGACGGCGGCAACGCCATGCAGACCCCGGCCGGCCGCGCCTCCGGGCTGGGCCGCCAGGCCCCGCCGCCCCCCGGCGCCTTCGGCCCCCCCGGCAGCGGCGAGGGCCCCGGCTACGGCGCCGCTCCCGACGCGGGGTACCCCGCGGGCGGCGGCGGTGGCGCGTACGGCAGCTTCGGCGAGGCCGACGGCTACGACGGCGATTCCTCGGCCTACGACGACACCTACGACCACCCGCGCCGGCGCCGCAGCAAAGGGCGCAAGTGGACGACCCGCACGCTGACCCTGCTCATCGTGGCCGGGCTGCTCGGCGGCGGGCTGTACGCGGCCCACCGTTGGACGCAGACCCAGTACTACGTCGGCGCCAAGGACGGGCACGTCGCGCTCTACCGGGGGATCAGCCAGGATCTCGCCTGGTTCAAGCTCTCGTCGGTCGAGGCGGACCAGCCGGACATCGAGCTGAAGTACCTGCCGTCCTTCCAGCAGAAGCTCGTCGAGGCCACCATCAGCGAAGGCAGCCTCGACAGCGCCCGCAAGAAGATCGACGAACTCGCCCTCCAGGTCTCGGCCTGCAAGAAGGAAGAGGCGCGCCGCAACGCGGAGGGCCAGCCCAACCAGACCCCGGCGCCCAGCGCCAGCCTGACTCCTGAGGAGCAGAAGCTGGTCGGCCAATGCGGGAAGCAGTAGACAGACGCGGGCACAGGGGGCCTGCCACACCATGAGCGTTGTCACGAACACGACCACCATCGGCGCCATCGAGCTGCCGAGCCGGCGCAACACCGAGCTCCTGCTGCTCGCGTTCGCCGTGGTCATCCCGATCTTCGCCTACGCCAACGTAGGTCTCGCGGTGCACGGCAAGCTGCCCCCGGGCATGCTCGCGTACGGGCTCGGCCTCGGCCTGCTGGCGGGCCTGGCCCACCTCGTCGTGCGCCGGTACGCCAAGTACGCCGACCCGCTGCTGCTTCCGCTGGGCACCCTGCTCAACGGCCTGGGCCTGGTCTTCATCTGGCGCCTGGACCAGTCGGAGCGGCTCCAGAACCTGGCCAAGCGGCAGTTCGGCGGGTTCTCCCCCTCCGCGCCGAACCAGATGTTCTACACGGCGGTCGGCCTCGCGCTGTTCGCGGGCGTGCTGCTGCTGCTCAAGGACCACCGCACGCTCCAGCGGTTCACGTACATCTCCATGGCGGTCTCGCTCGTCCTGCTGATCCTGCCCGTCATCCCGGGCCTGGGCGCCGACGTCTACGGCGCCAAGATCTGGATCAGCCTGGCCGGCTTCTCCATCCAGCCCGGCGAGTTCGCGAAGATCATCATCGCGGTCTTCTTCGCCGGGTACCTGATGGTCAAGCGCGATGCGCTCGCGCTGGCCAGCCGCCGCTTCATGGGGCTCTACCTGCCGCGCGGCCGCGACCTCGGCCCGATCCTGATGATCTGGGGCATGAGCCTGCTCGTCCTCGTCTTCGAGAACGACCTCGGCACCTCGCTCCTCTTCTTCGGCATGTTCGTGATCATGCTGTACGTCGCCACCGAGCGGACCAGCTGGATCGTCATCGGCCTGCTCATGAGCGTCGCGGGCGCCGTCGTGGTCGGCACCACCGCCAGCCACGTCAAGGTCCGCGTCACCGCCTGGCTCGACCCCTTCGACTGCTACGCCACCTCCGGCGCCTGCGAGCAGGTCGGCCAGTCCCTGATGAGCTTCGGCTCCGGCGGTGTCCTCGGCACCGGCCTCGGCCAGGGCCACTCCGACCTGATCCTCTTCGCCGCCAACTCCGACTTCATCTTCTCCACCGTCGGCGAGGAGCTCGGGCTGGCGGGCGTCATGGCCTTCCTGCTGCTCTACGGCCTGATCATCGAGCGCGGCGTGCGCACGGCGCTCGCCGCCCGCGACCCCTTCGGCAAGCTGTTCGCGATCGGGCTCTCCGGCGCCTTCGCCATCCAGGTCTTCGTCGTCGCGGGTGGCGTCATGGGCCTCATCCCCCTCACCGGCATGACCATGCCGTTCCTCGCGTCCGGCGGCTCCTCCGTCCTCGCGAACTGGGCTCTCATCGGGATCCTCATCCGGATCAGCGACACCGCACGCCGCCCCGCACCGGCCCCGGCACCGTCCCCCGACTCCGAGATGACCCAGGTGGTCCGCCCCTCATGAACAAGCCCCTGCGTCGCATCTCGATCTTCTGCGGGCTGCTCGTCCTCGCCCTGCTGCTGCGGACCAACTGGCTCCAGTACGTCAAGGCCGAGGACCTCAGCACCCGCAAGGAGAACCGCCGGGTCCAGATCGCCCAGTACTCCGCGGAGCGCGGCAACATCATCGTCGGCGGCGGCCAGCCCATCACCGGCTCGGTCGTCACCAACGGCAGCGACTACAAGTTCAAGCGCACCTACCTCGACGGCCCCATGTGGGCGCCGGTCACCGGGTACGCCTCGCAGGCCTTCGGCTCCAGCCAGCTCGAGTCGCTGGAAGACGGCATCCTCACCGGCAACGACGACCGACTGTTCTTCGACCGCACCATCGGCATGTTCACGGGCGAGAAGAAGCAGGGCGGCAACGTCGTCACCACGCTGAACCCCGCCGCCCAGAAGGCCGCCTTCACCTCGCTCGGCAGCAAGAAGGGCGCGGTCGCCGCCATCGACCCGCGCACCGGCGCGATCCTGGCGCTGGCCAGCACCCCCTCGTACGACCCCTCCACCTTCGCGGGCAACTCCAAGGCCGACGAGAAGGCCTGGGTCGCGCTCAAGGACAGCGAGGACAAGAACCTGGTCAACCGCGCCCTGCGCGAGACCTACCCGCCCGGCTCGACCTTCAAGGTCGTCACCGCGGCCGCGGCGCTGGAGAACGGTGTCGTCTCCGACATCAACGCGCCGACCGACACCCCCGAGCCGTACATCCTGCCGGACACCAAGACCCCGATGGTCAACCACGCCTCCGGGTGCGAGAAGGCCAGCCTCCTGCGGGCCCTCGAAGTCTCCTGCAACTCCGTCTTCGCCAACATGGGCAACAAGGTGGGGCGGGACAACATGGTGAAGACCGCCGAGAAGTTCGGCTTCAACAACGACAAGATCGACACCCCGGTCCGCGCGTTCACGAGCGTCTACGACAAGACCATGGACAAGCCGGGCAACGCGCTCAGCTCCATCGGCCAGTTCAACACCGCCGCCACCCCGCTCCAGATGGCCATGGTCACCGCCGCGATCGCCAACGACGGCAAGCTGATGAAGCCGTACATGGTCGACAAGGTGACCGCGCCCAACCTCGACGTCCTGCAGACGCACGAGCCGGAGGAGATGAGCCGCCCGCTCTCCCCCGCGAACGCGCAGAAGGTCCAGCAGATGATGGTCGACGTCGTCGAGAACGGCACCGGTACCGGCGCCAAGATCAACGGTGTCACGGTCGGCGGCAAGACCGGTACCGCGCAGCACGGCGAGAAGAACGCCAAGCGCCCCTACGCCTGGTTCATCTCCTACGCCAAGACCGACAAGGGCTCGCCCGTCGCCGTCGCCGTCGTGATCGAGGACAGCGCGGCCGACCGCGAGGACATCACCGGTGGCGGTCTCGCCGCGCCCGTGGCGCTCGCGGTCATGAACGCCGTGCTCAAGAACCAGGGCTGAGCCGGGAATGGCCCCGATACGACCCGCCCGCGCCGCGGGCCCGCGCGGCCACCGCGTCCGACCCGCGGTGACCCGGATCACGGTCCCCGCGCACGTGGGAGCACACGGTACCGGTCCGGTATCGGCCTGTGGTCACGGGCCGATCGGCGACACGCGGCCGGTAGCCTTTGCGCGGACAGCGCACCGCCGGACCTCACACGGGTGCGGTAGGGACTGACGGAGAGGGCTGGAACGTTATGGAAGAGCCGCGTCGCCTCGGCGGTCGGTACGAGCTGAGCCACGTGCTCGGCCGCGGTGGCATGGCCGAGGTCTACCTCGCCCACGACACCCGGCTCGGCCGTACCGTCGCCGTCAAGACACTGCGCGCCGACCTCGCTCGCGACCCGTCCTTCCAGGCACGGTTCCGGCGCGAGGCCCAGTCGGCCGCCTCGCTCAACCATCCCGCCATCGTCGCCGTGTACGACACCGGCGAGGACTACGTCGACAACATCTCGATCCCCTACATCGTGATGGAGTACGTCGACGGCTCCACCCTGCGCGAGCTGCTGCACTCCGGTCGCAAGTTGCTGCCCGAGCGCACCCTGGAAATGACCATCGGCATCCTCCAGGCGCTCGAGTACTCGCACCGCGCCCAGATCGTCCACCGCGACATCAAGCCCGCGAACGTCATGCTGACGCGCACCGGGCAGGTCAAGGTGATGGACTTCGGCATCGCCCGCGCCATGGGCGACTCCGGCATGACGATGACGCAGACCGCGGCCGTCATCGGCACCGCGCAGTACCTCTCGCCGGAGCAGGCCAAGGGCGAGCAGGTCGACGCGCGCTCCGACCTCTACTCCGCGGGCTGCCTGCTCTACGAGCTGCTCACGGTCCGGCCCCCGTTCATCGGCGACTCCCCGGTCGCCGTCGCGTACCAGCACGTGCGCGAGGAACCGCAGCCGCCGAGCAACTTCGACCCCGAGATCACGCCCGAGATGGACGCCATCGTCCTCAAGGCGCTGGTCAAGGACCCCGACTACCGCTACCAGTCCGCCGACGAGATGCGCGCCGACATCGAGGCCTGCCTCGACGGCCAGCCCGTCGCCGCGGCCGCGAACATGGGCGCGGGCTACGGCGCCTACCCCTACCCGGACCAGAACCAGGGCGGCTACGACCAGCCGACCACCGCCCTGCGCGCCACCGACGCCGGGCAGACCTCGATGATGCCGCCGATGCCGCCCGGCGACGGCGGTTACGGCTACGGCGACCAGGGCCACGGCGGCTACGACCAGGGCCCGCGCCGCCGCCAGAAGAAGAACAGGGCCTCCACCTTCCTGCTCGTGGCGGCCGGGATCCTCGTCCTGGTCGGCGCGATCCTGATCGGGCGCTCCCTCTTCAACAACACCGCCGACAACCGGCCGTCCGTGCCCAAGCTGATCGGCGACACCTTCGAGCGGGCGAGCGACCGGGCGACGAACATCGGGTTGAAGATCGAGAAGGAAGCCGAGGAGCCGTGCGACGCGCAGCCCAAGGGCACCGTCTGCGAGCAGAACCCGGCGCCCGACACCAAGGTCGACAAGAACACGGTCATCAAGGTGAAGGTGTCCACGGGCGCGCCCAAGGTCCAGGTCATCGACGTGAAGCGACTGCCCTTCGACCAGGCCGAGGCCGCGCTCAAGGAGAAGGGCTTCCAGGTCGAGCGCAAGTCCCAGGAGTCCGAGAGCACCCCGGGCACCGTGCTGGAGCAGAACCCGAAGGCCGGCACCGCCGTCGAGAAGGGTTCGACCATCACCCTGACGGTGGCCAAGGAACCGTCGAAGGCGGTCGTTCCCGACCTCACCGGCATGACCACGGACAAGGCGTCCAAGACCCTGAGCGACCTGAAGCTCAAGCTCGGCAGCACCACCGAGGGCGACTCCACCGCGCCGCCGAAGTCGATCATCGGTCAGGAACTGGCCCCGGGTACGCAGGTCGAGACGGGGACCGCGGTCAACGTCACCATCGCCCGGGCCGCCCAGGCCACCACCGTGCCCCTCCTCGCGGGCAAGACCCTGGCCAAGGCCCGACAGGAACTGGCGGCCCGCGGGCTGACCATCGGCACGGTCCTGTCCGGCCCCTCGGACGACAACGCGATGATCCTGAGCACCGACCCGGGCGTCGGACAGCCGGTGGCCGCCGGCTCCGCGATCAACGTCAACACGATGCCCGGCCAGCAGAACGGCAACAACCAGGGGGCCGGGATCCTCGGCGGGATCGGCAACCGCCGCTGACCCGCGGCGCGCCCGGGCCCGTACACGGCCCGTACACGGCATGACGAAGGAAGCTCTGGCCCTAGGGCCAGAGCTTCCTTCGCGTTCGGCACAGGGCCCTCCAGGGGCCTTCCCGGGCCCACGGGCCACGGGGGTGACGAGGGCCGCGGGGGCGGGGATCAGCGCAGCTCGGGCGGCGGGGTCCGCTTCGCGTCCACCTTGTCCGTGCGGACCAGCTCGCCCCACACGACGTAGCGGAACTTCGAGGTGTACACCGGGGTGCAGGTCGTCAGCGTGATGTAGCGGCCGGGCGCGGTCTTCCCCGATTCCTTCGGGACGGGGGTGATCACGTCGGTGTTGTACTTCGAGGTCTGGCGCAGCTCGGCGAAGACCTTGTAGACGTACCAGGTGTCGCGGGTCTCGAAGACGACCGCGTCGCCCGTCCGCACCTTGTCGATGTTGTGGAACTTCGCCCCGTGCCCGTCGCGGTGCGCGGCCAGCGTGAAGTTGCCCTGCTTGTCCCACGGCAGCGCGGACTTCACCGGCTCCGTGTAGTACCCGGCGACACCGTCGTTGATGACGTCGGCCGAGGTCCCGCGCTTGACCAGCACCTCGCCGTTCTTCATCGCCGGTACGTGCAGGAAGCCGATGCCGTCCCCGGTGTCGAGGGCGCCCGCCTCGGGGGCCGTCGCGGGCGGGGCCGCCTGCCACTGCTGACGGACCGAATCGCCGCGCCGCGCGGCATGCCGGTCGGCGAGGACGTTCGTCCACCACAGCGAGTACGCCACGAACAGGGCGAGCACCAGGCCGACGGTGATCAGCAGTTCGCCCAGCAGGCTGAGGAAGCCGGCGAGCCGGTTGCGGTCGGCGCGGGCGCGGGGGGCGGCGCGGCGGGCACGTGACACTGCGGGTTCGTCCTCTGTCGGTGCGGGCTGTCGGGTGCGGGCTGTCGGGTCGCCGACCGTGGGGGCGGCGGGTGTTACGGCCGGGCGAGCGCGGGCGGGGCGCCCTTCTCGCGCGGGCGCTCGTCCACCATCTTCCCCCAGACGATCAGCCGGTAGGTGCTGGTGAACTCGGGGGTGCAGGTCGTCAGCGTGATGTAGCGGCCGGGGGTGGTGAAGCCCGATCCCTCGGGCACCGGCTTGATCACGGAGACGTTCGTCGGCGGGGTCTGCGCCAGCGTCGAGGTCATCTCGTACGTGTAGTAGGTGTCCCGCGTCTCCACCACCACCTTGTCCCCGGGCACCAGGCGGTTGATGTAGCGGAACGGTTCGCCATGGGTGTTGCGGTGACCCGCCAGCGCGAAGTTGCCCTGCTTGTCGGACGGCATCGCCGACTGCGGCGAACCCTCGCCGCCGTAGTGCCCGACCATGCCCCGGTCCAGCACCTTCGGCTTGCTGATCCCCTCCGCCACCGGAACCTTCAGGTCCAGCTTGGGGACGTACAGGATCGCGAAGCCCTGCCCCGGGGAGAAGGCGGCGACGGGCGGCGCCGCCTTGTCGGTGTCCCAGTCGCTGCGCAGCGTCCCCGCGGCGCCGCTCGCCTGCCGCTCGGCCAGCACGTTCGTGTACCAGAGCTGGTAGGTGACGAAGAGCAGCATCACCACGCCGAGGGTGATGAAGAGTTCACCGGCGAGTCTGCTCGCGACCACCACCGGGCCGCCGCCGGGCCGCCGCCGCGCGCGTCGGCGCGTACCGCCACGACCCGCCGCACGCCCCGCCGCACGACCCGCCGGCGCACGGCCCGTTCCGGAACCGCTCGTACCGCCAGCACTCGGACGGACATCGCCCGGGGCGCCCGCGCCCGGTGCTTCACCTCCCGCGCCACCCGCCCTGCGGCGCCTGCCACCGCGCCGCGAGGAGCGTTTGGCGGCCTCCTGGGCGGCCCTGCGCCGCGCGGCCCGGCCCCCGGGGGGCGCGGGGGGCGGCGCGAGGGTCGTCACGCGAGGGCCTTGCCCACCACCGGGGCCAGTCCCACCGAACGTGCCACCGCGTCCGCGTCACCGCAGCGCACCAGCCAGTTGGCGAGCATCTTGTGGCCCCACTCGGTCAGCACCGACTCGGGGTGGAACTGCACGCCCTCGACGTCGTGCTCGCGGTGGCGCAGCCCCATGATGATCCCGTCCTCGGTGCGCGCCGTGACCTCCAGCTCGTCCGGGAGCGTCAGCGGCTCGGCGGCGAGGGAGTGGTAGCGGGTCGCGGTGAAGGGGGACGGCAGGCCGGCGAAGACGCCCTGGCCCGCATGGACCACTGGGGAGGTCTTGCCGTGCAGCAGCTCGGGGGCGCGGCCGACGACCCCGCCGTACGCCACCGCCATCGACTGCATGCCCAGGCAGACGCCGAAGACGGGCACGCCGGTGCTCGCGCAGTGGCGGACCATCTCGACGCAGACCCCGGCCTCCTCGGGCGTGCCCGGGCCCGGGGAGAGCAGGACGCCGTCGAAGCCGTCCTGGGCGTGGGCGAGCCCGACCTCGTCGTTGCGCACGACCTCGCACTCGGCACCGAGCTGGTAGAGGTACTGGACCAGGTTGAAGACAAAGCTGTCGTAGTTGTCCACGACCAGAATGCGCGCGTTCACCCGGTGGCTCCCGATCCCTCGTCGACGGTCACATCGTTGAACGGAAGGAGCGGTTCGGCCCACGGGAAGACGTACTGGAAGAGCACGAAGACCACCGCGAGGATCAGCACGAGGGAGATCAGCGCGCGTACCCACGCGTTGCCCGGCAGATGCCGCCAGATCCAGCCGTACATGCCGTCCGCGTCCCTTTCCCTCCACGTACCGCGGGGGCGGTACCGCAACAGCCTAAAGGCAGCGGGCGCGCGCGGGGGGTCAGCCGGCCAATCCCTCCGGTTTGCCCTGCGCGGCCGCCCTGGTCCGGGTGAGTTCGGCCCAGACGATCAGCCGGTGGCTGTGGCCCCATTCCGGATCACAGGTGGTCAGGGTCAGATAGCGGCCGGGTGAGGTGAAGGGGGACTTGCGGGGTACGGGATCGACCACCGCGACGTCCGTCGGCAGGGTGCGCAGTGGCTCGTTCCGGATGGTGTACGTGTACCAGGCGGCGGCGTCCTTCACGATGACCAGGTCGCCGGGGCGCAGCTCGGGGAAATCCTTGAAGGGATCTCCGTACGTGCGCCGGTGTCCGGCCACTGAGAAATTGCCCTCGCCGCCCGGGAGCGCGGTGCCCGCGTAGTGGCCGAGGCCCTTCTTGAGGACGTCGGTGGCGGTGCCCTCCAGGACCGGCTTGTTCCAGTCCGCTCCGAAGCGCGGTATGTACATCTCGGCGAAGGCCCGGCCCCGCTCGGGGGCGGGGTCGGGGGCCGGATCCCGGGGGGTGGCCGCCGCGGGTGCGGCGCTCGCCGACCAGCGGTCGTGCAGCCGGTCCATCTCGCCGTCCATGGCCCGGTCGGCCTTGACCCCGGTCCACAGCAGGACGTAGCCGACGAAGAGCACGATGACCGTGCCGACCGTCAGGCACGCCTCGCTGAACGTCCGTACCAGCAGCCGCAGTACGGCCTGGGCGGACGGCCGGCGGCGCCCCGGCCCGGCCGGCTCAGGACGCGGATGCGGACGCGGACTCCACGGGCTTCGCATAGTGGAGGTCCACTGTGCCGGAGTAGCCCGGAAGTGTCAGCGCCTTCTGCTCCTCGACTTTCCAGCCCAGCCCGTACGCGTTGACGTACAGCTGGTAGTTCTGGATGGCCGGTGAGGCGGCGAGCGCCTTGCGCAGCGCGCCCGGGTCGCCGATCGCCGTGACCTTGTAGGGCGGCGAGTAGACCCGGCCCTGGAGGATCAGGGTGTTGCCCACGCAGCGCACGGCGCTGGTGGAGATGAGCCGCTGGTCCATGACCTGGATCCCGCGGGCTCCGCCCTGCCACAGGGCGTTGACCACGGCCTGGAGGTCCTGCTGGTGGATCACCAGGTCGTTGGGCTGCGGCTCGGGCACGTTGGGGATGCGGGC
This sequence comes from Streptomyces sp. NPDC028419, assembly GCF_055565515.1. Taxonomy (NCBI): domain Bacteria; kingdom Bacillati; phylum Actinomycetota; class Actinomycetes; order Kitasatosporales; family Streptomycetaceae; genus Streptomyces; species Streptomyces sp. NPDC028419. Next base: position 260,057 of record NZ_JBVHUE010000001.1, on the reverse strand, counting down.
CGTGGCGTTCGGCGGGGCGTCGTTGAGGGTGACCGAGACGGCCCGCCCGGAGAGTTCCTCGGTGCCCGCGGCGGCGCGCAGGGCCGCGAGTTTGGCGTCCTCGGCCTTGCTGCTGCCGTCGTCCCGATCGGCCAGCGCGTCGACCTCGCGGCGCACCGCGGCGGTGTCCGCGTCGAGTTCGGCGTTGTTCTGGCTGCGCTCGTGGATGAGGTCGGACAGCTTCAGGAGTGAGCCGTCCGTGCGGATGTTCGTACCCTTGGACGTGTTGAAACTGGTGACGAAGATCAGGCCCGCGAGGGCGAACACGGCGGCCGTCAGCAGCCGGACCGGCCTGAGCCGGCGACGGGGACCCGCGGAGGAGTCGTCGGAATTGCTCAACGTACCCTTCTCCTTCAACGCCACAGACCCACTACGCTAACGGACGCCCGGGGGAGGCAAGGTCCCCAGCGCATCGACAGGAGAGACCCTCGTGCCGAAGTCACGTATCCGCAAGAAGGACGATTACACCCCGCCGCCGGCGAAGCAGGCGCAGACGATCAGGCTGACGAACCGCAGCTGGGTAGCCCCGGTCATGCTGGCGTTCTTCCTCATCGGTCTCGCCTGGATTGTCGTCTTCTATGTGACCGACACCCAGCTGCCGATCGAATCCCTCGGCAATTGGAACATCGTGGTCGGTTTCGGCTTCATCGCGGCAGGCTTCGGCGTGTCCACGCAGTGGAAGTGACCGGACCGCGGCGCGGCGGTGGCACAGCAGTAACGGCGGTCTGAAGCAAGCTCTCCCCATGAGTTATCCACAGCGTCATCCACACCTGAGGAAAAAGGCAGAAGATCTGTGGATAACTCTGTGGAGAGTTGACGCCGGTGTGACTTTTCCGGGCGGTGTCCGGGGCCCGCGAGGCCCCCGGGCCGGCCCCGGAGGAGCCTCACACCAGCTCTGCCGTCCGGACCAGGACAACGGCCACCACCAGCAGGAACACGGCCGCGCAGGTCCCCCACTGGACCAGCGCCCGCCGCTTCCCGGCCCCGGCCGGGGGCAGCAGCATGCCCAGGCCCACCAGCGCGCCGGTGATCAACCCGCCGATGTGGGCCTGCCAGGAGATCTCCCCGGTCCCGCCGATCGGTACGAAGGTCAGCAGCAGCATCAACAGGACCATCACGATGATCGGGCGCATGCTGTACCGCATCCGCCGCATCAGCACGACGGTGGCGCCGAGCAGCCCGAAGATCGCCCCGGACGCGCCCAGGGTCGGCATGTTCGGCGGGGTCAACAGATAGACCAGCGCACTGCCGCCCAGCCCGGAGAGCAGGTACACGGCGAGGTAGCGGGCCCGGCCCAGGGCGGCCTCCAAGGGGGCGCCGAGGAACCACAGGGCGGTCATGTTGCCGATGATGTGCCACCACTGCTCGTGCAGGAAGACCGAGGTCAGCAGCCGGTAGTACTGGCCGGTGGACACCCCTTCGAGCGGGCCGCCGAGGTAGTCGACGTAGCGGCCGAGCAGCTCCAGCGGGACCAGCACCGCCGGGGCGAGGAGGGCCGCGAAGAACACCGCGACATTGATCCCCACCAGGACCTTGGTGACCAGGGCGGTGTCGGCGACCACGACCCCGCCCGCGATGCCCCGCGCGGTGTTGGCCGCCGCGACGTGGCCCGTACCGGAGCCGGACCGGACGCACCCCGGGCACTGGAAGCCCACCGAGGCGCTGATCATGCAGTCGGTGCAGATCGGGCGCTCGCAGCGGGTGCATCTGATCCCGGTCTCGCGGTTCGGGTGCCGGTAGCAGCCCGACACCCGTCCGGTGTCCGACCTGTCGCTGTCCATCGGTCCCCTCCGTCGCGGCGGTGCCGTTGTCGTAACGAGTACGGACGGGCGCAGGGCATGGTTCCCGGCCGGCACCCGGAAGCGCCGATCAGAGCCGATCAGCGCTCTTCGACCACCACGGCCTTGATGACCACGTCCTCCACGGGACGGTCGGTGCGCGGGTTGGTCTCCCCGGAGGCGATGGCGCTGACGACGGCCTGGCTGGCCTTGTCGGTGATCTCGCCGAAGATCGTGTGCTTGCGGGTCAGCCACGCGGTGGGGGCGACGGTGATGAAGAACTGCGAGCCGTTGGTGCCCGGCCCGGAGTTCGCCATGGCCAGCAGGTAGGGCTTGGTGAAGGCGAGGTCGGGGTGGAACTCGTCGGCGAACTGGTACCCGGGACCGCCGGTGCCGTTCCCGAGCGGGTCACCGCCCTGGATCATGAAACCGCTGATCACGCGGTGGAAGACGGTGCCGTCGTAGAACGGGTCGGTGGTCTTCTGACCGTCCGAGGGACGGGTCCACTCGCGCTCGCCCTTGGCCAGTTCCACGAAGTTCCGGACGGTCTTCGGGGCGTGGTTCGCCAGCAGCTCGATCTCGATGTCGCCGTGGTTCGTCTTGAGGGTGGCGAAAAGCTTCGCGGCCACGAAATCTGCCTTCCATCGTCGTCACTGGTCGCCCGAATCTTCCCACGGAGTGATCCGTGAAGAGGAAATAGGCCACTCGGATGCCCTGTCGGCCATGCCACGGTGCGGCATCACAGGCATGATCCGACAAAGGGTGGAAAGGTGAGCTGTGTCCGCCGAACCGTGTCCGCCCCAAGGAGGAGGATCCCGTGACCCGCAAGGACAGCGTGCACGCCGCGGCCGAGAGCGCGAGGGAAAGCATGCGGCACGCCGCGGAAGTGGTGGCGCCGTACGCGGGTACCGCCAAGGAAGCCGCGGCGCGGTACGCGCACGAGGCGAACGTACGGCTGACACCGAAGGTCTCCTACGCCGCCGGTGAAGCCGCCCGGCAGGCCCGCACCGCCTACGACAGCCATCTCCATCCCCACGTGGTGTCGGCCCGATCCCACGTGCCGCCGAACGTCGACCGGGCGGCGTCGCGCGCCGTGACCCGGACCCGGAAGGCCGCGCGCCAGGCCGCCGACTACACGGCGCCGAGGCTGGAGAGCGCGCTGGCCGCGGCGCAGCCGGTGGCGGAGGAAGCCGCCTCGCGGTCGACCGCGGCGCTGGCGGCCCTGCGCGGTCAGGTGTCGGCGCAGGAGGTGCAGCGGTTGGTCCGGCGCAATGAACGACGGGCGCGCTGCGGCCGGCTGTTCAAGGGCGCCGCCCTCGTCGGCCTGCTGGCCGGTGGCGCCTTCGCCGCGTGGAAGTGGTGGGACCAGCAGTCGAACCCGGACTGGCTGGTGGAGCCGCCCGCGGCGACCGAGCTGTCCGCACGGGACGACGGGGCGGCGAGCTTCGAGGACGAACTGGCCGCGAAGGAGCGCACCGCGGCCGACGAGCAGCAGCCGTAGCCGTTGCCGCGAAGACCTGACGCGCCCGAGGGGGCCCGGATCCGCAGGTGGATCCGGGCCCCCTCGGCGTGCGGGTGGGGACGGGCGCTCAGTTGGGGAGGGTGAGCACCATGCCCGGGCGGATCAGGTCGGGGTTGGAGCCGACGACGCCCTTGTTCATGGCGTACAGCTCGCGCCAGCGGGCCTCGTTGCCCAGCTCGCGGCGGGCGATGGCGGAGAGGGAGTCCCCGGACCTGACCGTGTAGGTGCGCTTCTTCGCGACGGGCGCGGGCTTCGGCGCCGCCGGAGCGGGCCGGTGCGGCGCGGGCGCGGCCGCCGCGGGCTTCGGCGCGGCCGGGGCGGGCTTGGGCGGGGTGACCGCCTGTGCGGCGGCCCGGGCCTGCGCCGCCATCCGGTCCGCGGCCTCCTTGGTCGCCGTGGCCGACGCGTCGGTGTACTTGGTGGCGGTGTCCGCGGGTGAGCTCTGCGCGGCCGCCGGAGCGGCCGCGGCCTGCTGTTCGACCTGCTCCTTGGCCTTCTCCGCGGCTTCGCGCGCCTTTTGCTTGTCGGACTTGAGGAAGTCGAAGATTCCCATGGTGTGACGCCTCCGGCGTGGTCTGCCCCCTGGCTCGGTGCCTTCCCCCCACTCTCGGTCACCGCGCGCCGCCCGGCCGCGTGACTACGCCGTCCGGGGGACGCGCCGCCGGTCTATTGGCGGGCCCGGCGGGCCGGGCGCGGGCTCTCGCTGGGGATCGCCAGATCCTCTTCCACCAGCAGGTTCAGCACCCGCAGCAGGGCCGCCCGGTCGTCCTCGGCGAGCGAACCGAGCGCCTCGGCGTGCACCCGGTCGACGATCCGGGTGCTCTGCTCCGCCAGCGCCGCGCCCGCTTCGGTGACCGCGATGATGCGCGCCCGACGGTCCCGGGAGGAGGGCCTGCGCTCGGCCAGACCGGCCTTCTCCAGGGCGTCGACGGTCACCACCATCGTCGTCTTGTCCATGTCGCCGATCTCCGCGAGCTGGATCTGGGTGCGCTCCTCCTCCAGGGCGTGCACGAGGACGCAGTGCATGCGCGCGGTCAGGCCGACCTCGTCGAGGGCGGCGGCCATCCGGGTGCGCAGCACGTGGCTGGTGTGGTCCAGGAGGAAGGAGAGGTCGGGCTGGGTCCGGGTCGGCTCCATTGCAGTCATGGATCCAGCCTAACAATTAGATCCGAAAGAAATAGTCTGCAACGGAACTATCTGCTACGGTCCTTCTTATCGCCCCCGCTGCACCGCAGCCGACGGCCGTCGAACGGAGAGCCCGATGCCCACCGCACCTGCCGAAGCCCCCGCACCCGCGCCAGTGCCCGCAGCCGCCGCCAACGCCCCGGCCGCGCCGGCGGCCCGTCCCGCGGGCGGGCTGGGATCCCGCTGGACGGCCCTCGCCGTTCTCTCCACCGGCATGCTGATGACGGTCCTGGACGGCAGCATCGTCACCGTGGCCATGCCCGCCATCCAGCAGGACCTCGGCTTCTCCCCCGCCGGGCTCAGCTGGGTGGTGAACGCCTACCTGATCGCCTTCGGCAGCCTGCTGCTGCTCGCCGGGCGGCTCGGCGACCTCATCGGTCACAAGCGGATGTTCCTGGCCGGGACCGCCGTCTTCACCGGCGCCTCCCTCCTGGCCGGCCTCGCCGGTTCCCCGGAACTGCTGATAGCCGCCCGCTTCCTCCAGGGGGTGGGCAGCGCGATGGCCTCCGCCGTCAGCCTCGGCATCCTGATCAACCTGTTCACCGCACCCCGGGAGCGGGCCCGGGCCATCGCGGTCTTCTCCTTCACCGGAGCGGCGGGAGCCTCCCTCGGCCAGGTGCTCGGCGGCGTGCTCACCGACGCCCTCGACTGGCACTGGATCTTCTTCATCAACCTGCCGATCGGACTGACCGCGCTGCTGCTGGCGCTGCCCTCCCTCCCGAAGGGCCGGGGGCTCGGACTCGGCGCGGGCGCCGATGTGCTCGGTGCGGTCCTGGTCAGCACGGGGCTGATGCTCGGCATCTACACCGTGGTCAAGGTCGAGCAGTACGGATGGACCTCCGCGCACACCCTCGGGCTCGGGGCGCTGTCGCTGGCCCTGCTCGCCGCCTTCACCGTCCGGCAGGCCAAGGCCCGTACGCCGCTCGTGCCGCTGCGGATCTTCCGGTCCCGCACCGTGGTCGGCGCCAACCTGGTCCAGATGCTGATGATCGCCGCCCTGTTCTCCTTCCAGATCCTGGTCGCCCTCTACCTCCAGAAGGTCCTCGGCTACGGAGCCGCCGCCACCGGGCTCGCCATGCTCCCGGCCGCCGTGGTGATCGGCGTGACCTCGCTCGGCATCTCGACCCGCCTGATCTCACGGTTCGGCGGACGCACGGTCCTGCTCACCGGTCTCGTCCTGCTGCTCGGCGGCCAGCTCCTGCTGACCCGTCTGCCCGTGCACGCCGATTACGTGACCGACCTGCTGCCCGTGATGCTCCTCGCGGCGGGCTTCGGCCTGGCCCTGCCGGCCCTGACCGGGCTGGCGATGTCGGGGGCCGGCGCCGAGGACGCGGGTCTGGCCTCGGGCCTGTTCAACACCACCCAGCAGATCGGCATGGCCCTGGGCGTCGCGGCCCTCTCCACCCTGGCGGCCTCGCGCACCGAGTCCCTCACCCGCGCCGGGCACACCACGGCCGAGGCCCTGACCGGCGGCTACCACGTGGCCTTCGGGATCGGCTCGGGTCTGCTCCTGCTGGCCGTCGCCCTGACCGCGACCCTGCTGCGCCCGGGGCGCCCTGCCTGAGCCCCTGATCCCACCGGGCGCTGTTCCACGTTTCACGTGAAACAGCGCCCGGTGTTTCGTCGTGCGTGTTTCACGTGAAACAACGACGGCGGTGCGCGCTTCACGTTTCACGTGAAACGACGCCCGCCGTCCCGCCGTCTCAGGCGGTGAAGACCTTGCCCGGATTGAAGATCCCGGCCGGGTCGAACACCTTCTTGATGCCGCGGTGCAGGTCGAGCACGGCGGGGCTCAACTCCCGTGTCAGGCCACCCATCTTGAGCAGCCCCACCCCGTGCTCACCGGTGACCGTGCCGCCCAAGGCGATGGCCTGGTCGACGACCTCCTCGAAGATCCCGCGCCCCCGGTCCAAGGCGGCCGCGTCCCCCCGCGGAACGACCATCATCGGGTGCAGGTTGCCGTCCCCCGCGTGGGCCAGGCTGGCGATGTGCACGTCGTGCGCCAGGGCGATGCGCTCCAGGTGGGCGAGCATCTCCGGCACCCGCATCCGGGGCACGCAGATGTCCTCGCTGAGCACCAGGCCCAGCCGCTCCAGCGCCGGATAGACCAGCCTGCGCGCGGCGAAGAGCGCGTCCGCCTCGGCCGCGTCGGTCGAGCGCGCGCTCCAGGTCGCCCCCGCCTCCTCGAAACAGCTCAGGACGGCGTCGGCCTCCTGCTCCCCGGCCGCTCCGGGGGCGTCGCAGCGGGCCAGCAGCAGCACGTTGCCCACCTCGGTGAGGCCCATGTTCTTCCAGTCGTCCACGGCCCGCAGGCAGTACCCGTCGACGAGTTCGAGCGCGCTCGGCACCACACCGGAGGCCACCACGCCGGCGACCGCGCGACCGGCGCTCGGCAGGTCGTCGAAGTAGCCGACGACCGTCCGCTCCTGCGCCCGGGCACCGCGCAGCCGCAGGGTGATCTCCGTCACCAGCCCCAAGGTGCCCTCCGAGCCCACCATCAGGCCGGCCAGCTCGTAGCCCGCGGTGCCCTTGGCGGTCTGCCGCCCCAGCCGGACGACCTCGCCGCGTCCCGTCACGGCCTCCAGGCCGAGCACGTAGTCACGGGTCACGCCGTACTTCACGCAGCACAGGCCACCCGCGTTGGTGGCCACGTTCCCGCCGATCGTCGACCACGGGGCGCTGGCCGGGTCCGGCGGGTACCAGAGGCCCCGTGCGGCGCAGGCCGCCCGCAGGTGGTCGTTGACCACCCCCGGCTGCACGACGGCGAGCCGTTCGTCGGGGTCGATCCGCACGATCGCGTCCATCGCCTCGAACGAGACGACGACGCAGCCCTCGATGGCGTTGGCCCCGCCGGAGAGCCCGGTACCCGCACCGCGCGCGACCACCGCGACACCCCGCTCGGCGCAGTGGGCGACCACCGCGGCGACCTCGGCGGTGTGCCGCGGGCGGACCACGGCGGCGGGCGTGCCGAAGGGCGCGCCCGCCGCCTCGTCGTGCGCGAAGGAGGCCCGGGTGTCCCGGTCGGCGATCACCCGCCCGGGCGGCAGGAGCCGTGCCAGCTCGGCGGAAATCGTGGTGTCCGAAGAAGTCGTGGTGCCCATCCCCGGGACGCTCCCACTGGCCCCGACCAGGGTCAATTGGCCTTTGGTACAGCCAGATCCCTACGTGTACGAAAGGCCAATTGCCGCCCTCCAAGGGCTGCGCCAGGGTGGTTTTGACGCCAGGTCAGACAGCGGATGGCGGCCTTCAGGGGGGAATTCACATGGCGGTGGTGCTCTCGGGTATCGGGGGATTTCTCCCTCCCAGAGTGGTCACGAACGACGACCTCTCCGCGACGCTCGACACGAACGACGAGTGGATCAGGACGCGGACCGGAATCAGTGAACGCAGGGTCGTCTCGGACGGCCTGTCGACCGGCACGCTGGCCGTGGAGGCCGGCGCCCGGGCGCTCAGGTCGGCCGGGGTGAACGGTGTGGACGCGGTGGTCGTGGCGACCACCTCTCCCGACCGGCTCTGCCCGGCGGTGGCGCCGGAGGTCGCGTCCCGGCTCGGCATGGGCACGGTCGCGGCCTTCGACCTCACCTCGGCGTGCAGCGGGTTCCTCTACGGGCTCGCCACCTCCGCCGGGCTGATCGCCTCGGGGACGGCCGACAGCGTGCTGTTCATCGGCTCGGAGGCCTTCACCACGCTGGTCAACCAGCGGGACCGCGGTACGGCGCCGATCTTCGGCGACGGCGCGGGCGCGGTGGTACTGCGCCGCGGCGAGGCGGACGAGCCCGGTGCGCTGGGCCCCTTCGACCTCGGCAGTGACGGCTCCCTGGCCGACCTGCTGGCCATTCCGGCCGGTGGTTCGCGCCAACGGTCCGCCGACGCGGGCCTGGGCCACGACGCGGTGCCCACCGAGGACTGGTACCTGCGGATGGAGGGCCGGCCCCTCTACACGCAGGCCGTGGAACGCATGACGCAGTCGGCCCGGGCGGTACTCAAGCGCACCGACTGGTCCGTGGCGGACGTCGACTGGTTCGTCGGCCACCAGGCCAACGTCCGGATCGTGCGCGCGGTGGCGGAGGAACTCGAGGTCCCCATGGAGCGCGTCGCGGTCAACATCGACCGGGTCGGGAACACCCTGTCGGCCTCGGTCCCCCTGCTGCTGAACGACATCGCGGCCAGCGGCGACCTGAAGCCCGGCGACCGGGTGCTGCTGTCGGCCTTCGGCGCCGGCCTGTCATGGGGCTCGACGGTCCTGGTCTGGCCCGACATCCGCGCCGAGCACGTGAACTGACCTGCTTTCAGCAACGCATTCACCTCAACACCACTCAGGAGATACAGCATGAGCACCGTTCAGGAATCCGTCGTCGAGGTCTTCGTCTCCCGCTTCGGTCTGGACGCCGAGAGCGTCGTCCCGGAGGCGACCTTCGACGACCTGGGCCTCGACTCGCTGTCCCAGATCGAGCTGGCGACCGCCCTGAAGAAGCGCCTCGGTGTCGTCATCACCGACGACGAGCTGACCGAGATCGCCGCCGTCTCGGACATCATCGCGCTCATCGAGCAGAAGGCCGCCGCCGTCTGATGAGCGGCTTCGCGGCTTCCATCACCGGCATCGGCCTGATCACCCCGGCGGGCATCGGGGTCAAGGAGAACTGGGAACGCGTGGTCGACGGCCGGTCGACCGCCGCCCACCACGACGACCTGGCCGGCCTCCCGGTGACCATGGCCTGCCGGGTGCCCGACTTCTCGCCCCAGCGGCTCGGGCTGCGCGGCGCCTGGCAGTGGGACCGCTACTCCCAGTTCGCCATCGCCGCGGCGCGCGAGGCACTGGCCCAGGCCGGTCTCGTCGCCGGGGAGTGGGCGGACAGCGCCCGGGTCGCCGTCATCGTCGGCTCGGGTGCCGGTGGCACCGCGACGCTGGAGGAACAGCACCGGATCCTCATCGAGGAGGGCCCCGGCGAGGTCTCTCCGATGACCCTGCCGATGGGGCTGCTGAACATGGCGGCCGGCCAGGTCGCCATCGACATCGGCGCCAACGGACCCTGCCTGGCGCCGTGCACCGCCTGCGCCGCCGGGGCCAGCGCGATCGGGCTCGGCCGGGAGCTGATCCGCTCCGGGCTGGCCGACATCGTGATCGCGGGTGGTGCCGAGGCACCGATCACCCCGCTGTACGTGTCCTCCTTCGCCCGGATGCGGGCGCTCTCCCGGCGCCTGGACGACCCGGCGACGGCCTCCCGCCCCTTCGACGCGACCCGTGACGGGTTCGTACTCGGCGAGGGCGCGGGGATCGTGGTCCTGGAGTCCGAGGAGCACGCCCGGGCCCGCGGCGCGCAGACCCTGGCCCGCGTGATCGGGTACGGCGCCTCGGCCGACGCCCATCACGTCACCTCGCCGCACCCGGAGGGCAAGGGCGCCGAGCTGGCGGTCCGTGCCGCGCTCGCCGACGCGGGCCTGACCGGCCGCGACGTCGGCTACGTCAACGCCCACGGCACCTCCACCCCGCTCAACGACGTGATCGAGGCGGGGGTGATCCGCCGGGTGATCGGCGCGGACGCCAAGGTCAGCTCCACCAAGGGCGTCACCGGGCACCCGCTCGGCGCGGCCGGTTCCATCGAAGCGGCGTACGCGGCTCTGGCGGTGCACCACGGCGTGATCCCCCCGACGGCCTCGCTCACCGAGGTCGACCCCCGGGTGGACGTCGACGTCGTGCACGGCGCACCGCGGCTCGGCCGGGTGGACGTCGCCCTGAGCAACTCCTTCGGTTTCGGCGGGCAGAACGCCGCCCTGCTGATCTCCTCCTGAAACCGAACGACCAGAACGCGAAACGACCAGAACGCGAAAGGACCCCTCAGATGAACCCGGTCGCCACCGCCGACCTGACCAGGCTGCTCTTCGACGGCAGGTACGAGGAGGCGCACAAGGACATCAGCGAGCTGTTGCTGGACCCGGTCTTCGACCCGCGTGAGGGCCTCACGATGAACGAGGCCGGGAAGCTCGCCTACGAACGGTCCCGGGTGGTGCACGGCGGGCTGGAACGCCCGGTGGAGATCCTCCGGGACCCGTGGCGCCTGTTCGCCCTGGCCGAGTGGCCGTCACTGGTCGACGTGTCCACCTTCTCGCTGCTGATGGTCCACTACAACCTCAGCTTCGGCACGGTCGTCGAGCACGGCGACCGCCCCGAACTGAAGGACCTCTTCGACGAGCTGGACCGGCTGGACTCCTTCAGCCCGTACATGGCCACCGAGCTGGGCTACGGCAACAACGTGGCCGCCCTGCGCACGGAGGCCGTCTACGACGCCGCCTCCGAGACCTTCGTGCTGAACACCCCGGACGCGCTGGCCCAGAAGCACATGTCCTACAGCGGGTTCCAGGACGTCCCCAAGCTCGCCGTCGTCATGGCGCGGCTCAAGGCCGACGGCAAGGACCACGGCGTCTACCCCTTCCTCGTGCCGATCAGCGACGGCACCCGGCTGCACGAGGGCGTCCACGCCGCCCCCTGCCCGGAGAAGCCGGTGCAGGGCCTCGACAACGGCGTCACCTGGTTCGACCACGTCCGCGTCCCGCGCCGCAACCTGCTCCACGGCGACATGGGCGGCTTCGACGAGAACGGCACCTTCCGCCCCTCCTCCGGCAACCAGCGCAAGCGGTTCCTGCGCGCCATGAACCGGATCCTGCCCGGGCGCCTGTGCGTCTCCAGCTCGGCGGTCGGCGCGGGCCGGGCCAGCGTGTACATCGCCCTGCGCTTCGCGGCGCAGCGCCTCACGAACGCCCCGGGCCGCAACGACCTGCCGATCATCGAGTACCGCAGCCACCAGCTGGCCCTGTTCACCGCGCTGTCCAAGGTCTACGCGATGACCCTGCTGCTCAACCACGCCAAGCGGGAGTTCGTGGCGGCCCCGGACGCCGTACCGGCCGAGCTGAACCATCTGATCTCGATCACCAAGGCGCTCTCCACCTGGGAGATGACCGAGGTCATCGCGACCTGCCGGGAGCGCTGCGGGGCCCAGGGCATCTTCAGCGTCAACCGCATCGCGGACTACGGATCGCTGCTCCAGGGCCTGGTCACCGCGGAGGGCGACAACCAGGTGCTGCTGGCCACCACGGCCGGCCAGATCATCGCCCAGGCCGGGGAACCGGAGCCGTCCGCGGCCCCCGACCCCGCCGGCCGGGACCTCGGCGACACCGCGTTCCTGCTGGCCGCCCTGCGGCACCGGGAGCAGGAGCTGCTCCGGGCGGCCCACGCGTCCATGACGGACGAGACCGCGGAGCGGACCTACCTCGAAGCGTGGAACGGCACGATGAACACCGGGCTGGGCATGGCCCGCGTGCGGGGCGTGCGCACCGCCTTGGAGTGCCTGGTCGAGGCCGCCGAGGGGGCCTCGACCGAACAGGCGCGGACCGCGCTCGGCCTGCTCGCCTCGCTGTACGCGCTCACCGAGGTGCAGCGGGACGCGGGCTGGTACCTGGCCCGCGGGGTGCTCACGGCCGCCCAGGTCGAGGAGCTGCCCGCCGCCCTGGACGCCCTGTGCGTCCTGATCCTGCCGCACGCCGAGACCCTCATCAGCGGCTTCAACCTGTCGCCGGAACTGCTGCGGGCGCCCATCGCCGCGGACGACTACGTGGCCGCCTTCCAGCACCGCACCGGTGCGTACGGTCCGGCCGGTGCCCAGATCACCACCGGGAGCTGAACACCATGGCACGGCACTCCTATCCCTGCCCGATCCGCTGGTCGGACATGGACATCTACGGGATCGTCAACAACGTCTCCTTCGTGCGGTACCTGGAGGAGGCCCGGGTCGACTTCATCTTCCGGATGGCCCCGACCGAGGGCGACGCCTTCTTCCGGGACGGCTCGGTGGTCGTCTCCCACCAGATCCGCTACCGCCGCCAGCTGGTCCACCGCCACGCGCCGGTCGAGATAGAGATGTGGGTCTCGGACCTCCAGTCGGCGACGGTGACCGTCGACTACGCGGTCCGCGACGGCGACCTCGTCTACGCCACCGCCTCGACCACGATGGCTCCGTTCGACTACGCGGCGGGCCGGCCCCGTCGGCTCACGGACGCGGAGACCGCCTTCTTCGAGAAGTACCTCGAAGCCCCCGCACCGGCCCACTGACGTGCGCCTGTTGCGGATCGGCCCACCGGGCGGGGAGCGGCCGTGCGCGGTCGGTCCCGGTGGCATCGTGCGCGACCTGTCGCCCTGGGTCGCGGACTGGACCGGCGAGCACCTGGACCCGGACGTCCTGCGCGAGCTGGCCGCCCGGCTGACCCGGGAGGCCGGCTCGCTGGCGGAGGTCGACCCGGCGGCCGAGCGGATCGGCCCGCCCGTCCGCCCGGGCGGACACCTGCTGTCGATCGGCCTCAACTACCGGGCGCACGCGGCCGAGGCCGGGCTCGCCCTGCCGGACGAACCGATCGTCTCCAGCAAGGCGCCGATGACCCTGGTCGGCCCCCACGACGACCTGCTGCTGCCCCCGGGCGGCGAACGGACCGACTGGGAGGTCGAACTGGCCGTCGTCATCGGACGACGCGCCCAGTACCTGCCCGACCGGGCGGCCGCCCCGGCCCACATCGCGGGCTTCGCCACCGGCAACGACGTGTCCGAGCGGCGCTGGCTGCTGGAGCGCGGCGGCCAGTGGGTCAAGGGCAAGTCGTTCGAGTCCTTCAGCCCGCTGGGACCCCATCTCGTCACTCCGGACGAGGTGCCCGACCCGCAGGACCTGCGGCTGCGCTGCACGGTCAACGGGCGGGTCATGCAGGACGCCTCCACCGCCGACATGGTCTTCGACGTCGCGCACCTGGTCTGGTACCTCAGCCAGTTCATGGTGCTGCACCCCGGCGACGTGGTCCTCACCGGCACTCCGGGCGGGGTCGCGCTCGGCCGCCCCGACCAGCCCTACCTGCGTCCCGGTGATCTGGTGGAGACCGAGGTGTCGGGGCTGGGCGCGCACCGCCAGCGCTGCCGTCCGGCCGTGCGCCCGGGCGCCGCGGCCGACCGACCGTTGGAGGCGGTGTGATCCAGGACCTCGTCCCCGGACGGGTCGCGGGCTGGGATTCCTTCGAGGACCGGCTGCGGTTCACCCCGCACCCGGCCGAGGCCGCGTCCCTGCGCAGCAGGGCCCCGGCCCGGCGCCGCGAGTTCGCCAACGGCCGGTACTGCGCCCACCGGGCGCTGCGCCGCCTGGGCACCCCGGCCCTCGCCATTCCGGCCGGTGCCCGGGGTGCGCCCCGGTGGCCGGACCAGGTGGTCGGCAGCATCACGCACTGCCCCGGCTACACGGCCGCCGTGGTCGCCCGCCGGACGCGCATCCGTGCGCTGGGCATCGACGCGGAGCCCCATCTGCCGCTGCCCGCGGACGTGCTGGAGTTCGTCGCCCGGCCCGAGGAGCGGACCCGGGTGCGAAGGCTGCTCGCGGAGCGGCCCGGCGCGCACTGGGACCGGCTGCTCTTCAGCGCCAAGGAGAGCGTCTACAAGACCTGGTTCCCGGTGACCGGCCGCTTCCTGGGCTTCCACGAGGCCGAGGTCCGCATCGACCCGGAGGCGGGCACCTTCGGCGTACGGATCCCGGACTCCGGCGGCGCCGGGCCGGCGCTGCCGCGGGAGCTGACGGGCCGCTGGCGGATCAGCGGCGGCCTGCTCGTCACCGCAATTGCCGTACCGGCTCCGGAAGGAGAGCGATAGAGATGTCCACCCCGACCACGACCACCCCGGACACCACCACCCCGGACACCACCCCGGACACCGCCCCGGCCCCCGACGCCCTCGGCCGCGTGGCCGAGCTGTACGCGATCAAGGAGCTGGCCCGCCGCGGCCCCGGCGAGCGGGCCACCGCCGCGCAGCACGCCAAGGGCAAGCTGACCGCCCGCGAACGGATCGACCTGCTGCTGGACCCCGACTCCTTCAACGAGGTCGAGCAGCTGCGCCGGCACCGGTCGGTCGGCTTCGGCATGGAGGACCGCAAGCCGCACACGGACGGCGTGATCACCGGCTGGGGCACCGTCGAGGGCCGCACCGTGTTCGTCTACGCGCACGACTTCCGGATCTTCGGCGGCGCCCTCGGCGAGGCCCACGCCAGCAAGATCCACAAGATCATGGACATGGCCGTCGCCGCCGGGGCCCCGCTGGTCTCGCTGAACGACGGCGCGGGCGCCCGCATCCAGGAAGGCGTCTCGGCCCTGGCCGGGTACGGCGGGATCTTCCAGCGCAACGTGCGGGCCTCCGGCGTCATCCCGCAGATCTCGGTCATGCTCGGGCCGTGCGCGGGCGGCGCCGCCTACTCCCCCGCCCTGACCGACTTCGTGTTCATGGTCCGGGGCACCTCCCAGATGTTCATCACGGGTCCGGACGTGGTCAGGGCGGTCACCGGCGAAGAGGTCAGCCAGGACGGCCTCGGCGGCGCCGACGTGCACGCGCAGCTGTCGGGCGTGGCCCACTTCGTCTACGACGACGAACCGAGCTGCCTGGCCGAGGTCCGCTACCTGATCTCGCTGCTCCCCTCCAGCAACGACGAACTGCCGCCCGCCGCACCGACCTCCGACCCGGTCGACCGGCGCGCCGAGGCCCTGCTGACGCTCGTACCGGCCGAGGGCAAGTTCCCGTACGACATGCGCACGGTGATCGAGGAGCTCGTCGACCACGGCGACTTCCTGGAGGTCCACGAGCGCTGGGCGCCCAACATCCTGTGCGGGCTGGCCCGGCTCGGTGGGCAGGTCGTGGGGATCGTCGCCAACCAGCCGATCGCCCTCGCCGGCGTCCTGGACATCCACGCGAGCGAGAAGGCGGCCCGCTTCGTCCGCATGTGCGACGCCTTCAACATCCCGCTGCTGACCCTGGTCGACGTACCGGGCTTCCTGCCCGGCGTGGGACAGGAGCACGGCGGGGTCATCCGGCACGGCGCGAAGCTGCTCTACGCCTACTGCGAGGCCACGGTCCCCCGGGTCCAGGTGATCCTGCGCAAGGCGTACGGCGGCGCCTACATCGTCATGGACTCCCGCTCCATCGGCTGCGACCTCTCCTACGCCTGGCCTACCAACGAGATCGCCGTCATGGGCGCCGAAGGCGCCGCGAACGTCATCTTCCGCCGCCAGATCGCCGCATCGGACGATCCGCAGGCCATGCGCGCCGCGATGGTCAAGGACTACAGGTCCGAGCTCATGCACCCCTACTACGCGGCCGAACGCGGCCTCGTCGACGACGTGATCGACCCCGCCGGGACCCGGGCGACGCTCATCCGCGCCTTCCGGATGCTGCGGACCAAGAACTCCGAGCAGCCGTCCCGCAAGCACGCCAACACACCCCTGTGACCGGCCACTTCCACCGTCCCGGAGCGTACCGATGACCCTCACCTTCTCCACCGAACCGGCCGAGCGGCTCTCCGCGCAGGAGCGCGCCCGGGTGCTGGAGGCACCCGCCTTCGGCGACGTGTTCAGCGACCACATGATCAGCATCGACTGGGACCGGGAGCGCGGCTGGTACGACGCCCGGATCACCCCCTACGGACCGCTCGTGCTCGACCCCTCCGCCCAGGTCTTCCACTACGGCCAGGAGGTCTTCGAGGGCCTCAAGGCCTACCGGCGCCCGGACGGATCGGTGGTCACCTTCCGCCCGTACGCCAATGCCGCCCGCCTGAACCGGTCCTGCGCGCGCATGGCCATGCCGGAGCTGCCCGAGGCGACCTTCGTCGAGGCCCTGGAGCTGCTGGTCACCACCGACCAGGACTGGGTGCCGGTGCAGCCGGGCCACAGCCTCTACCTGCGCCCCTTCATGATCGCCACGCAGCGCACGATCGGTTTCTACGGGCCCTCCAACGCCTACCGCTTCATGGTGATCGCCTCGCCGGCCGCCGCCTACTTCAAGGCCGGCGCCAAGCCGCTGACCGTCTGGCTCTGCGAGGACTACACCCGCGCGGCCCCCGGCGGCACCGGCGAGGCCAAGTGCGGCGGCAACTACGCCGGCACCCTGGTCGCGCAGGCGCAGGCCCAGGAGATGGGCTGCGACCAGGTGGTCTGGTTGGACTCCGCCGAGCGCCGCTGGGTCGACGAGATGGGCACCAGCAACATGTTCTTCGTCTACGGCGACCGGCTGGTCACCCCGGAGCTGTCCGGCTCCCTGCTGTCCGGGGTCACCCGGGACTCCGTCCTCGCCCTGGCCGCCGAGTTGGGGTACACGGCCGAGGAAGGGCGGATCAGCGTGGACGACTGGCGGGCCGACGCCGAGTCGGGCCGCCTCACCGAGGTGTTCTCCTGCGGCACCTCCTCCATGATCACGTCGGTCGGCGAGGTCAAGGGCAAGGACGGCGGCTGGACGATCGGCGGCGGCGAGCCCGGCCCGGTCACCGCCCACCTGCGGGCGGAGCTGTCCGGCATCCAGTCCGGCGAGCGGCCCGACCCCTTCGGCTGGGTCCACAAGATCGCCTGATCCGCGCGCGGGGCCTGCCCGACCGGGCCGGACCCCGCACATCACCCCGCCCGCACACCACCCGCGGACGACCGCACGTCGACGACCGAGCGTCGACGACCAACCGAGCAGAGGTGCACTGAACCGATGAGCCGTTCCGTCCTGGTCACCGGAGGAAACCGGGGCATCGGCCTCGCCGTTGCCCTCGCCTTCGCCGAAGCCGGCGACAAGGTCGCCCTGACCTACCGCTCCGGCGAGCCGCCGGAGGCCGCGACGCGGCTCGGCTGCCTCGCCGTCCGGTGCGACGTCACCGACTCCGCGCAGGTCGAGAAGGCCTACCAGGAGGTCGTGGAGGCGCACGGCCCGGTCGAGGTGCTCGTGGCCAACGCGGGCATCACCCGCGACCAGTTGGTCCTGCGGATGGCCGAGGAGGACTTCGCCGCCGTCCTGGACACCAACGTGCTGGGGGCGTTCCGGGTCGTCAAGCACGCCGCCGCCGACATGGTGGAGGCCCGCCGCGGCCGGATCGTGCTGATCTCCTCCGTGGTGGGCCTGCTCGGCGCGACCGGACAGGCGAACTACGCCGCTTCCAAGGCCGCTCTGGTCGGCTTCGCCCGCTCGGTCGCCCGCGAGCTGGGCTCGCGCGGGATCACCTGCAACCTGGTGGCGCCCGGCTTCGTCGAGACCGACATGACCGGGGCGCTGAGCGAGAAGCAGCGCTCCGCGTTCCTGGCCAAGGTGCCGCTGGCGCGCAGTGCGGAGCCCGAGGAGATCGCCGCGGCCGTGCGCTACCTCGCCTCCGAGGACGCGGGGTACGTCACCGGGGCCGTCCTCCCGGTGGACGGCGGCCTCGGCATGGGGCACTGAGCCCGTACGCGCGCCCGTACGCAGGTGTCCGCCCCGGCGCCGGCGGCCCGGGGCGCAGGACCCGGCCCCGCTCCGGCGCCGGCCGGGCTCTCAGAGGTGTTCGGAGACCAGCACCGCGGTGGTGCCGGTCTCCAGTGCCTGGAAGACGTGCGGCACGTCGGCCGGATAGCTGATGTAGTCGCCCGGCAGCAGTTCCACCGGCTCCTCGGCGGTCCCGACCAGGGCCCGGCCCGTACCGATCACCACGTGTTCCACCACGCCGGGCATGTGCGCGGCGGACGCCCGCTGCGGGCCCGGCTCGGCGGCGATGCTGTAGACGTCCCGCCGGGCCCCGGGCGGGGACGCTGCCAGCAGGGTCGCCCGGTAGTCGGCCTCGGCCGAGACCACGGCGGGCCCCCGGCCCGCCCGGATCACCTGGACCCGCGGCCGGGAAGCGGCCAGCAGCCGGGAGAACGGGATCTCCAGGACCACGCAGAGCGCCCAGAGGGTCTCCAGGCTGGGGTTCCCCGCGCCCGATTCGAGCTGGGAGAGCGTGGACTTGGCCAGTCCGGCCCGGCGCGCCACCTCGGTGAGGGAGAGCCCGGCCCGGACGCGCTCCGCGCGCAGGGAGGCGGCGATCACTTCGAGCGGCGGCTTGAGCGGAAGGTCGGCTTCGGACACGAGATGTTCGCTCCAATGGTCATTCGTTCGCCTTGACGAACAGGTTCCTACCGTTCACCATAAACGCCATGCGTTCGTTATGGAAAACCCTCGACCGCGCCCAATGGCGTGACATCGCACTGGTCTGCCTCGCGGTGGGGGTCATCGGCCTGTCCTACGGCGCCATCGCGGTCACCTCGGGCTTCGCCTGGTGGTTCCCGGTCCTCATGGGCGCCCTCGTCCTCGCCGCCTCCTCCGAGTTCCTCTTCGTGGGGATCATCGCCGCCGGCGGCAGCCCGGTCGCCGCCCTGCTGGCGGGGCTCCTGGTCAACGCCCGGCACGTGCCGTTCGGCCTGGCCGTCCCCGACGTGCTCGGCCGCGGCTGGAAGGGGCTCCTCGGCACGCACCTGATGAACGACGAGACGGTCGTCTTCGCCATCGCCCAGGAGGGGCTCCCCCGCAAGCGGGCCGCGTACTGGGCCTGCGGCCTCGGCATCCTGCTCTGCTGGCCCACCGGAGCCGCGCTCGGCGCCCTGCTGGGCAGCGTCGTGCACGACACCGACGCCCTCGGGCTCGACGCCATGTTCCCCGCGGTGATCCTGGCGCTGATCCTGCCCGCCCTGAGGGAGCGCGAGTTGCGCCGTACCTGCCTGGTCGGAGTGGCCTTGGCGCTGGGCTCCACCGCCTTCCTCCCGGCCGGGCTGCCGGTCCTGGTGGCGCTGGCCGCCCTGCCCCTGTTCACCGCCGCCCCGGCGACGGAAGGAGCCGACCGATGAAGAACGCCGTTCCGACCCTCGTCGCGATGCTGGCCCTCGCGGGCGGCACCTTCCTGCTCCGCCTCGCCGGCCCGGCCCTGCGGGCCCGGATCACCTTCCCCGAGCGGGCGGAGAAGCTCCTGGAGGCGTCCGCCGTCGTCCTGCTCGCGGCCCTGACGGCCACGGCCGCGCTGACCGAGGGCCACGGCTTCGCGGGCCTGGCCCGGCCGATCGGCGTCCTGGTGGGCGGCGTACTCGCCTGGCGCAAGGCCCCGTTCCTCCTCGTCGTCCTCGCCGCGGCCGGCACGGCCGCCCTGCTCCGGCTCGCCGGAGTGCGCTGACGCGGCGAACGGCGCCCGGGCCCGGGGGCCCGGACCACGCGGTCCGCGGCCCCCGACCCGGCCCCCATCCCCGGCCCCCGGGCCGGAATGTTTCGTACCGAATTCTTGACGCGAAAAACGGTTATCGGCAGAGTTCTGGGTCGAATTCAGGCCGCTCATCTCACATGCTGGATCACGTATTGCCCGTCTTTCCCGGCCAGCCCTACGCTTCCCCGCGGACCGCATCAAAAACTTTAAAGCGCAACCACCGGCAGGGCTGAGCGGAACGACTGCGACCGCCCCTCACCCCGCCGTACCAGCGCTCCACCGCCCTGGCGACCCACCGGAACGACCTCCCGCACGGTTCCGATAAACGCACCCGGCATTTCGCATTACCGACGCACTTACAGTCGGCCAAATCTCGCCGCAAGACCGGCTGAAAGAAATCCTGTCGGTTGCCGTGGGTAACCTGAAAGACTTTCTTCCGTGTTCCGCCAAGCCGCATCTGGCCGACCGTGCGGCCGTGGCCTCGCACCACCCCTGCACTTGAACCAGGAGCACCCGAGCGCGATGAGCCGCACCGACACCTACACGTCCACCGACACCTTCGGACCGTCCTCACGACAGGTCCTCGCTCCACCGGACCGCCCGGTCCTCACCCGCGACCACGCCTGGGACACGGTCATGCGTCGGGTCCCGCTGCTCTCCGAACGCGAACTGGACGTCTTCCACCTGCTGGCGAAGGGCGCGTCGAACCGGACCATCTCGACCCGGCTCGCCATCACCGAGCGGACGGCCAAGGCGCACGTCGCGCAGATCATGGCCAAACTCGACGTCGAGTCCCGGTTACAGGCGGGCATCGTGGCCTTCGCCTGGGAGATGTTCCACTGGGGCGGCGCCGCCTCCACCCAACTCTCCCGCTACCTGCCCCCGGCCTGACCGACCGCGCACGGAGCCAAAAAAGACCCCTCTGACCGCGTTTACGCAGGTCAGAGGGGTCTTTCAGAAGTGGAGCCTAGGAGATTCGAACTCCTGACATCTGCCTTGCAAAGGCAGCGCTCTACCAGCTGAGCTAAGGCCCCGAAAACGGACGTGCCTGTCCCCTGGGAAGGAGCAGCCGTTCCGCAGAACAGAGTACCGGGTGTACTGCCAGATCCCGCAAAATGATAGGGACTCCCGTCCCGCGACCACTCTCCGTAAGATGCTCGCGAGGTTCGCACCAGCGAAGGGGAGTAGTAAGAGTGGACGCAGTACAGCAAGAGGCAACCGCCAGAGCCAGGGAACTCCAGCGCAGTTGGTACGGAGAGCCGCTCGGCGCGCTCTTCCGCCGGCTCATAGATGACCTCGGCTTGAACCAGGCCCGCCTCGCTGCCGTCCTCGGACTGTCGGCGCCCATGCTGTCCCAGCTGATGAGCGGTCAGCGCGCCAAGATCGGGAACCCGGCCGTGGTGCAGCGCGTACAGGCCCTCCAGGATCTCGCCGGCCAGGTGGCCGACGGCAGCGTCAGCGCGGCAGAGGCCACCGACCGGATGGACGAGATCAAGAAGACCCAGGGAGGCTCGGTCCTCAGCAACAGCGTTCAGACCACGGCCAGTTCGGGAGCCCCGACCGTCAAGCGGGTGGTCCGCGAGATCCAGTCGCTGCTGCGCTCGGTCTCCGCGGCCGGCGACATCATCGACGCGGCGGACTCCCTCACCGCCAGCCACCCGGAACTGGCGGAGTTCCTCCGGGTGTACGGCGCCGGGCGCACGGCCGACGCCGTCGCGCACTACGAGGCACACCAGAACTGATGCGAGCCTCCGGGCTACTGATCGATGCGGTACGACGTCCGTACTGACGCGGTACGGACGGGCCGACGGGGGACGCAGAGCGGGGGGACGGGCGCAGCGATGGGTGAGGTCTTCGCCGGTCGGTACGAGCTGATCGACCCGATCGGTCGTGGAGGAGTCGGCGCCGTGTGGCGCGCCTGGGACCACAGGCGCCGCCGCTACGTCGCCGCCAAGGTCCTGCGGCAGAGCGATGCCCACACCCTGCTCCGCTTCGTGCGCGAGCAGGCCCTCCGCATCGATCACCCGCACGTGCTGGCCCCGGCCAGCTGGGCGGCCGACGACGACAAGGTCCTGTTCACCATGGACCTCGTCAACGGCGGATCCCTCGGCCACGTCATGGGCGACTACGGGCCCCTGCCGCCCCGCTTCGCGTGCACCCTGCTCGACCAGCTCCTGTCGGGTCTGGCCGCGGTGCACGCCGAGGGCGTCGTCCACCGCGACATCAAACCGGCCAACATCCTGATGGAAGCCACCGGAACCGGACGGCCGCACCTGCGGCTGTCCGACTTCGGCATCTCCCTGCGCAAGGGCGAGCCCCGCCTGACGGCGACGGACCACGTGCTGGGCACGCCCGGCTACTTCGCACCCGAGCAGCTGCTCGGCGCCGAACCCGACTTCTCCGCCGACCTGTTCGCCGTCGGACTGGTCGCCCTCTACCTCCTGCTGGGCCGCAAGCCCGACGCACGGTCCCTCGTCGAACACTTCCTCGCCCACGGCACCCCGGACGCCCCGGAAGGGGTCCCGGCGGCCCTGTGGGACGTCATCGCCACCCTCCTGCAGCCGGACCCCGAGAACCGTTTCCGCACGGCCACAGGCGCCCGCAAGGCCCTCGCCGGGGCCTCCGAGTTGCTGCCCCCGCCCGCGCCGGACGCGGAATCGGTCGAGGTGTTCGACCAACTGGGCCCGCTTCCCGCCGGTTTCGGCCCCGAGGGCCCCCAAGTCCCGCCGGGCAGTGGTGTGTCCCCGTCCCGGTCCTCGTCCCCGGCCACGCAGGACGCCCCCACCGCCGGAGTGCTCCCGCCCGCGCCGACGGCGTACGACCCGAGCCCGCCGCCCACACCCGTACCCACACCAACGCCCGCGCCGTCACCGTCACCGTCACCGACCGGCAGCTTCCACCTGCCGCCCCCGACGGCCGCGCCCGCCGCACCCCCCGCCCCAAGCGGCTTCCCGCCCCCGCCCGGCCCGAAGGCCACCGCCGCCCTGCTCGTGGCCGCCCTGGTGTGCTTCGCCGTGGGCATCTGGGCCCTGACCCAGCTCTGAACGACGCGGCCGGGACCAGGGCCGCGCGCGCACCCTCACAACCCTCGCCGCGCGCGCCGCGCCAGCAGCACCCATCCGCCCAGCACGGTCAGCAGCAGCGCCCCCGCCCCGAAGCCGCCCGCGGCCACGGTCCGCATCGCCCGGCGGGTCCCGGCCGCGGCCAGCGCCTCCGGCGCCGTCAGCCCGTCCCGCACCGCCGTACGGTCCCGCGCGCCCACTGCGAAGCCGGCCTCCGCCGGGTCCTCGACGTAGGCCGGCGCGGCCGCGACCCGGCCCCCCACGGTGAGCCGCAGGGTCAGCGGCACCGGGATCGCGTCCTCGGTGAACTCGCCGACCTTCCCGCCCATCGTCACGGCCAGGTAGTACCAGCCCGCCACCCGGACCGGCCGCACCCCCCGGTCGTCGGACAGCCGGTTCTCGTAGGCCACCGGCGGCGTCGGCCCGAGCCCGGCCGCGGCCTGCTTGCCGTCGTACGGGGTGCCCTTGGAGCCGACCAGGCTCCGGTAGGGGCTGTAGAGGCTGACGGTGAGCCCCTCGTACGCCGTGCCGTACTCCTTCGTCATCCGGGCGCCCGCCAGCTCCGCGCCCACCGCGAGCTGTTGTCCCCAGTCCAACGGCACCCGGTACCAACGGGTCTGACCGGGCCGCAGGTCGTCGCGCCAGACGCCCGCGCCGAGCGCCCGCGCGTCGTTGAAGCCGCTGCCGCCCGCCCGGACCACGGGCGTGGTGCCGGGCGGCGCGGGCGGGGTCGAGGGCCAGGCCGAGGGAGCGGCGGTGGGCGCCCCGCCGGGGACGAGGGCGGGTTCGCGCATGACCTGGAGTTCCACCGGCCAGGGCGCCCGGTCGCCGTCCTTGCCGGCATTGCGGACGAGCTTGACGAAGTACACGCCGGCCGCCTGGCACTCGGCGTCCTCGGCCAACAGCCGCGCGCCGACGGCCGCGAGGGGCACCGGGTCGGACGCGAAGGACGCCCGGCCGGGGTTGCCCGGACAGGCCCGCCCCGCCGTGGTCATGAGGCTCACCTCGATCCCGTCCGCGTACCCGACCCTCGCACCGGCGGCGGGCCGTACGACGGCCGAGACGTAGACGCTGGAGCGCGCGTCCAGCACCACCCGGTAGTAGCGCTCGCCGGGGGCCACGGTGTCCTCGTACGTCGCCCCCGCCACCAGCGCCGGAGCGTCCGCGGTGGTCCCCGCGCCGCTGACCGCCTTCGCACCGGAAGCCGGCCGGTAGGGCGGCGGGGCCGCGGGATCCGGGGCCGGGCGGGCCGCACCGACCGCCCCCACCAGGGCGGTTCCCGCCAGCAGCACAGCCGAGAGCACCCGCACCATCACGCCCACCCCGCCCCGAGTTTGCCAGCGCAATCAAAATCTTTGCATAATGCAATAAACTGGGTCAGAACAGCACGAAGCCCCGACCGCAGCGGCAGTCGGGGCTTCCTGAGCTCAATCTTCGGTCTCACACACCGGAACCAGAGGGCACGGAGTCAGTTGCCTCCGTCCACAGGTCCTGCTCGGCGCGGTCCGCCTGGATCTGGCGGTACACGAGGAGCCCGCCGATGGCGGCCAGTGCGACCAGGAGAAGCTTCTTCACCGCGCGACCTCGTCCTTCGTTGACGTTGGGGACTACTGCCGCCCGACTATACACACCGACCGATACCGATCGGTTATCTGGGAAGCCCCCCGACGGCCCAACGCCCCTGCCCCGCGCGGGCGCAGGCCCGGAACGAGAACGGTCCGGCGGAGAATCTCCGCCGGACCGAATCCGTACTGTGGGGCTAACAGGATTTGAACCTGTGGCCTCATCCTTATCAGGGATGCGCTCTAACCAACTGAGCTATAGCCCCTCGGCGCTGTGCGCTGACTTGATGAAGATTAGCGCACAGACCGGGTCAGTCCAAAATCCGCTGCCGGAGGGCGTCCGCGCAGGTCATTCGTAGCTCACTCGTCCTCGGCGAGGGTGAGCTCGATGCCGCCCACGAAGCCCGCGGAGAGGTTGTAGATGAAGGCCCCCAGCGTGGCCAGCGCCGTCGCGAGCACCACGTCGATGACCGCGATCACCGACGTGAAGATCAGCACGCGCGGCAGCGACAGGAACGACTGGAGGTCGAAGCCGTTGCTCTCGTTGGAGCCGGTGGCCTCGCTGATGGTCCCGCCGACGGTCGAGAAGACGCCCATGGCGTCCATGACCATCCACAGCACCACCGACGCCACGATCGTGCAGATGCCCAGCGCGATCGACAGCAGGAAGCTGACCTTCATCACCGACCACGGGTCGGCCTTGGCCACCCGCAGTCGTGCCTTGCGCGTCCTGGGCGCCGTACGCACGCCCGTCTGCGGCCCCCGCTGCGCCGCGCCGCCGCCGGCGGCCCTGGGCGCCCCCGGGCCCGAAGGCGCCGAGGGAGCCTGGGACGACTTCTGCGGCTGTGCGGGACGGTCGGGGCCGCCCGCCGCACCGGTCTGGGGCTTCGGTCCTCGGGTGTCCGTCACGGTTCCCCCCTGGGAGTCCGCGGCGGGGCCACGGGCACCATTCGCTCCAGTCTTGGCCGGTCCGGCGCCCGTGGCTCCACTCACGCTTACTCCTCGTGCTCCCCAGCCGAAGGCTGCGTGCCTTCGGCGGCCTCGGTGGCCTGTCCCTCGGCGTCCTCGGTCTCGTCGACCTCGTCAGCCTCCTGGCCCGCCTCGGCGTTACGAGCGATGCCGACCACGGCATCGCGCTTGCCCAGGTTGATCAGCTGGACGCCCATCGTGTCACGGCCGGTCTCCCTGACTTCGTTGACGCGCGTACGGATCACACCACCGCTGAGGGTGATGGCGAGGATCTCGTCGGTGTCGTCGACCACGAGCGCCCCTACGAGCGAACCGCGGTCTTCCACGATCTTGGCAGCCTTGATGCCCAGACCGCCACGTCCCTGGACGCGGTATTCGTCCACGGGCGTCCGCTTGGCGTATCCGCCGTCGGTCGCGGTGAAGACGAACGTACCGGGCCGGACCACGCTCATGGAGAGCAGTTCGTCACCTTCGCGGAAACTCATGCCCTTCACGCCCGAGGTCGCGCGGCCCATCGGGCGCAGCGAGTCGTCGGTGGCGGTGAAGCGGATCGACTGCGCCTTCTTGCTGATGAGCAGCAGGTCGTCGTCGGCCGAGACCAGCTCGGCGCCGATCAGCTCGTCGTCGTTGCCGTCGCCCGTCTCCCGGAGGTTGATGGCGATGACACCACCCGAACGGGGGGAGTCGTAGTCCTTGAGCGCCGTCTTCTTCACCAGACCGGCCTTGGTGGCCAGGATCAGGTACGGGGCGGCCTCGTAGTCGCGGATCGCGAGGATCTGCGCGATCTGCTCGTCCGGCTGGAAGGCCAGCAGGTTCGCCACGTGCTGACCGCGGGCGTCGCGGCCGGCGTCCGGGAGCTCGTACGCCTTCGCGCGGTAGACCCGGCCCTTGTTCGTGAAGAACAGCAGCCAGTGGTGCGTGGTGGAGACGAAGAAGTGGTCGACCAGGTCGTCCTGCTTCAGCTTCGTCCCGCGCACGCCCTTGCCGCCGCGCTTCTGCGAGCGGTAGTCCTCGGTCTTGGTCCGCTTGACGTAACCGCCGTGCGTGATCGTGACCACGATGTCCTCTTCGGCGATCAGGTCCTCCATGGACATGTCGCCGTCGAAGGGCACCAGCTTGGAACGCCGGTCGTCGCCGAACTTCTCGACGATCGCGGCCAGCTCCTCGCTGACGATCTGCCGCTGGCGCTCCTCGGAGGCCAGGATCGCGTTGTACTCGTTGATCTTGGCCTGGAGCTCGTCGTGCTCGGCGACGATCTTCTGCCGCTCCAGGGCCGCGAGGCGGCGGAGCTGCATCTCCAGGATCGCGTTGGCCTGGATCTCGTCGATCGACAGCAGGCCCATCAGGCCCTCGCGCGCGATCTCGACCGTGTTGCTGCGCCGGATCAGCGCGATGACCTCGTCGATCGCGTCCAGCGCCTTGAGCAGACCGCGCAGGATGTGGGCGCGCTCCTCCGCCTTGCGCAGGCGGAAGCGCGTGCGCCGGACGATGACCTCGATCTGGTGCGTCACCCAGTGGCGGATGAAGGCGTCGATCGACAGCGTGCGCGGCACGCCGTCCACCAGCGCCAGCATGTTCGCGCCGAAGTTCGTCTGCAGGTCGGTGTGCTTGTAGAGGTTGTTCAGCACCACCTTGGCGACCGCGTCGCGCTTGAGCACGATCACCAGGCGCTGACCGGTGCGCGACGAGGTCTCGTCACGGACGTCGGCGATGCCGCCGACCTTGCCGTCCTTGACCAGGTCGGCGATCTTCTGCGCCAGGTTGTCCGGGTTGGTCTGGTACGGAAGCTCCGTGACCACCAGGCACTGGCGGTTCTGGATCTCCTCGACCTCGACGACCGCGCGCATCGTGATGGAGCCGCGACCGGTGCGGTACGCCTCCTCGATGCCCTTGCGGCCCACGACGAGCGCGCCGGAGGGGAAGTCCGGGCCCTTGATCCGCTCGATGAGCGCGTCCTGGAGCTCCTCGTGCGAGGCCTCCGGGTGCTCCAGCGCCCACTGGGCGCCGGCCGCGACCTCGCGCAGGTTGTGCGGCGGGATGTTGGTCGCCATGCCGACCGCGATGCCCGCGGAGCCGTTGATCAGCAGGTTCGGGAAGCGCGCCGGCAGGACCGTCGGCTCCTGGTTGCGGCCGTCGTAGTTGTCCGTGAAGTCGACGGTCTCCTCGTCGATGTCCCGGAGCATCTCCATGGCCAGCGGCATGAGCTTGCACTCGGTGTAGCGCATCGCGGCGGCCGGGTCGTTGCCCGGCGAGCCGAAGTTGCCGTTGGAGTCCACCAGCGGCATGCGCAGCGACCACGGCTGGGCCAGCCGGACCAGGGCGTCGTAGATCGAGCTGTCGCCGTGCGGGTGGTAGGTGCCCATGACGTCACCGACGACGCGGGCGCACTTGTAGAAGCCCTTCTCGGGCCGGTAGCCGCCGTCGTACATCGCGTACAGCACGCGCCGGTGGACCGGCTTGAGGCCGTCCCGGACGTCGGGCAGGGCGCGCGAGACGATGACGGACATCGCGTAGTCGAGGTAGGAGCGCTGCATCTCGGTCTCGAGCCCGACGGGCTCGATGCGCATGACGGGCTGCTCCTCCGCGGGGTTCTCCGCGGTGGGGGTGGTTTCGTCGGCCATTGCTGGTCAAAGATCCTTTCAGGCAGTCAGCTGAGCCGACTCAGATGTCGAGGAACCGAACGTCCTTGGCGTTGCGCTGGATGAAGGAGCGTCGGGCTTCGACGTCCTCGCCCATGAGCACCGAGAACAGGTCGTCGGCCTGCGCCGCGTCGTCCAGCGTGACCTGGCCGAGGACGCGGTGGTCCACGTCCATCGTGGTGACGCGCAGCTCCTCGGCGTTCATCTCACCGAGACCCTTGAAGCGCTGGATCGAGTCTTCCTTGATCCGCTTGCCGTTGCTCTTGCCGAGCTCGACCAGGGCGTCGCGCTCGCGGTCCGAGTAGGCGTACTCGAAGTCGTCGCGGCCCCACTTGATCTTGTACAGCGGGGGGCGGGAGAGGTAGACGTGTCCGGCCTCGACCAGCGGCCGCATGAAGCGGAAGAGGAAGGTCAGCAGCAGGGTGTTGATGTGCTGGCCGTCGACGTCGGCGTCCGCCATCAAGATGATCTTGTGATAGCGGAGCTTCTCGATGTCGAAGTCCTCGTGCACACCGGTACCGAAGGCACTGATCAGCGCCTGGACCTCGGTGTTCTGCAGGATCTTGTCGATCCGCGCCTTCTCGACGTTCAGGATCTTGCCGCGGATCGGCAGGATCGCCTGGTACATCGGATTGCGGCCCGACTTCGCACTGCCACCGGCCGAGTCGCCCTCGACGATGAAGATCTCGCACTTCGCCGGGTCGTTGGACTGGCAGTCCGACAGCTTGCCCGGCAGCGACGCCGACTCCAACAGCCCCTTGCGGCGCGTCAGGTCACGGGCCTTGCGGGCCGCGACGCGCGCCGTGGCGGCCTGGATCGCCTTGCGGATGATGTCCGCGGCCTCGTTCGGGTTCCGGTCGAACCAGTCGTTCAGGTGCTCGTGGACGACCTTCTGCACGAAGGTCTTCGCCTCCGTGTTGCCCAGCTTCGTCTTCGTCTGACCCTCGAACTGCGGCTCGCCCAGCTTCACCGAGATGATCGCCGTCAGACCCTCGCGGATGTCCTCGCCCGCCAGGTTGTCGTCCTTCTCCCGCAGGAACTTCTTCTCGCGCGCGTAGCGGTTGACGAGACCCGTCATCGCCGCGCGGAAGCCCTCCTCGTGCGTACCGCCCTCGTGCGTGTGGATCGTGTTCGCGAAGGAGTAGACCCCCTCCGTGTACTGCGAGTTCCACTGCATCGCGATCTCGACCGAGAGCATGCGCTCCTTGTCCTCGGCCTCGACGTCGATGACGGTCGGGTGGATCAGCTCGCCCTTGCGCGAGTTGAGGTACTTCACGAAGTCGACGATGCCGCCCTCGTAGTAGTACTTCACCGTGCGCGCCTGGTCGTCGTCGGCCTCCTCGGCCGAGTCCGCGCCCATCGTCGCCTTCGCCGACTCGCGCTCGTCCGTCAGCGTCAGGGTCAGGCCCTTGTTGAGGAAGGCCATCTCCTGGAAGCGGCGCGAGAGCGTCTCGAAGGAGTACTCGGTCGTCTCGAAGATGTCGCCGTCGGCCCAGAACGTCACGGACGTGCCGGTCTCGGCCGTCTCCTCGTTCTTCGCCAGCGCGGCCGTCGGCGCGCCCAGCTTGTAGTCCTGGGTCCAACGGAAGCCGTCGCGCCGCACCTCGACCGCTACCCGCGTCGACAGCGCGTTGACGACCGAGACACCGACACCGTGCAGACCGCCGGAGACGGCGTAGCCGCCGCCGCCGAACTTGCCGCCCGCGTGCAGGACGGTCAGCACGACCTCGACGGCGGGCTTGCCCTCGGAGGGGACGATGTCGACGGGGATGCCTCGACCGTTGTCGACGACGCGGACGCCGCCGTCGGCCAGGATCGTCACGTCAATGGTGTCCGCGTGCCCGGCCAGGGCCTCGTCGACCGAGTTGTCGACGACCTCGTACACCAGGTGGTGCAGGCCGCGCTCGCCGGTCGAGCCGATGTACATGCCGGGGCGCTTGCGCACGGCGTCCAGGCCCTCGAGGACCTGGATCTGGCTGCCGGTGTACTCAACGGGGTCAGCGTTCTCGCCGGCGGTGGACTGGTTGTCGTTGGGGTTGCCGGAATCGGCCACGAAGCGCCCTTTCTGGCACAGCACAGGCCGTACTCCGGGCCAGCAGGCATGCGAGCAGGAGCGGCTGCGTCAATCTGCGTTGTCAGCTTTTGTCGACTGGATCCCGCAAGGCGGCGGGATTCCCGTCAGTCTACCGGTACCACGGACATGAATGGGGGTTTGCCAGTACCTGAGTCCGCATGTGCCGCCCTCAACCCGCACTCTCCGACTCCCCATATCCGGGCAGGGGCTCAAAGAGGCTCACACGGGCATCCAGCGCTTCGGGCTGTCAACCTCCCACCACCGTGAGCGAGACCACTGGCACGTCCGCGCGGGGCGGCTTGCCCACACGCCTCCGGACGCTCCCGGCTCAGCCGTACGTGTCCCCCGGACCCATCGTCCCCGGGGCCCGCAGCGGCCCGTACCGCGGGCGGCGCCCGCCCGGTCCCTGCACCTTGATCAGCCGCACCGTGCCCTGCCCGAGGTCCTCGTTGAGCCGGGCCACCAGCTGCGGGGCGAGCAGCTTGAGCTGGGCCGCCCAGGCCGAGGAATCACAGCGCACTACCAGTTCACGGTCCTCGTAGCGCTCCGGTTCACAGTGCGCCGCCACTTCCGGGCCGACGATCTGCGCCCAGCGCTCCATCACGCCCGCGACCGCCATCGGCATCTCCCAGCCGCGCTCCGTGCGCAACCGGTCCAGCGCCGCCATCAGCGGCATCGGGTCCCGGCCGTCCGCCCGCGCGCCCGAGCGCAGGCCCGGCTGACCGTGCCGGGACTTCTTGCCGCCGGCCGCCAGCCCGCGCGCCCGCGCCTGCTCCCGCGCCGCCGCCAGGGCCTGGCGGGCCAGGTCGACGCCCGAGGGCTCGGGCGCCTTGCGCGCCGGCCCCTGCGCCCCGGAAGCGTTCCCGTCCTCGCTCACCACCGCGTCACCTCACCGCCGGACACCCCGAACCGAGCCCCCGCCAGCACCCCCGGGACGTCGTCGTCCACGGCGGCCGTCACCAGCACCTGCTCACCGCCGGCCACCAGCTCCGCCAGCCGCTCCCGGCGCCGCGCGTCCAGCTCCGCGAACACGTCGTCCAGGATGAGCACGGGCTCGCTGCCCTCGGAGCGCAGCAGCTCGTAGGAGGCCAGGCGCAGCGCCAGCGCGTACGACCAGGACTCGCCGTGGCTCGCGTACCCCTTCGCGGGCAGCTCCCCGAGGCGCAGCAGCGCGTCGTCGCGGTGCGGTCCGACCAGGGTCACCCCGCGCTCGATCTCCTGCTTGCGGGCCTGGGCGAGGGCGCCCATGAGCACCTCGTACAGCGCTTCGCGGGTCCGCGCGGCGCCGGAGTCCACCGCTTCGCCCGCCGCTCCGGCCAGCGAGGTCGGCCGGTAGACGAGCCCGAGCGGGCCGCCGCCGGGCGCGAGCTGCTCGTACGCCTTGTCCGCCAGCGGCAGCAGGGTCGCGATCAGGTCGAGGCGCTGGGCCAGCAGCTCGGCGCCGGTGCGGGCCAGGTGCTGGTCCCACACGTCCAGGGTGGAGAGGTCCATGGAGCGGCCGCCGTGGCGGCGGGCCATGGCGGCCGACTTCAGCAGGGTGTTGCGCTGCTTGAGCACCCGGTCGTAGTCGGAGCGGACCCCGGCCATCCGCGGCGAGCGCGCGGTGACCAGCTCGTCCAGGAACCTGCGGCGCTCCCCCGGGTCCCCCTTGACCAGGGCCAGGTCCTCCGGAGCGAAGAGCACCGTCCGTACGATCCCCAGCACGTCCCGCGGTCGGACCTGCGAGGACCTGTTGATCCGGGCCCGGTTCGCGCGGCCCGGGTTCAGCTCCAGCTCGACGAGCTGCTGGCGCTCGCCCTGGGTCACGGCCGCGCGGATGACGGCGCGCTCGGCGCCCATCCGCACGAGCGGGGCGTCCGCGGAGACGCGGTGGCTGCCCAGGGTCGCGAGGTAGCCGATGGCCTCGACCAGATTGGTCTTCCCCTGGCCGTTGGGGCCCACGAAGGCGGTGACGCCCGGGTCGAGCGGAACCTCGACCCGGGCGTACGAGCGGAAGTCGGCCAACGACAGATGCGATACGTGCATGACGGCGCCGACCTCCCCCGGCCCTAACTCCTTGGTACTGCTGGTACTGCTGGTACTTCAGGTGTTGCTGGTACTTCCGGTACTGATGTGGCGCTCGCGGCTACTTCTTCTCGACCGCGTGGCCGCCGAACTGGTTGCGCAGCGCGGCGATCATCTTCATCTGCGGGGAGTCGTCCTGGCGCGAGGCGAAGCGCGCGAAGAGCGACGCGGTGATCGCCGGCAGCGGCACCGCGTTGTCGATCGCGGCCTCGACCGTCCAACGGCCCTCGCCGGAGTCCTGCGCGTAGCCCTTGAGCCCCTCGAGGTGCTCGTCGTCGTCCAGCGCGTTCACCGCCAGGTCCAGCAGCCAGGAACGGATGACCGTGCCCTCCTGCCAGGACCGGAAGACCTCGCGCACGTCGGTGACCGAGTCGACCTTCTCCAGGAGCTCCCAGCCCTCGGCGTAGGCCTGCATCATGGCGTACTCGATGCCGTTGTGGACCATCTTCGCGAAGTGGCCCGCACCGATCTTCCCGGCGTGTACGGCGCCGAAATCACCCTCGGGCTTGAGGGCGTCGAAGACGGGCTGGACGGCGGCCACGTGCTCCGCCGCACCGCCGTACATCAGGGCGTAGCCGTTCTCCAGGCCCCAGACGCCACCGGAGACGCCGCAGTCCACGAAGCCGATGCCCTTGGCGGCCAGCTCGGCGCCGTGCTTCTCGTCGTCCGTCCAGCGCGAGTTTCCGCCGTCGACCACGATGTCGCCGGGCGAGAGCAGCTCGCCGAGTTCGTCGACGGTGGACTGGGTGGCCTCACCGGCCGGGACCATCACCCACACCACGCGGGGGGCCTGCAGGCTGTCCACAAGTTCGGACAGGCTGTGGACATCGGCGAGGTCCGGGTTGCGGTCGAATCCGATGACGGTGTGGCCTGCGCGGCGGATGCGCTCGCGCATGTTGCCGCCCATCTTGCCGAGACCGACGAGACCGAGCTCCATCAGGTGGTTCCTTAAGCGTCGAGGCGATTTTTCCCGGGATTTCCCCGCGTCCGAGCCTACGCCGGGCCGCGCGGGCCGGCCCAGCTGGCGCCCCGGGAAGGCGGCAGGCCCGGATCCGCGGGCGGCGGGTCCGGGCCTGGGCGGCCTGCTGGGTGCGGACGGCTCCGGGTCAGCCGGAGAGGCGCACCGGCATGATCAGGTACTTGTACGCCTCGTCCGCCTCGGCGTCGACGGCCGGGCGGCCGCTCAGCAGCGCGGGCTTGGTCGAGGTGGTGAAGCTGAGCTGGGCGGCGGGCGAGTCGATCGCGCTCAGGCCGTCCAGCAGGAAGGTCGGGTTGAAGGCGATCGAGATGTCGTCGCCCTCCAGCTTGGCGTCGACGCGCTCCACAGCCTGTGCATCGTCGCTGGAACCGGCTTCCAGGATCAGCACGCCCTGCTCGAAGCTCAGGCGGACCGGGGTGTTGCGCTCGGCGACCAGGGCCACGCGCTTGACGGCCTCGACGAACGGCGCGGTCTCGATCACGGCGACGGAGTTGAACTCGGTCGGGAAGAGCGTGCGGTACTTCGGCAGGTCGCCTTCGAGCAGCCGGGTGGTGGTGCGGCGGCCCGCGCCCTCGAAGCCGATCAGGCCCTCGCCCTTGCCGGAGCCGGAGAGCGCCAGGGTGACCGTGTCGCCGCTGGTCAGCGACTTGGCGGTGTCCAGGAGCGTCTTGGCGGGCACCAGGGCCACGGCCGAGGCCTCCGGGTCCTCGGGCTTCCACAGGAACTCGCGGACCGCGAAGCGGTAGCGGTCGGTGGAGGCCAGGGTGACGCGCTCGCCCTCGATCTCGATGCGCACACCGGTCAGCACCGGCAGCGTGTCGTCACGGCCGGCGGCGATGGCCACCTGCGCGGCGGCGGAGGCGAAGACGTCACCGGGAACGGTGCCGGTCGCGGTCGGCATCTGCGGCAGCGCCGGGTATTCCTCCACAGGCAGGGTGTGGAGTGTGAATCGCGAGGAGCCGCAGACCACGGTCGCCCGTACACCGTCTGTGGAAATCTCCACGGGCCGGTTGGGGAGGGCGCGGCAGATGTCGGCGAGCAGCCGGCCGGAGACGAGGACGGTGCCGTCCTCCTCGACGTCCGCCTCGACCGAGACGCGGGCCGAGACCTCGTAGTCGAAGCCGGAGAGGCTCAGGGAGCCTTCCTCGGCCTTCAGCAGAAGGCCCGCGAGAACGGGCACCGGCGGCCGGGCCGGGAGGCTACGGGCGGCCCAAGCCACCGCCTCCGCGAGTACGTCGCGCTCCACCCGGATCTTCACCGGAAACCGCCTCCTGCTGATTGCTGGCCTTCGTCGTCGGCTGGAGGCTCTCTGGCCCCGATGCCGAAGACCAGTCTGACGTACGGCGCCGACAGGCGTCGCTGCTGGCGGTCAAGTCGGGTGGGAGGTGTCGGGAAGCCGCTCTCGACGAGTTGTGCACAGGCCCTGCTTGAAAACCAGACCAGGCCTAACTGTCTATGGGGGTAGTAGTAGGGGCTGTGGATACGGTGGATAACTCCCTTTCCGCAGGTCAGCACCCCTTTTTTGTCCACCGACCCTGTGGGCGGAGCCGGTGGAAAACCCCTGGTGTCTGTGGAGAACAAAAACTTCTGCACAGGCCGTCCCCAGGAGGGCCCTGTTACTCCACAGGTGCGTCCCCAGGTTTCCCCCGGTACTCCACAACCCAAACGTCTACATCGGTGTGACGGCTTTCACTCGGGCCGGTGAGAAGGCCCCTCTTGTTGCCGAACAGTGGACAACGGTGTGGAGAAGCTCCCCGATCCTGTGCACGGCCGGTTCAAACCTGTGGGTTGCCGGTGGACAGAGCCGTGGATGAACCTGTGGACAAAAAGTTGTCCACAGCCTGTGGACAACGATTGCGCACAATTCCACAGGGTCATGACCTGGGCTGATGATCGCTCAGGCGGCGCCCCTGTGGACAGATTGTGGGCGACGGGAGCGGTCCCCAGGCTGTGGACGACCGAAAGTCCCCCGATCTGTGGATGAGTTGGCCCGCCGGGGGCGTATTCGAACAACTTGGGGGCGCACGCACGAAGAAGGGCGCCCCCGGTGTGGTCCGGAAGCGCCCTTCGAGGGTGCTCGCTGGCGGGCCAGAGGCCCGGAATCAGGCGTTCTTGATGCGGTTCGTCAGCTCCGTGACCTGGTTGTAGATGGACCTGCGTTCGGCCATCAGGGCGCGGATCTTGCGGTCCGCGTGCATGACGGTGGTGTGGTCGCGGCCGCCGAACTGCGCCCCGATCTTGGGCAGGGAGAGGTCCGTCAGCTCCCGGCAGAGGTACATGGCGATCTGCCGGGCCGTGACGAGCACCCGGCTGCGCGAGGAGCCGCACAGGTCGTCCACGGTCAGCCCGAAGTAGTCGGCGGTGGCGGCCATGATGTCCGAGGCCGTGATCTCGGGGGCCGAGTCCTCGCCGCCCGGGATCAGGTTCTTCAGGACGTCCTCGGCGAGGCCCAGGTCCACCGGCTGCCGGTTCAGGCTGGCGAAGGCCGTCACCCGGATCAGCGCCCCCTCCAGCTCGCGGATGTTGCGCGAGATCCGCGAGGCGATGAACTCCAGCACCTCCGGCGGGGCGTTGAGCTGCTCCTGGACGGCTTTCTTGCGCAGGATCGCGATCCGGGTCTCCAGCTCGGGCGGCTGGACGTCGGTGATCAGGCCCCACTCGAAGCGGTTGCGGAGCCGGTCCTCCAGGGTGACGAGCTGCTTGGGCGGCCGGTCGGAGGAGAGCACGATCTGCTTGTTGGCGTTGTGGAGCGTGTTGAAGGTGTGGAAGAACTCCTCCTGCGTCGACTCCTTGCTCGCGAGGAACTGGATGTCGTCGACGAGCAGGATGTCCATCTCGCGGTAGCGCTTGCGGAAGGCGTCGCCCTTGCCGTCGCGGATCGAGTTGATGAACTCGTTGGTGAACTCCTCGGAGCTCACGTAGCGCACCCGGGTGCCCGGGTAGAGGCTGCGCGCGTAGTGCCCGATCGCGTGCAGCAGGTGCGTCTTGCCGAGGCCCGACTCCCCGTAGACGAAGAGGGGGTTGTAGGCCTTGGCCGGGGCCTCGGCGACGGCGACCGCGGCGGCGTGCGCGAAGCGGTTGGAAGCGCCGATGACGAAGGTGTCGAAGAGGTACTTGGGGTTCAGCCGGGCCGTGGGCTCCAACGGGCCGGAGGAGGAGCCGCCGGAACCGCCGGTCGAGCCCGACTGCCGGCCGGTGCCGCTCTGTCCGCCGGGGCCACCCGGGCCGCCCGGGCCGGTGCGTCCCGGCGCGGGGCGGGGCGCGGGCTGCTCGTACTGCTGCTGCTCGTAGGAGGACTTGTCGTAGGACTGCTGCTCGTAGCCCTGCTGACGGTTCGACTCGTACTGCTGCTGTTCGTACGAGGGCTCGTAGCCCTGGGGTTCGGGCTGCTGGAGGTAGCCGGGCTGCGGGGAGGCGTACGGGTCGCGCTCCGGGTAGCCGCCGAGGCGGGGCTGCTGCCAGCCGTACTCGTCCTGCTGTCCGCCGCGCGGCCAGGCGCCGGGCTCGGGGCGCTGCTGCTGGTAGTCCGGGTAGGCGGGGCGCGCGGTGGGGAGGTGATCGTCGGTGGGGCCGGTGGGGCCGGAGTGCCCGGTGTGACCGCCGGTGCGCTGGCCGGGGTAGGGCCCCGGCTCGTAGGAGTCGTGCTGCGGAGCCTGCGGCTGGGGCGCGGGCTCGCCCGCCGAGTCGTCCACGGTGATGGCGATCCGGATGGGGCGGCCGCACTCGCGGCTCAGCGCGTCACTGATCAAAGGGGCGAGACGCCCCTCCAGGACCCGCTTTCCCCATTCATTGGGAACGGCGAGCAGCGCGGTGTCGGCGACGAGCGCCAGCGGCTGGCAGCGTTCGACCCACTGCTTGTCCTTGGGTTCGATGCCCTGCTGACCTTCCCCGAGCAGCTTCTCGAGCACGCGCGGCCACACTGCGGCAAGATCGGCAGGTACGTCAGCCACAGAGCACGCTCTCTCACGGGGGTCCCACGAATGTGTGGTTCTTTGGGACGGTCGGGACAAAAAATCAGGGGTCGAGCAACGGTAGTCAGGCCGACGGGTACGGTTCAAGTCGTTGTCCACAGCCTGTGCACAGTGGACCACGTCGCCAGCTCGGTTTGACCGGATGGCGTAGCCGCGCGTACCGTAACGAGGTCGAGTTGTCGATGGCTGCTGCCGCCTGCCTACCGATGGGCGAAGATCACTGATTGTGATCATGTAGCGGTGCCACTCGGGCGAACACGCGAGTTTCCTCGTGGGCGCACGGTGACAGCCAGGCGATGTCCCGCCACAACGATTCATTCTCTGGAGCCCCCGAGTGAGCAAGCGCACCTTCCAGCCGAACAACCGCCGTCGTGCCAAGACCCACGGCTTCCGTCTCCGGATGCGTACCCGTGCCGGTCGCGCGATCCTGGCCAACCGCCGCGGCAAGGGCCGTTCCGCCCTCTCCGCGTAACCAACGCACACAGGTCGTGACGTCGTGCTGTCTCCCGAAAATCGGCTGAGGCGGCGCGAGGACTTCGCGAGCGCGGTACGCCGAGGTCGCCGGGCTGGTCGCCCGCTCCTCGTCGTTCACCTACGTACCAGCGGTGCCACGGACCCGCACGAGCCGGGGGAGATCGATCCCTCGACGCGTGCGGGTTTCGTCGTCAGCAAGGCCGTGGGTGTCGCCGTCGTCCGTAACCGGGTCAAGCGCCGACTCCGCCATCTGGTCCGCGAGCGGCTCTCCGAGCTGCCCGCCGGTAGCCTGGTGGTGGTGCGTGCGCTGCCCGGAGCGGGTGATGCCGACTATGCCGATCTGGCCCGGGACCTGGATGCCGCACTGGCGCGGCTCCTGGGAGGCGTGGCTCGATGAAGTACCCGCTGCTCGCCCTGATCAAGCTGTACCAGTGGACGATCAGTCCGCTGCTCGGACCGGTGTGTCGCTATTACCCGTCGTGCTCTCGCTACGGGTTCGCGGCCATCGACCGGCATGGTGCGGTGAAGGGGACAGTACTGACCGCCTGGCGGATCCTGCGGTGCAATCCGTGGAGTCCTGGCGGTGTGGATCATGTCCCACCTCGTAAACGCCCGCGTTGGCACGAGCAGCTGCGCAGTGCGTTGCGTCGATCTCGCAATGCTCAAGGAGCCTGATTAGTGGACACGATTGCCAGTCTGTTCAGCTTTATCACCTATCCCGTCTCGTGGATCATCGTTCAGTTCCACAAGGTCTACGGCGCGGTCTTCGGTGCGGACAGTGGGTGGGCCTGGGGCCTGTCCATCGTGTCCCTGGTGATCCTGATCCGTATCTGCCTGATCCCGCTCTTCGTGAAGCAGATCAAGTCGACGCGGGGCATGCAGGCGCTCCAGCCGAAGATGAAGGTGATCCAGGAGCGCTACAAGAACGACAAGCAGCGTCAGTCCGAAGAGATGATGAAGCTGTACAAGGAGACGGGTACCAACCCGCTCTCCTCGTGCCTTCCCATCCTCGCGCAGTCGCCGTTCTTCTTCGCGCTCTACCACGTGCTCTCGAGCATCGCCAATGGCACGACCATCGGCGTCATCGACCAGTCGCTGCTGGAGAGCGCCCGCAAGGCGCACATCTTCGGGGCGCCGCTCGCCGCCAAGTTCATGAACAGCGCCGAGGACGTCGCGAAGCTCGGTGCCTCGATCGTCGACGTGCGCATCGTGACCGCGGTCATGATCGTCCTGATGTCGTTCTCGCAGTTCTACACCCAGCGCCAGCTGATGGCGAAGAACGTCGACCTCTCGGTCAAGACGCCGTTCATGCAGCAGCAGAAGATGCTGATGTACATCTTCCCGCTGATCTTCGCGGTGATGGGCATCAACTTCCCCGTCGGCGTCCTCGTCTACTGGCTGACCACGAACGTGTGGACCATGGGCCAGCAGATGTACGTGATCAGCCAGAACCCGACGCCGGGCAGCAAGGCGCAGGACCAGTACCTGACCCGCCTGGTGAAGCACCTCGGTTCGCACGGCGAGGTCAAGGGCCGCGGCAAGAAGAAGATCGTCGCGGCGATCGTGGCCAAGGGCCCGGACCGCAACGACAACGAGCGCAAGTTCATCACCACGCTGGCGAAGCAGGGGCTGGCCGCCCAGGCGGACGGTTCGGTGATCAAGAGCTCCGAGGCCACGGCGGACGCGGACGCGGCGAGCGGTGGTGCCGCGAAGCGGCAGCAGCCGAAGCGGCAGTCGAAGTCGCAGCGGCAGAGTCCGCCCCCCAGCAAGCCCTCCACCAAGAAGTAAGAAGGAGTCCATCCCGTGACGGAAGGCACCATCTCCGCCGCCGCTGCCGAGGGCGGCGACACCCTGACCCGCCTGGAGCAGGAGGGCGAGATCGCGGCTGACTATCTTGAGGGTCTGCTGGACATCGCGGACCTGGACGGCGACATCGACATGGACGTCGAGGCCGACCGGGCCGCGGTGTCGATCGTCAGTGACTCGGCCGGCCGTGAGCTGAGCAAGCTGGTGGGGCGTGATGGTGAGGTGCTGGAGGCTCTGCAGGAGCTGACGCGTCTGGCCGTCCACCGGGAGACCGGGGACCGCAGCCGGCTGATGCTGGACATCGCGGGCTTCCGCGCCAAGAAGCGCGAGGAGCTGGCGATCCTGGGCGCGCAGGCCGCGGCCGACGCGAAGGCCTCGGGCGAGCCGGTGAAGCTGGCTCCGATGACTCCGTTCGAGCGCAAGGTCGTGCACGACGCCGTGGCGGCGGCCGGCCTGAGCAGCGAGTCCGAGGGCGAGGAGCCGCAGCGCTTCGTCGTTGTGCTCCCGGCCTGATCGCAAGCGTGAGTGTTCGGCCCCGTCTGTGTCGCAGGCGGGGCCGAAGTTTGTCAGCCTGACTGTTGAACTACACGATTTTTAGTGCGGTACGGAAGGACGGTCCCCGTGACGGAGACAGCGGAGCTTCCCCCGGCGCCGGAAGAGGCGCACGCGGTATTCGGTGAGTACTTCCCGGAAGCTGTCCGCTACGCGGAGCTGCTGGCTGACGCGGGAGTGGAGCGCGGCCTGATCGGGCCGCGCGAGGTCCCACGGCTGTGGGAGCGGCACCTGCTGAACTGCGCGGTGCTGTCCGAGGTGGTGCCCGAGGGCGTCACCGTGTGCGATGTGGGTTCCGGGGCGGGGCTGCCGGGGATTCCGCTGGCCCTGGTGCGGCGGGACCTGAAGATCACCCTGCTGGAGCCGCTGCTGCGGCGCACGAACTTCCTCCAGGAAGCCGTGGAGCTGCTGGGCCTGGACCACGTGACCGTGGTGCGCGGCCGCGCGGAAGAGGTCCTGGGCAAGGTGCAGCCGGTGCACGTGGTGACGGCGCGCGCCGTGGCCCCGCTCGACCGGCTGGCCGGCTGGGGCGTGCCGCTGCTGCGTCCGTACGGGGAGATGCTGGCGCTGAAGGGCGACACGGCCGAGGAGGAGCTGGTGGCGGCGAAGGCCGCGCTGACGAAGCTCGGTGTGGTGAAGACCTCGGTGCTGCACGTCGGCGAGGGGGTCGTGGATCCGCTGTCGACCGTGGTCCGGGTCGAGGTCGGAGAAAGCCCCGGCGGGGTGAGGTTTGCGGCCAAGCGGGCTAAGGCGGCCCGGGTGTCCCGGACGCGTCGACGTCGCTGACGGGTGGTCCCAGCGGGCTTGCCGAGTCCATCCATGGGTCCGTTGCGCCCTATAGGTATGGATTTCGGAGTGTCGTAGCGGGCTGATGACTCCGTCCGGGCATCGTGTTTCACGTGAAACGTCGCTCTCTGCTGCACGGAATCATCAGCCGCGGCCGCGCGGCCACCTCCCCGCGTGACCGCAAGGACAACCCGAGGGTGATCGAGTTGTCCACAACGGGGGAATCATCCACAGGAGTACGGGCCCCGCTGGTTCGCGACCCCGATGGCATGGCAGGCTCTGTTCATCGCGAGCCTGATGTCGAGGAGAGTGAACCCGTGCGGTCTGACGCCAACCTCGCGGGGCCGATGGCCGACCCGGTCCCCGGTCCCCGCTCAGAGTCGGCGGGCGACGATGTTTCACGTGAAACATCGCCTCCGCCCCTTGTAGACAATGACACCCCCATCGGTCGTGCCGCCCAATTGGCGGTAGAGGCGTTGGGCCGGGCCGGTGAAGGTCTGCCACGACCTGACCAGACCCGGATCATGGTGGTCGCCAACCAGAAGGGCGGCGTCGGTAAGACCACGACGACCGTGAACCTGGCGGCGTCACTGGCACTGCACGGCGCGCGCGTCCTGGTCATCGACCTCGACCCGCAGGGCAATGCCTCCACCGCGCTGGGCATCGACCACCACGCCGATGTTCCGTCGATCTACGACGTGCTGGTCGAGAGCAGGCCGCTGCTGGAGGTCGTGCAGCCGGTGGCCGATGTCGAGGGCCTCTTCTGCGCTCCGGCCACGATCGATCTGGCGGGTGCCGAGATCGAGCTGGTGTCGCTGGTGGCCCGCGAGAGCCGGCTCCAGCGGGCGATCCAGGCGTACGAGCAGCCGCTCGACTACATCCTGATCGACTGCCCGCCCTCGCTGGGCCTGCTGACGGTGAACGCCCTGGTCGCGGGCGCGGAGGTGCTGATCCCGATCCAGTGCGAGTACTACGCGCTGGAGGGTCTGGGACAGCTGCTGCGCAACGTGGACCTGGTACGGGCGCACCTCAACCCGAATCTGCACGTCTCCACGATCCTGCTGACCATGTACGACGGCAGGACCCGGCTGGCCTCCCAGGTCGCCGAGGAGGTGCGCAGCCACTTCGGCAACGAGGTGCTGCGGACGAGCATCCCGCGGTCGGTGCGCATCTCGGAGGCGCCGAGCTACGGCCAGACGGTGCTCACCTATGACCCGGGCTCCAGTGGCTCCCTCTCCTATCTGGAGGCGGCGCGAGAGATCGCGCTGCGGGGGGTCGGAATCCAGTACGACGCCCGGCACGCCCATCTGGGCGCCGGTGTGAACAGCACGCAGAGCATGTCGGAGGGGATCCAGTGAGTGAGCGACGTAGGGGTCTGGGGCGGGGACTCGGTGCGCTGATCCCCGCGGCTCCGCAAGAGAGGACTCCGGCGGCCGTGGGCGCCGGATCGACGTCACCGTCGGCCGTACCGCTGCTGCCGTCGGAGCGGGGGATCGCGGCGGCGAAGCTGGCGTCGCTGGCGCAGGCCGATGTTTCACGTGAAACGGAGCGGGCCGCGGCCGCCGCCGAGCCGGAGACGACCGGGCTGTTGGAAGCGACCCCGGTGGCCGGGGCGACGTTCGCCGAACTGCCCATGGACGCGATCACGCCCAACCCGCGTCAGCCGCGCGACGTGTTCGACGAGGACGCGCTGGCGGAGTTGGTGACCTCGATCCAGGAGGTGGGCCTGCTCCAGCCGGTGGTCGTGCGGCAGTCGGCTCCGGGTCGCTACGAACTCATCATGGGCGAGCGGCGCTGGCGGGCCTGCCGCGAGGCGGGGCTGGAACGCATCCCGGCGATCATCAGGGCGACCGATGACGAGAAGCTGCTGCTGGACGCGTTGCTGGAGAACCTGCACCGGGCGCAGCTGAATCCCCTGGAGGAGGCGGCGGCGTACGACCAGCTGCTCCAGGACTTCAACTGCACCCATGACCAGCTGGCGGACCGGATCGGACGTTCGCGTCCGCAGGTCTCCAACACGCTGCGGCTGCTGAAGCTCTCGCCGCCGGTGCAGCGGAGGGTGGCGGCCGGCGTCCTGTCGGCCGGGCACGCGCGGGCGCTGCTGTCGGTGGAGGACTCCGAGGAGCAGGACCGACTGGCCCACCGGATCGTGGCCGAGGGCCTGTCGGTGCGTGCGATCGAGGAGATCGTCACCCTGATGGGGTCGCAGCCGACGAGTTCGGTGAAGCCGAAGGGGCCGCGGGCGGGGACGCGGGTGGCTCCGGCGCTCAGCGATCTGGCGTCGCGGCTCTCGGACCGCTTCGAGACGCGGGTGAAGGTGGATCTGGGCCAGAAGAAGGGCAAGATCACCGTCGAGTTCGCGTCGATGGAGGACCTGGAGCGCATTCTGGGGACGCTGGCACCGGGTGAGGGCCGCGTACTGGAACAGGGGCTCGCCGGGGAGTGATCCCCGGCCGCCGTGGGGCGGGTCGTGCCGGTGAGAGCCGGTACGGCCCGCCCCTTTGCCGTGCTCCGGTGTTGGAGAGCGGGGCCTGTGGATACGATGCGTTCATGGGTCGCCGGGTCGTACCGCTCACGCTGGACAACCTCCGTGACCTGCCCAGGCGTTGCCGCTCCTGTGTGTTCTGGGAGCTGGACCCCGTCAGCGGCAATGCCGCGGTGAAGTCCGGTACCGCGGAGCAGGAGAAGGAAGCGTGGATCTCCGCGGTCCTGCTGGAGTGGGGTTCCTGCGGCCGGGTGGTCTACGTCGACGAGGTCCCGGTGGGGTTCGTGCTGTACGCCCCGCCCGCCTATGTCCCGCGGTCGATCGCCTTTCCCACCAGTCCCGTGTCGCCCGACGCCGTGCAGCTGATCACGTCGTGGATCATGCCCGGCTACCAGGGGCAGGGCCTGGGCCGGGTGATGGTGCAGACGGTCGCGAAGGACCTGCTGCGGCGCGGGTTCCGGGCGATCGAGGCCTTCGGGGACGCGCGCTGGGAAGGGCCGGCCTGCTTACTGCCGGCCGACCACCTGCTGTCGGTGGGCTTCAAGACAGTGCGGCCGCACCCGGTGCATCCGCGGTTGCGGCTGGAGCTGCGGTCCACCTTGTCGTGGAAGGAAGACGTGGAGATGGCGCTGGACCGGCTGCTGGGCGGCGCGCGCAAGGAACCGGCGCTGCGGCCGTTGTGAGCCGGGTGGTGGAGAACGCGCGGACGGGGCCGCCCCCGCAGGGGCGGCCCCGTCCGTGTTCCCGCAGGTCTCAGCGGGTGGAGGTCTTGGAGCCGAGGCGTCCAGGACGCCATGGGTCCCGGACTGCTCAGGCGACCGGCTTGATGGTCACGAAGGCGTCGAGGTCGCGCAGGATGGCGGCCTTCGGCTTGGCGCCGACGATGGTCTTGACGACCTCGCCGCCCTGGTAGACGTTCAGCGTCGGAATGGACATGACGCCGTACTTGGCGGCCGTGTCCGGGTTCTGGTCGATGTTGAGCTTGACGATCTCGATCTCGTCGCCGTACTCGGCCGCGATGGCCTCCAGGGACGGGGCGATCTGGCGGCACGGGCCGCACCATTCGGCCCAGAAGTCCACCAGAACGGGCTTCTCGCTGGCCAGGACATCTGCGTCGAAGCTCGCGTCGGTCACAGTCTTCAGGGTGCCGGCCACAGCGGCCTCCTTTTTCTTCTGCGGGGTGTGGGGTGTGG
Source organism: Streptomyces sp. NPDC028419 (assembly GCF_055565515.1). Classification (NCBI taxonomy): domain Bacteria; kingdom Bacillati; phylum Actinomycetota; class Actinomycetes; order Kitasatosporales; family Streptomycetaceae; genus Streptomyces; species Streptomyces sp. NPDC028419. Next base: position 215,903 of record NZ_JBVHUE010000001.1, on the reverse strand, counting down.
GGTGGTGCCGTTGAGAGGGACTCAGACCGCCGCGGCGGCGTGCTCGGCGTCCGTGAGGGCGGCCAGGAAGCGCTCGGCGTCGAGGGCGGCGGAGCAGCCCGTGCCGGCAGCGGTGATGGCCTGGCGGTAGGTGTGGTCCACGACGTCACCGGCGCCGAACACGCCGGTCACGTTGGTGCGGGTGGAGGGGGCGTCGACCTTGAGGTAGCCCTCGCCGTCCAGCTCCAGCTGGCCCTTGAAGAGTTCGGTCCGCGGGTCGTGGCCGACGGCGATGAAGAGGCCGGTGACGGGCAGCTCGGAGGTCTCGCCGGTCTTGGTGTTGCGCAGGGTCAGACCGGCCAGCTTCGGGTCGCCGTGGATCGCGGCGACCTCGCTGTCCCAGGCGAACTTGATCTTCGGGTCGGCGAAGGCGCGGTCCTGCATCGTCTTGGAGGCGCGCAGGCTGTCACGGCGGTGGATGATCGTGACGGACTTGGCGAAGCGCGAGAGGAAGGTGGCCTCCTCCATCGCGGTGTCGCCGCCGCCGACGACGGCGATGTCCTGGTCCTTGAAGAAGAAGCCGTCGCAGGTGGCGCACCAGGAGACACCGCGGCCGGAGAGCGCGTCCTCGTTGGGCAGGCCGAGCTTGCGGTGCTGGGAACCGGTGGTGACGATGACGGCCTTGGCGCGGTGCACGGTACCGGCGGTGTCGGTGACCGTCTTGATGTCACCGGTGAGGTCGACCGAGACGATGTCGTCCGGGACCAGCTCGGCACCGAAGCGCTCTGCCTGGTCGCGCATGTTGTCCATGAGGTCGGGGCCCATGATGCCGTCACGGAAGCCGGGGAAGTTCTCGACCTCGGTGGTGTTCATGAGCGCACCGCCCGCGGTGACGGCGCCCTCGAAGACGAGGGGCTTGAGCGAGGCACGTGCGGTGTACAGGGCAGCCGTGTAGCCGGCCGGCCCGGAGCCGATGATGATCACGTTTCGGACGTCGCTCACGGGTACTTTCCTCGTCTCTGCGGACTGCTTCTTGCCTACCGGGGGGCCGGTGCGGACTCTCACCCCACCCAACGGATCCTACGGCGCGAGCATTCCCGAGTTGTCCTCGTGGCGTCCGTGACGGTTCAGCGTCGCGGGTAGGTACTGGTCAGCAGGACCTTTCCGGGTCCGGCTCCGGGGGTGTCCGCGCAGCCGGATGCGACGAGATAGGCGTCCACCCGGGCGGTGTCCCCGGAGTGCGGCAGGACGACCAGGTAGACCGGGGCGCCCTGGTAGCTGCCCCGCTCGCTCGCGAGCGGCGTATCCGGTCGGCCGGTGCCCTCCTGGACGCACTGCGGCAGGGCGTCGGCGGTCCGGCGGTCCTGGGGGGCGACCGCGCCGTCGGGGGCGACGTTCTGGAGTCCGGGGCTCTGCTGTGTCGTGCTGGCCTGCCCGGTGGTGTCCGCCGCGGTGAGCAGCTGTTCGACGGTGGCGCGCAGGTTCTGGGCGGAGTACTCCCCCGAGGTCTTGGGCTCGGCCAGTGTGCTGGCCGCGTCCGTGCGGGCGCGGTCCCCCGAGGAGGAGTCGGGCAGCGCGGTGAACAGGAAGACCCCGAGGGCGCAGGCGGCTGCTGTGACCAGTCCCGTCACCACGGCGAACCGCCTGCGGGCCCGGCGGCGCCCGGGGCCGGTGGACCCACTCGGACGGCCTTCGGGGGCACGGGTGGCGGGCGGTGTTTCACGTGAAACATCGGGCCCGGAGCGGCGGCCGGGAGTCGAGAGGGGCTGCGGGGCGGGAGCGCGGGAGTCGAGGAGCGCTTCGGCGGCCAGCGCCGCGTCGATGCGGCCCGCGATGCCCACGGGCATCCGGGGTGGCCCGGGCAGCGTGCCGAGCAGGGAGCGGATCTCTTCCAGGGACGCGCGGACGTCGGCGCACAGGGCGCAGTCGGCCAGGTGTCGCCGTACCTCGGACGTCCGTGAGGGAGACAGCAGGCCCTCGGTGAGGTCGGAGATCTCCGAGACGTCCGGGTGTCGGATCGTGCCGGTCGTATCGGTCGCACCGGTGGCACCGGTCGGCGGGTTCATGCGCGTCCACCTCCGCCCTTCACCGAGTCTGGGTCTGGATGCCTTGGGTCTGCCGCTGGTGGGACGGATGTCCCCTGCGTCCGGTTCCTTCCCCGCTCGGCGGGAGTGTTATCCCCGGGATCGGCGCGCAGATGAGTGAGTAGTGGGACGAGTTTTGCCCGGCCACGGGCGCACCGGCTCTTCACGGTCCCGGTGGGGACGTCGAGGATCCGGGCGGCCTCGGCCACGGGATAGCCCTGCATGTCGACCAGGACCAGGGCGGCCCGCTGGTCGGCGGGCAGGGTGGCCAGGGCGGCCAGGAGCTGCCGGTGGAGGTCATGGCGCTCGGCGGGTGCCTCGGCGGACTCGTGGGGCTCCAGGAGCCGCTCCAGGCGGTCCGTGTCGTCGAGCGGCGCCGTCTTGCGCGAGGCGGCCTTGCGGGCCCGGTCGAGGCAGGCGTTGACGGTGATCCGGTGCAGCCAGGTGGTGACGGCCGATTCGCCGCGGAAGGTGTGGGCGGCCCGGTAGGCGGAGACGAGGGCGTCCTGGACGGCGTCGGCGGCCTCCTCGCGGTCGCCGAGCGTGCGCAGGGCCACCGCCCACAGCCGGTCGCGGTGGCGCCGCACGAGTTCACCGAACGCGTCGGGGTCTCCGGCGGCGTGCAGCGCCAGGAGTTCCTGGTCACTACGACCACCGGGTGCGGCGTCGTCCAACGGTGAGCCCCTCCCCTGCCGCGGCCTCAGCCGGAGAACTTCACGTCCGTCACGCCCTGCTTGAAGCCCTCGCCGCTGTACTGGTCGACACCGGACATGGGCATGGCCGTGAACCAGACGAGGACGTAGCGCGTCTTGACGGGCTTCTCCGCCGTCAGGGTCAGGCTGGTCTCCGAGGTGGTGCCCGTGGTGATCTTCTTCATGGAGCCGACTTGAGCCGACGAGGACATGGAGTCGGCCGCGTAGAGCGTGGCCGTGGTGTGGTCACCCGGGTAGCGCAGCCCTATCGAGGCCGCGGAGACCTCTTGTTCGGATCCGAGGTCGTAGATGATCCCGACGCCGGCCTTGTAGTGGGCCTTCAGATCGGGGCCGTCGACGAAGCTCCTGGTGTGCCAGTAGCTGGAGGTGTCCCCGTCGTAGGTGTTGGGGACGCCCGCCGTGTCCTGGGCCTTGCCGTCCGGGTAGTACTCCTGCGCGGTCTTGATCGCGATGGGGGCGGGAGCCTTCTTCGCCGGAGTGTCGTCGCCCTTGGGCTGCGGGTTCTGGTGCTCCCCGGCGCTGCCCTGGTTGCCCCGCAGGAGGGTGTCGGCCAGCTGCCAGCTACCCAACCCGAGCGCGGCGATGAGCAGCGCGGCGACACCCCACTTCAGGGCGCGGCCGGTGCGGCTCTGGAGCGGGGGCGGCGGGGGGAGGGGGGCCAGCGGGGTGGCGGTGGCGACCCCGTTGTGGGTCGCCGGACGGCCGTAGCTGCCCTGCTGGTAGGTCGTGTGCTGGTATTCGGGCGGAGCGGTGAACGCGGGCTCGGGAGGCCGGATGCGGGGCATCGCGGCCACGGCCTTGGCCAACTCCTCCGGGGTGGTGCAGGCGGGTTCCTGGCGGGAGGCGGTGGCCCCGTCGTTGGCGAGCGCCCGCATGGCGAGTTCGCCGAGCCCGCGGTGGACGCCGGCGCGGACCTGGTCCGGGGCGATCAGGCCGACGCCCTTGGGCAGGCCGGTGAGGCCGTAGGCGTCGCTCTCGTAGGGCCAGCGCTGGGTGAGGGAGGCGTAGAGCAGTGCGCCGATCGCCTCGGTGTCCGCTCGCTGCGGGGTGTCGCTGGTGATGCCGCGCAGCGCGGCGTTCACGGCGAGGCCGCGGATGCGGTACTGGCCGGTGGAGGTGCGCAGTATGGCGCTCGGGGTGAGCCGCAGATGGGCCAGGCCCTCGCGGTGGGCCGCCGTCATGGCCTGGGAGATCTGGCTGACGAGCTGGTAGGCCTCGTGGGGCTCCAGCGGGCCCGCGGCCAGCAGGGCCGTCAGTTCGGTGGCGTCGGGCAGCCATTCGTGGACGACGTAGACGAGGTCGTTCTCCTCCACGGCGTCGAGGACCTGGACGAACCGGGGGTCACCGAGCAGGGCGGAGGAGCGGGCGGCGGCCAGGACCGAACGGGCCCTGGGGTGGTCGGCGGGCAGCAGGTGGACGCCCACGGCCCGGCGCAGCTTCTCGTCCATCGCACGCCAGCTGCTGAATCCGTCCAGACGGGTGACGCACTCCTCGAGCCGGTAGCGCCGGGCGAGCTTGTGACCGCTGTGCAGCTCGGGGGCGGCGGTGGGCGCGGTGGCCTTCGCCTTCTTGGGTTCGCCGTCCGATTCGGGCATGAGTCCGTCCGCGGCTCGTCCGTCCTGGATCTCCGCCCCGTCGGCCGTGGCCTTGGCCGCCTCGGCGGCCGGCGGCTCTTCGCCGCTGTTGTCGGCCACGTCGACGGCAGCCGTGCTACGTTCCGCCACCGTCGTTCCTGCCTCCCCATCCGTTACGCGCTGTCGGCCAGTCTGCGAAGCCATGCCAATTGTGCCCACAGTCCGACGCTATGCACGACACGCTAGGGGGGCCGATGGTTGTGCGCATCAGCGCCCCAGACGTCCGCGCACCATTCCGACCATGGCGTTGAGTTCCTCGATCCGCATGCGCTTGGCGGCGATGAGGAATACGGCCGCCAGAGCGATGCCACCGCCGACGAGGGAGGCCAGGGAACCGGTCACTCCGCTGCCGAGCAGTCGGGTGATGCCGAAGGCCACGCCACCTCCCACGACGGCCGCGGGGAAACAGGCTCCGGCGAGGCGGGCGTAGGTCCGCATCACGTGCGCGCCGTCCAGGTCCCCGCCCAGTCGGGTGCGCAGGCGACGCCAGGCCACGCCGACCCCGACCGCGTAGCCGAGGCCGTAGGCGGCGGCCATGCCGACCACGGCCCAGCGCGCGGGCAGGACCAGGAAGGCGGCGATCGAGACCGCCGCGTTGACGCCCGCGACGATGCAGGTGTTGTAGAAGGGGGTGCGGGTGTCCTCGTAGGCGTAGAAGCCGCGCAGGACGACGTACTGCACGGAGTAGGGGATCAGCCCGAGGCCGAAGGCCATCAGCACGTAGCCGATGTTCTGCGCGCCGGCGCCGGAGCCCGCGTAGAGCAGGGTGGCCATCGGCACGCCGAGGGCGAGGAACGCGAAGGCGCAGGGGACGATCGCGACGGCCGAGGTGCGCAGCCCGTAGGAGATGTCGTCGCGGACCGCGGCGACGTCCCCGTCGTGGGCCGAACGGGAGATCCGGGGCAGGACCGCGGTCATGACGGACACGGTGATGATGGCCTGCGGCATCTGCCACAGCAGCAGCGCGTAGTTGTAGGCGGTGATGCCGGTACCCGGGTGGCCCTGCTTCTCGGCGACCGAACCGGCCCAGGTGGCCAGCTGGGTGACGACGACCAGACCGACCTGGTTGGCGAGGACGAAGAAGAACGTCCACTTGGCCAGCCCGGCGGCCTTGCCCAGGCCGTGGCCCTTCCAGTCGAAGCGCAGCTTCGGGGAGAATCCCGCGTCCCGCAGGTAGGGCAGCATCGCCAGGGCCTGGACGGTGAGGCCCAGCAGGGTGCCCAGACCGAGCAGTCGGACGCCGTCGGCGGTGACGGTGGCGGCGTTGACGCCGGAGGTGGTGAAGCCGCCGAAGGCCCAGATGAAGGCGCCGAAGGTGGCGATGACGACGATGTTGTTGAGGACGGGGGTCCACATCATCGCGCCGAACCGGCCGCGGGCGTTGAGGATCTGGCCGAGGACCACGTGCACGCCCATGAAGAACATGGTCGGCAGGCAGTAGCGGGCGAAGGCGACCGCGACGTCCATCTGCTCCGGGTTCGAAGCGATCTTCGGCGACATCATCGTGATGAACAGTGGCGCGGCGAGCACACAGACCGTGGTGATGCCCGCGAGCAGGACCACGACGAGGGTCAGCAGCCGGTTGGCGTAGGCCTCTCCCCCGTCGTCGTCGTTCTTCATGGCCCGCACGAGCTGCGGGATGAAGACCGCGTTGAGGGCGCCACCGCCGACGAGGACGTAGATCATCGTCGGCAGGGTGTTGGCGATCTGATAGGTGTCGTTGAAGGTGCCGACACCGATCGCACCGGCGATGACCAGGGTGCGCAGGAATCCGGTGAGCCGCGAGACGATCGTGCCCGCCGCCATGAGCGCGCTGGACTTGAGCAGGCTCGACGCGCGCCCGGCGGGCTTGCTGGGCGCGGGGGCGGCGACCGGGGCTTCCTCGGTCGCGGGACGGGGGGCCGCCTGCTGGTCCCGGTACAGGTGCGCGAAGGCGTCCGGTTCCGGCTGCTGGTCGGTGGCCTGGGTGACGAGCGAGTCGACGCCGACGAACTGCGTGGTGGTCGCGTGGTCGCCGTACGGCATGTGGCGGGAGGGGCCGTCCGGCTCGGGCGGCGGGGTCTGGGCCCAGACGCGCGGGTCCGGGGCGTAGGCGGGGGTCGCCGGGGCCGCGTAGAGCGGACCGGGCTCCTGGTAGGTGCCGGGAGGCGGCGGCGGGTGCGCGGCCCGGTCGTAGAGGACCTCGGCCACCGGATCCTGCGCCGACAGGTCCTGCGACCGGTACGGGTCGTAGCCGTAGGCGTCCTGGACATACGGGTCGTGCTCCGGCGCGGCGGCAGGCGGAGGTACCTGCCCCGGTACCGGGGTGCCCGGGGCAGTGCCCTGGGCGGGCGCGGGACCGCCGGCGCCCTGCCCGCGGTCACCGTCGTACGGCGCGTTCATCGAAACCCCACCTCATCGTCCCCAGGCCGACCGGCCACGGCGTCGCTCAACGGTCCACTGTCTCACCCGTGCCGGACCCGCTGGTGCTTTGCGGTCCGGTGTCCGGGGTCTCGTCACTCTGCTGCGTGCTCTCTTCGGCAGCGGCGCGCGCGGCGACGCGCTTGCGACTGGCGTACATCTTGATGCCTGCCACGACGAGGAGGAGCACCCCGCCCGCGATGACGAGCATGACAGTCGGAGTGATCTCCGTTGCCTCCACGGTGAACCTGCGTTCCTTGCCGTACGGAACGCCGTCCCGGGTGTAGAGCTGGGCGGTGACCTCGACGGGACCACTGGCGGTGGCGTTGGCGTTGAACTTCAAGGTCTGGCTGTGCTCGGCCTGGACGTTCACTTCTTTCTCGGCCTCGCCGTCCTCGCCGAACATCAGGCGGGTGGGGTTGGCGGACTTCAGTCGCAGGACCAGGCCGCGGACGTCCTGAACGAGGCTGTTCTGGATCGTGACGGGGATCGTCGCGCTGTGCCCCGACAGGGTGGCATCCGATTTGGGGACCAGCTGGACCTGCTCGGTGAGCCCGATCAAGTACTGCTGGACGCCGTCGCGGTAGAGCGCGGCCTCCTCCGGGCGACCGCGCCAGGAGGCGGACATCTCCCGGTTGGTGGTGTTGCCGAAGGGGATCTCGACCCGGTCGGGGGCCGAAAGGATCACCTTGAAGTGGTCGAGGGTGCTCTGGGTGGTGCGGATCTTCTCGAACGCGGACAGCGGGAGCTCCTGCTTGCGCAGGCCCTCGGGGTATTGACCGGCGCCCGGCACCTGCGTGGCGGCGCCGGGGTCCGGCTTGGCGGCCGCGGCCGCCTCCAGGTCCTGCGGCTGGCTCCAGCGGCCCGGCTGGAGACCGCGCAGGGCCGAGGCCATCGTCTGGACCTGGCTGGAGGAGGGCATCCGTTGCGGTGCGACGACGAAACTGCGCTGCTCGTCGGTGCCCTGCTGGTTCAGTACGAGGCTCTGGGCGAGGAACTGCTGGACCGCGAGGACGGAGTTCCCGGCGGTCAGCATGTCGCCCTCGAAGGCGGTGGAGAGCCGTGCGTCGGCGACCACGGCGGTGGCCCCGGCCCCGATCGGGCGGGCCGCCGAGGGGACGTGGCCGAGGCCGACGTTCTCCTGGAAGCTGTCGCTGCGGGTGAGGACGTTGTGGGCGCCGGCCGAGGTGGCGACGTTGACGATCGACGGGTCGATGGCACCGTCCACCGGCCAGGAGAAGTCGGTGGACGGGGTGACGTGCAGGACGGTCTCCACCGCCTGCTTCGCCTTGTCGGTGGCGGGGCGCAGCTGGCCCAGGGTGCCCGAGACGTCCTTGCCGCGGTGTGCGAGGGAGGCGAGGTCCGGATCGGCGAAGGGCAGGGCGACGACCTTCTTGCCCTGCACGGCCGTTTCCAGGGCGCTCAGCCAGTGCTCGGCGACGGCCTTGTTCTTCCCCGGCACCGGCTTTCCACCGGGGACCCGGATCCGGTAGCCCTTGGTCATCGCGTCGACCGTGTACAGCAGGTCCGGGTCGATGACCCAGGTGATCGGCAGGTCCTTGCCGAGCGAGACCATCTGCTCCAGCCGCCCTCCGGGCCGCAGCTCGTCGGCGAGGCTGTCGTCCTCGAAGACGGGGGTCTGCAGTTCGTCGGACCCGGTCTCGGCCGTGAGGTGGACCCGGGAGATCAGTGGCCACACGTAGCTGAGCTGGGCGCGCTTCGCGGCGGCTTCGGGCTGCCAGGGCAGGACCGTGCGCTGGATGCCGAGCACCTGCTCGGTGGGCCGGCTCTCGCTCTCCCCCGACACGGAGACGCCGATCTGGTAGACGCCGTCCTTGTCCAGCCCCAGCTTGTCGACGGGGACCTTCAGGGTGAAGGGCTGGCTGTTCTTCGCGGGCAGGGCGGAGAGCTTCGCGGCGAAGGCGCCGTCGATCTCCGCGGGATCGCTCCCGGACCGGTAGCCGGTCTGCTCCGCGGCATCGCCGATCGCGTCGCGATCGTTCAGCACCGGGCCGACCCGCAGACCGACGTGCGCCTCGGTGATCGTCTCGCGACTGTTGTTGGTCACGGTGCCGGAGATGGTGACGGTGTCGCCCTTCACCGGCGCGCTCGGCGTCAGGGCGTCCAGCTGGACGTCGACCGCCGAGGCGGCGGTGGCGGCGTTCTCGGTGGCCTGCGCGGCTGGGGCGGGGGCGTAGACGAGGGCGGCGAGAACCGGAGTCCCGGTGAGCATGACGATCGCGCGCCGCAGCCAGCGGCGCCTGACAGGGGCAGGTGCCGTCCCCTGGATGTCTGCCGCCTCGGCCACGCGCCCGCCCGTCCTCGAAGTGTCAGTGGTCGTCGTTTATGCGTCCACGCATGGTAACGAGGCCCGCTGTGCGCGAGTGCCGCGCCTTGCTCCACATGATCGGGGCCGCCGGGTGGGGGCGCCGCGTCAGGGTGCCCAATAAGAAGGGAGCCCCGGCCGGGCGGGGCACGTACCCTTTTCTGTTGTGCCGAACGCCAACGAAGACAACCCCAGTGCCCTGAGTCAGGTGCAGCACCGCGCGGTCAGTGAACTGCTGCGGGTCGCTCCTGTCGCCGATGATCTCGGCCGCCGTTTCCAGGAGGCGGGCTTCAGCCTCGCGCTGGTCGGCGGGTCCGTTCGCGACGCGCTGCTCGGGCGCCTCGGCAACGACCTCGACTTCACCACCGATGCCCGGCCCGAGGACGTGCTGAAGATCGTCCGACCGTGGGCGGACTCCGTCTGGGACGTCGGCATCGCCTTCGGGACGGTCGGGGCGAACAAGGGCGGCTTCCAGATCGAGGTGACGACCTACCGGTCCGAGGCCTACGACCGCTCCTCGCGCAAGCCCGAGGTGTCCTACGGCGACTCGATCGAGCAGGACCTGGTCCGGCGTGACTTCACCGTCAACGCCATGGCGCTGGCGCTCCCGCAGCAGCGGTTCATCGATCCGCACGGCGGTCTGGAAGACCTGGAGGCCCGTGTGCTGCGGACCCCGGGCACTCCCGAGGAGTCCTTCTCCGACGACCCGCTGCGCATGATGCGCGCCGCACGTTTCGCCGCGCAGCTGGACTTCGAGGTCGCCCCCGAGGTCGTCGAGGCGATGACGGCGATGTCCGACCGGATCGAGATCGTCTCGGCGGAACGGGTCCAGGCGGAGCTGAACAAGCTGCTGCTCTCGGACCGGCCCCGCACGGGGCTGGGCCTGCTCGTGGATACGGGCCTGGCCGAGCGGGTGCTGCCCGAGCTGCCCGCGCTGCGCCTGGAGAGCGATGAGCACCACCGGCACAAGGACGTGTACGACCACTCCCTGATCGTGCTGGAGCAGGCGATCGATCTGGAGGAGGACGGCCCCGACCTGGTGCTCCGGCTGTCCGCCCTGCTGCACGACATCGGCAAGCCCCGCACCCGCCGCTTCGAGAGCGACGGGCGGGTCTCCTTCCACCACCACGAGATGGTGGGCGCGAAGATGACCAAGAAGCGCATGACGGCGCTGAAGTACTCCAACGACATGGTCAAGGACGTCTCCCGGCTGGTGGAGCTGCACCTGCGCTTCCACGGCTACGGGGCGGGCGAGTGGACGGACTCCGCGGTCCGCCGGTACGTGCGGGACGCGGGTCCGCTGCTGTCGCGGCTGCACAAGCTGACCCGTTCGGACTGCACCACGCGCAACAAGCGCAAGGCCAAGGCGCTCTCGCACACCTACGACGGCCTGGAAGCGCGGATCGCGCAGCTTCAGGAGCAGGAGGAGCTGGACTCGATCCGGCCCGACCTCGACGGCAACGAGATCATGCAGGTCCTGGATGTCGGTCCGGGTCCGGTGATCGGCAAGGCCTACGCCTTCCTACTGGAGCTGCGGCTCGAGAACGGCCCGATGGAGCGGGAGGCCGCGATCGCGGCCCTCAAGGAGTGGTGGGCGGCTCAGAGCTGAGGCGGTCCCGCGTCGATGTTTCACGTGAAACATCGACGCGGAGTGCGGGAGGGGTCAGGGGCGATGTTTCACGTGAAACGTCGTCCCTGCCGTATGAGCAACGCGGCGGTCAGGGCGTAGAGGACGGACACGCCCAGGATCAGCGGGACGGACTTCCCGTCGAGGGGCAGGATCAGCGAGGCCACGGCGGCCGCTCCGACGAAGGCGACGTTGAAGAGCACGTCGTAGACGGAGAAGATCCGGCCGCGATAACCGTCGTCCACCTGTGACTGCACGACCGTGTCGGTGGCGATCTTCGCTCCCTGAGTGGCCATCCCCAGCACGAAAGCGGCGGCCAGCATCGGCGCGGGCGCGAAGAACAGACCCAGACTCGGCACCAGAACGGCCGCTATCGCCGCGCAGAGCGTGATCCAGCCCCGGGTGCCGAGCCGCCCCACCAGCCAGGGCGTGATGACGGCCGCCGCGAAGAACCCGGCCCCCGACACCCCGACCGCGATCCCCAACAGGGCGAGCCCGTCGGACTCGTTGTCCGACCAGGCGTAGCGGCAGAGAGTCAGCAGGGTCACCGTCAGCGCCCCGTAGCAGAAGCGCATCAAGGTCATGGCGGTGAGCGCCTGGGCGGCGTCACGGCGCTCGTACAGGTGCCTCAGGCCCTGGGCCATGCCCCGCACCGTCAGAGCGATCCCCTCGGCCACCGAGGGGTACTGCCGTGCGGGGGTGTGGTCGGGGCCGAGGAGCCGGACGTCGAGCCGGAGCGAGACGAGCGCCGCGCACAGGTAGAACGCGGCGCCGAGCAGGACGATGACGGCATTGGACTCGGCGGCGAGCAGACGCACCAGGAAGGCCAGGCCCCCGCCCAGGGTGGCCGCGAGGGTCCCGGCGGTCGGGGAGAGGGCGTTCGCGGTCACCAGTTGATCGACCCCGACGACCCGGGGCAGCGAAGCGGAGAGCCCGGCGAGGACGAAGCGGTTGACGGCGGTCACCGAGAGCGCCGAGGCGTAGAACAGCCAGTCGGGCACCTGCGCGACGATCAGCATCCCGGTGACGCAGGCCAGGAAGGCGCGCAGCAGGTTGCCGTAGAGGAACACCTGGCGGCGCGGCCAACGGTCCAGCAGGACTCCGGCGAAGGGCCCGATCGCCGAATAGGGCAGCAACAGGACGGCCATGGCCGAGGCGATGGCCACGGGCGAGGCCTGCTTCTCCGGGGAGAACACCACGTAGGTGGCGAGCGCGACCTGGTAGACGCCGTCGGCGGCCTGGGACAGCAGCCGCACCGAGAGCAGGTTGCGGAAGTCCCTCAGGCGCAGGAGTACGCGCAGATCACCTACGACAGGCATGTGGGCAAGCGTCACATACGCCGAGGGTCCCCGGGCGGATTGCCCGGGGACCCTCGGCGGAAGAACAGTCGAAGTCCAAGTGCCGGAAGCCCTTGGTACGTCGTGCTGTGTCCTGTTTAGCGCTCGACCTCGCCCTTGATGAACTTCTCGACGTTCGCGAAGGCCTCGTCGTCGAAGTACTGGACCGGCGGGGACTTCATGAAGTAGCTCGAAGCCGACAGGATCGGGCCACCGATGCCGCGGTCCTTGGCGATCTTCGCGGCGCGCACGGCGTCGATGATGACACCGGCGGAGTTCGGGGAGTCCCACACCTCGAGCTTGTACTCGAGGTTCAGCGGAACGTCACCGAAGGCGCGACCCTCGAGGCGGACGTACGCCCACTTGCGGTCGTCGAGCCACGCGACGTAGTCGGACGGACCGATGTGGACGTTCTTCTCGCCCAGCTCGCGGTCGGGGATCTGCGAGGTGACGGCCTGCGTCTTCGAGATCTTCTTCGACTCGAGGCGGTCGCGCTCCAGCATGTTCTTGAAGTCCATGTTGCCGCCGACGTTGAGCTGCATGGTGCGCTCAAGACGGACACCGCGGTCCTCGAACAGCTTCGCCATCACGCGGTGCGTGATGGTGGCGCCGACCTGCGACTTGATGTCGTCGCCGATGATCGGGACGCCCGCCTCGGTGAACTTGTCAGCCCACTCCTTGGTGCCGGCGATGAAGACCGGAAGGGCGTTGACGAAGGCGACCTTCGCGTCGATGGCGCACTGCGCGTAGAACTTCGCAGCGGCTTCGGAGCCGACGGGCAGGTAGCAGACCAGAACGTCGACCTGCTTGTCCTTGAGGACCTGGACGATGTCGACCGGAGCCTCGGCGGACTCCTCGATCGTCATCCGGTAGTACTTGCCCAGGCCGTCCAGGGTGTGGCCGCGCTGAACGGTCACGCCCTTGTTGGGGACGTCGCAGATCTTGATCGTGTTGTTCTCGCTGGCGCCGATGGCGTCCGAAAGGTCGAGACCGACCTTCTTCGCGTCAACGTCGAAGGCGGCAACGAACTCAACGTCGCGGACGTGGTAGTCGCCGAACTGGACGTGCATCAGGCCGGGGACCTTGGACGCCGGGTCGGCGTCCTTGTAGTACTCGACGCCCTGCACCAGCGAGGCGGCGCAGTTGCCTACGCCGACGATGGCTACGCGAACCGAACCCATTCCGGTTGCTCCCTGTTTGTTCTCGGACGAGGCCTGCGAATGCAGGGCCTCATTTTTCAGTTTCGTCGGACGAGTCGGATCGTCTGCGATCCCGTCCCGCCCGCTCGCTCTCGATCAGCTCGTTCAGCCAGCGCACTTCGCGCTCCACGGATTCCATGCCGTGTCGCTGCAGCTCAAGGGTGTAGTCGTCGAGGCGCTCCCGCGTACGGGCGAGCGAGGTGCGCATCTTCTCCAGGCGCTCCTCCAGCCGGCTGCGGCGGCCCTCCAGCACCCGCATGCGCACGTCCCGTTCGGTCTGACCGAAGAACGCGAAGCGGGCGGCGAAGGACTCGTCCTCCCAGGTATCGGGGCCGGTGTGGGAGAGCAGCTCTTCGAAGTGCTCCTTACCCGCTGCCGTCAACCGGTAGACGATCTTGGCACGGCGTCCTGCGAGTGAAGCGGCGACCGCGTCTTCCAGGGCGTTGCCCGGTTCTTCGATCAACCACCCGTTGGCGACGAGCGTCTTGAGGCAGGGATAGAGGGTTCCGTAGCTGAACGCCCGGAACACCCCCAGCGAGGTGTTGAGCCGTTTGCGCAGCTCATAGCCGTGCATGGGGGACTCGCGAAGCAGGCCGAGGACAGCGAACTCGAGAATGCCTGAGCGCCGGCTCATCCGCCTGCTTCCTCCTCGCCCCTGAGTTCTTTATGCCGAGCTGATGTATCGACTCGATACATCCAGACGATAGAACGGGCGGCCCGTTACGACAAGGGGAGATGTGGTGACCGGCGTCACATCACTAATTCGTAGGAGGCAAGTTGCCTGATTTGGGGTGAACTTCGGCACTGGTTGGGTTTTGAGCGTGCGTAGTCTGTGCGCCGGGGGAACCGGAATACGCCTGCCGCTTCCAGGCCACTCGCCTGCCCGAGGAGTAGTCGTTCGATGAGCGAGCACCGCCGCAAACCGCCGCAGCAAGGCGGTGGACGGGCCGCGGCCCGCCGGGCTGCCCAGCAGCGGCCCGCCCGGGGCGCCACGCCCGGGCATGACGCCCCGACCGCATCGACCGGTGGACCGTACGAGGGACAACCGGTCCACGACGGCCGTGCCGGGGCCCGTAGGGGTGCCCGAGGAGCCGGTGGAGGCCGTGGCGGCAAGGGATCCGGCCGCGGCGACAAGCGGATCATCAACTACCCGCGGTCCGACAGGGACGGCTGGAAGCGTTTCCTGCCCTCCTGGAAGCTCGTCGGGGGTACGGCCCTTGGCTTCTTCGCCGTCATCACGGCCGGCTCGGGCATCGGCATCGCGATGGTGGGCACCCCTGACGCGAACAAGGCCGCCGAGGCCCAGAACAACGTCTTCTACTGGGCCGACGGCACCCAGATGGTCGCGACCGGCGGGTCGACCAACCGGCAGATCGTGCCCATCGACAAGATTCCCCGGTCGATGCAGAACGCCGTGATCTCGGCGGAGAACGAGTCCTTCGAGACCGACAAGGGCGTCGACCCCATGGGCATCGCCCGCGCCGTGGTCAACATGGCCAAGGGCGGTTCGACCCAGGGCGGCTCCACCATCACCCAGCAATACGTGAAGAACACCTTCCTGGACTCCGACCAGACGCTGAAGCGGAAGGTCACGGAGCTGTTCATCTCGATAAAGCTGGGCGTCACCGCGGAGAAGGACACGATCCTCGCGGGCTACCTGAACACGGCGTACTACGGCCGGGACGCCTACGGCATCCAGGCCGCGTCCCGTGCGTACTTCAACAAGGACTGCGACAAGCTGACGCCCTCCGAGGGCGCCTTCCTCGCCTCGGTCCTCAAGGGCCCCAACCTCTACAACCCGGACGGCGGCATCGGATCGGCGGCCACCCCGGAGGCCAACACCAAGAGGGCCCAGAGCCGCTGGGCCTGGGTGCTCGACCGCGAGGTCGCCGTGGGCCGGATGACCGCGACCGAGCGGGCCCAGTACCGCGAGTTCCCCAAGCTGGTCGACTCCGCGCAGGCCCGTTCGCTCGCCGGTCAGACCGGATACCTGGTCGAGACGGCCAAGCAGTACGTGATGAAGGCCAAGGGCCTCACCCCGGAGCAGATGGCACTGGGCGGCTACCAGATCACCACCACCTTCCAGAAGCCCAAGGTGGACGCGCTGGTCAAGGCCGTCGAGGACACCCGCAACGGCTTCCTGGACGAGAAGGCGCGGCCCGACTACGACACCTTCGTCCAGTTCGGCGCCGCTTCCGTGGACGTGAAGACCGGCGCCGTCGTGGCCCTCTACGGCGGGCCCGGCTGGGACAAGAAGCACTTCACCAACAACGCCAACACCATCGGTGTCCCCGTCGGCTCCACCTGGAAGCCGTTCGTCCTGGCCGCGGCACTGGAGTACGGCACCCAGAACTCGCACGGCGAGGGCATCTCGGTCAACAGCAAGTACAACGGCAACGACCAGACCGTCATCAACAACCGGGACGGCAAGCCGCTGCGCGCCGCCGACGGCACGCCCTTCCGGCAGAAGAACGAGAGCCCCACCGCCTACGGGTACGTGACCCTCAACGAGGCGATGGAGAAGTCCATCAACACGCCGTTCGCCCAGCTCGTCTTCGACGTCGGCCACGACAAGGTGCGCGGGGTGGCCAAGGCCTCCGGCATCCTGGACGAGTCGATGGACCCGGCCGACAACGCCTCCTTCGCCCTCGGCACCTCGACCCCGTCGGCCATCCGCATGGCCGACGCCTACGGCACCTTCGCCGACTCCGGCACGCACCACGAGCCCTTCTCGGTCACCAAGGTGCTCAAGGACGGCAAGGAGCTGTCCGGCTTCGAGGCACCGAAGTCCCAGCGGGCCATGGACAACTCCATCGCCGACAACATCACCAAGGTCCTGCGCAACGTCGTGGAGAACGGCACCGGCACCAAGGCCAAGAAGCTGGGTCGCCCCGCGGCGGGCAAGACCGGCACCACCGACCAGAACAAGTCGGCCTGGTTCGTCGGCTACACCCCGCAGCTCTCGACCGCCGTCACCCTGTTCCGCAACGACCCGAACTCGGCGGACAAGAAGCTGATGTCCATGAACCGGGTGGGCGGTGTCGACTCCATCCACGGTGGTGACATCCCCGCGGTGATCTGGACCGAGTACATGAAGGCCGCCCTCGAGGGCTCGCCGAAGAAGGACTTCCCCGAGGCCGAGGACATCGGCGTGACGGCCGACGCCGCGGGCGCTCCCACCCCGACGCCCACCCCGCCGCCCTCCCCCTCGCCGTCCGTGACGGAGTCGCCGCAGGTCTCCCCGTCCCCGACGGTCTCCCCGTCCCCGTCCGCGGGGGGCAAGCCCAGCTGCAACCCGTGGAAGCTGTACTGCGACCCGGACCCGAGCGGCACGCCCACCGGAAGGCCCAGTCCGACCAAGACGGGCAAGCCCGGCCGGCCGGGCAACAGCATCTGGGGACCCACGGGCGCCGAGACCGGCTGATCGGCCGCGTCCGCGCTTGGAGGGCCGTCGCATTCCGATGCGGCGGCCCTCGGCACGTTCACAGCCCCGTACGGCAGGATGAGCGCATGACGAAGGTGCACGAGGACCGCCCCGTACTGCCGACCCAGCAGGACGAGGTCGCGGCGGCCGGCAGCGAGCTGATCGGCGGACCGATGGGCAGGTACGCGCGGCTGGGCGGGCATTGGCTGAGCCCCGTGCGCGTCATCGTCCTGGTGGCGATCGGCATGTTCGCGCTCGGGATGGTGCAGAAGCTGCCCTGCTACGACTGGGCGTGGTTCCGCGGCGCGGGCTCGCAGTACACCCACGCCTGCTACTCCGACATCCCGCACCTGTACGTCGTGCGCGGCTTCGCCGACGGTCTGACGCCGTACTTCGACCGGCTCACCGGCGACATGCAGTACCTCGAGTACCCCGTGCTCACCGGGCTCTTCATGCAGGTCGCGTCCTGGCTCACGCCCACCGGCGGCTCCATGCAGCACCGCGAGCAGATGTACTGGATGGTCAACGCGGGCATGCTGATGGCCTGCGCCGCCGTCATCGCGGTCTGCGTGGCCCGTACGCACCGCCGCCGTCCCTGGGACGCCCTGCTCTTCGCCCTCGCGCCCGCCTTCGCGCTGACCGCGACGATCAACTGGGACCTGTTGGCCATCGCGCTGACCGCCGCCGGGATGCTCATGTGGTCCCGCGGCCGGGCACTGGCCTTCGGCATCCTGATCGGCCTGGCCACCGCCGCCAAGCTCTACCCCGTGCTGCTGCTCGGACCGTTGTTCGTCCTGTGCTGGCGGGCCGGCAAGTGGCGCGCGTTCGGCTTGGCCGCCCTCGGCGCGGTGGCGTCCTGGCTCGTGGTGAACCTGCCCGTCATGCTCTACGCCTGGGACGGCTGGTCGAAGTTCTACACCTTCAGCCAGGAACGTCCGATCGACTTCGGGTCGGTGTGGCTGCTGATCTCCCAGCGCTCCGGGAACCCGCTGGAGGGCGCGAACACCTACGCGACGGGCCTGACCCTGCTGCTCTGCGGAGCCATCGGGTTGCTCGGGCTCACCGCCCCGCGGCGCCCCCGCTTCGCCCAGCTGGTGTTCCTCGTCGTCGCCGTCTTCATCCTGGCCAACAAGGTCTATTCGCCGCAGTACGTGCTGTGGCTCATCCCGCTGGCCGCCCTCGCCCGACCGCGCTGGCGCGACTTCCTCATCTGGCAGGCCTGCGAGGTCATGTACTTCCTCGGGATCTGGTCCTACCTCGCCTACACGACCAGCGGCGAGAAGCACCAGGGCCTGCCCGTCGAGGGCTACCAGCTGGCCATCGCCGCGCACCTGCTCGGCACCCTGTACCTCTGCGCAGTGATCGTGCGCGACATCCTGCTCCCCGAGCGGGACGTGGTGCGCCAGGACGGCTCGGACGACCCCTCGGGAGGTGTCCTGGACGGCGCCGAGGACGCGTTCGTGCTCTCGCACGCCGCGAGGGCGCCGCAGGATGCGACGCCCTCGGAGGGACAGCGGGTCGAGTGGGGCGCCTCCCGGGATTGATCCCGGCGGGCGCCCGTACCCCGAATCAGGCGTCGAGCGCCCGGTCGAACTGGGTCGTGGTGTGCCGCAGGTGGGCCACCAGCTCGTCGCCCACGCGCGGCTCGGTCGCGTCCGAGGGCACGAACAGGATCGACACCTGCATGTGCGGGGGCTCCGCGAACCAGCGCTGCTTGCCCGCCCACACGAAGGGCGACAGGTTCCTGTTCACGGTGGCCAGCCCGGCCCGGGCGACCCCCTTGGCGCGCGGCATCACACCGTGCAGGGCCTTGGGGGCCTCCAGGCCCACGCCGTGCGAGGTGCCGCCCGCCACGACCACCAGCCAGCCGTCCGAGGCGGCCTTCTGCTGGCGGTAACCGAAGCGGTCGCCCTTGGAGACCCGCGTGACGTCCAGTACGGCGCCGCGGTACTGGGTCGCCTCGTGGTCGCCCAGCCACAGCCGGGTGCCGATCCGGGCCCGGAACCGGGTCTGCGGGAACTGCTGGCGCAGCCGCGTCAGCTCCTCGGCCCGCAGGTGGCTGACGAACATCGTGTGCAGCGGCAGCCTGGCCGCGCGCAGCCGGTCCATCCAGGCGATGACCTCTTCGACGGCGTCGGAGCCGTCGGGGCGGTCCAGCGGCAGGTGCAGGGCGAAGCCCTCCAGCCGCACGTCCTCGATCGCCGAGTGCAGCTGGCCCAGGTCGTGTTCGGAGATCCCGTGGCGGCGCATCGAGCTCATGCACTCGATGACGACACGGGCGCCGACCAGGCCGCGCACCCCGTCCACGGAGGACACCGAGCGGATGACCCGGTCGGGCAGCGGTACCGGCTCCTCGCCCCGTCGGAACGGGGTGAGGACCAGCAGGTCCCCGCCGAACAGATCCTTTATCGCCGCGGCTTCGTACGTCGTTCCCACGGCCAGGATGTCGGCGCCCATGCGGGTCGCCTCTTCGCACAGCCGCTCGTGGCCGAAGCCGTAGCCGTTGCCCTTGCAGACCGGGATCAGCCCGGGGAACTGATCCTGAATCTGCTTCTGGTGCGCACGCCAGCGCGCGGTGTCGACGTAGAGCGTGAGCGCCATGCCCGTCCGGAACCTCTCTAGAAAAGAACTGCGCGGTGCAGCGGGGGTGGGGTGGGGATCAGCGGCGGGACATGTAGATGTCGAGCGCCTTGTGCAGCATCTTGTTGAGCGGGAAGTCCCATTCGCCGACGTACTCGACGGCTTCGCCGCCCGTGCCGACCTTGAACTGGATCAGGCCGAACAGGTGGTCGTTCTCGTCCAGCGTGTCGCTGATGCCGCGCAGGTCGTACACGCTCGCGCCGAGCGCGTAGGAGTCGCGCAGCATGCGCCACTGCATCGCGTTCGACGGGCGGACCTCGCGCTTGTGGTTCGCGGAGGCGCCGTACGAGTACCAGACGTGCTGGCCGACGGTGAGCATCGTGGCGGCGGCCAGCGGCTCCCCTTCGTGCGTGGCGATGTACAGGCGCATCCGGTTCGGGTCCTCGGAGTTGAGGGCCGTCCACTGGCGCTGGAAGTAGCTGAGCGGGCGCGGGCGGAACTTGTCGCGCTCGGCGGTGATCTCGTAGAGGTGCTGCCAGGTGGGCAGGTCCTCGTAACCGCCCTGGACGACCTCGACGCCGGCCTTCTCGGCCTTCTTGATGTTGCGGCGCCACAGCTGGTTGAAGCCCTTGAGGACGTCGTCCAGGGAGCGTTCGGCGAGCGGGACCTGGAAGACGTAGCGCGGCTGGACGTCACCGAAGCCGGCGCCGCCGTCCTCGGCCTGCTGCCACCCCATGCGGCGCAGCTTGTCGGACACCTCGAAGGCGCGGGGCTCGATGACCGAGGCCTCCACGTCGCGCAGGCGCTTGACGTCCGGATCCTGGATGCCGGCCTTGATGGCCGTCGAGTTCCAGCGACGGATGACGACGGGCGGGCCCATCTTCACGGTGAAGGCGCCCTGATGCTTCAGGTGCGCCAGCATCGGCTGGAGCCATTCCTCCAGGTTCGGGGCGTACCAGTTGATGACGGGGCCCTCGGGAAGGTACGCGAGGTACCGCTTCACCTTGGGCAACTGCCGGTACAACACCAGTGCGGCACCGACGAGTTCACCGGAGTTGTCGAACCAACCGAGGTTCTCCGAACGCCATTCGTTCTTCACGTCGGCCCACGCCGGAACCTGGCAGTGGCTCGCCGAGGGCAGGCTCTGTAGGTATGCCAGATGCTGCTCTCGGCTGATGGTCCTCAGGGACAGGCTCATGCGGGGCGTCTCCTAGGCGGCTTCGCTGGCTATGGCGCGAAGCCTACTGCGACAAGGGCGCCACCCATCTGGGGGACGGACCCGGTCCGGGCCGAGGGCCGGCCGGCGCCCTGTCGCGGAGGTGCCCGGCTACCCGAAGAGACCGCCGTGCGCCATGGCGAGATAGAACCCGACCGCAGCCGCTCCCAGGCCGACGATCAGTGCGAAGCGCTCGCGTGTCGTGGCCGAGATGAACTGTCCGTAGGCGCCGGTGAGGATGCCGATCAGCCCGGTCCACGAGCTGAGCAGGTGCAGATTGTGGAAGAACGCCGTGACGAACGCCACGATGCCGAGGACCAGGGTGATCGCCACAAGGGTGTCCTGCAGCGGGTGGGGCTTGCCGTCGGTGGAGAAGAGCGAGATGGACGACTGGGGTCGCATTGCCTGTGCCATCGGAAGGCACCTCCTGGCTGACGCAGAGCGGTGCGGCGGAGTAGCCGTCCGGCGGAGCCGGGGGCATAGCACCGAGCACACCCGATGGGTACAGGGTGTGGCCTCCAGGTGCCGGATTTCAACCGGAAGGAGGGGAGCAGGTACTCTGTACGGTCTGCACCTGTGTCCGTTCGCTCGGACCCGGTGCGATTACGCATCACGACCCTCCTGCCACGGAACGACCGTGGCCGCTGAGTCCAAAGGAGGTGGGTTCCACATGCGTCACTACGAAGTGATGGTCATCCTCGACCCCGATCTCGAGGAGCGCGCTGTCTCCCCGCTGATCGAGAACTTCCTTTCTGTCGTCCGTGAGGGCAACGGAAAGGTCGAGAAGGTCGACACCTGGGGCCGTCGTCGTCTCGCTTACGAGATCAAGAAGAAGCCCGAGGGCATCTACTCGGTCATCGACCTTCAGGCCGAGCCTGCGGTCGTCAAGGAGCTCGACCGACAGATGAACCTGAACGAGTCGGTCCTCCGGACCAAGGTCCTCCGTCCCGAGACCCACTGAACCTCCCAGTTCAGCGGTAATCGGGATTTCGAGTAGCACAAGCAGCCAGCAGCAAAACCCGCCGAGAGGTTCATCCATGGCAGGCGAGACCGTCATCACGGTCGTCGGCAATCTCGTCGACGACCCCGAGCTGCGCTTCACCCCCTCGGGTGCGGCGGTCGCGAAGTTCCGTGTCGCGTCCACTCCCCGCACCTTCGACCGCCAGACCAATGAGTGGAAGGACGGCGAGAGCCTGTTCCTGACCTGCTCGGTGTGGCGGCAGGCGGCCGAGAACGTCGCAGAGTCCCTTCAGCGGGGCATGCGTGTCGTCGTTCAGGGCCGGCTGCGCCAGCGGTCCTACGAGGACCGTGAGGGTGTCAAGCGCACGGTCTACGAGCTGGACGTCGAGGAAGTCGGCCCCAGCTTGAAGAACGCCACGGCCAAGGTCACCAAGACCACGGGTCGCGGCGGCCAGGGTGGCTACGGCGGCGGTGGCGGCGGCGGCCAGCAGGGCGGCGGCGGTGGCAACTGGGGCGGAGCCCCCAGTGGCGGCCAGCAGGGCGGCGGAGCACCTTCCGACGACCCGTGGTCGTCCAGCGCGCCGGCCGGCGGCCAGCCGCAGCAGGGCGGCGGCGGGGGCGGCTGGGGCGGAAGCTCCGGCGGCTCCGGCGGTGGCTACTCGGACGAGCCGCCCTTCTAAGGGCAGCTCTACCCCACTTCTTGATCACACAGGAGAGACACAATGGCGAAGCCGCCTGTGCGCAAGCCTAAGAAGAAGGTCTGCGCGTTCTGCAAGGACAAGACCGTGTACGTGGACTACAAGGACACGAACATGCTGCGGAAGTTCATTTCCGACCGCGGCAAGATCCGTGCCCGCCGCGTCACCGGCAACTGCACGCAGCACCAGCGTGACGTCGCCACGGCAGTCAAGAACAGCCGTGAGATGGCGCTGCTGCCCTACACGTCCACCGCGCGATAAGGAAAGGGTGACCGAATAATGAAGATCATCCTGACCCACGAGGTCTCTGGCCTCGGAACTGCCGGCGACGTCGTCGACGTCAAGGACGGCTACGCTCGCAACTACCTGGTCCCGCGTGGTTTCGCGATCCGCTGGACCAAGGGTGGCGAGAAGGACGTGGCGCAGATCCGCCGCGCCCGCAAGATCCACGAGATCGCGACCATCGAGCAGGCCAACGAGTTCAAGGCCAAGCTCGAGGCCGTCAAGGTGCGTCTGGCCACCCGCTCGGGTGACACCGGCCGCCTCTTCGGCTCCGTGACCCCGGCCGACATCGCCA
Source organism: Streptomyces sp. NPDC028419 (assembly GCF_055565515.1). Taxonomy (NCBI): domain Bacteria; kingdom Bacillati; phylum Actinomycetota; class Actinomycetes; order Kitasatosporales; family Streptomycetaceae; genus Streptomyces; species Streptomyces sp. NPDC028419. The sequence continues at coordinate 193,149 of NZ_JBVHUE010000001.1, read as the reverse complement.
CGGCGATCGAGGCTTCCGGTGGTCCGAAGGTCGACAAGCGCCGCGTCGAGCTGGCGTCCCCGATCAAGACCCTCGGTTCGTACCAGGTCTCCGTGCGTCTGCACGCCGAGGTCGTCGCGAACCTGGGCATCGAGGTCGTCGCCGCCTAAGTGCCGCACACGAAGGGCCGTACCCCCCGGGGTACGGCCCTTCGTCGTTCCCGAACGGCGTCGGAGCTCCTCCGGGCAGCGGTGTTTCACGTGAAACGCGCTGTTTCACGTGAAACCATCCGTTTCACGTGAAACAGCGCGGTGGATCGCGGTCAGCGCGAGGCGCCCGTGACCAGCCAGCGGCCGGAGCGGGCCCGCAGCTGGAGCGTGACCATCCGCACCAGCATCATCAGCGTCATCGCCCACCAGAGCGTGGTGAGGCCACCGCCGATGCGGGGGACGAGCAGGGCGACCGGGGTGAAGACGGCGAGCGTCACGACCATCGCGCCGGCGAGGTAGCGACCGTCGCCCGCGCCCATCAGGACCCCGTCGAGGACGAAGACGATGCCGGAGACCGGCTGGGAGACCGCCACGACGAGCAGGGCGGGCAGCAGGGCGTCCTTGACCGTGGGGTCGCCGGTGAAGAGCGGTACGAACAGTGGCCGGGCCGCGACCACCAGGATGCCGAGGACGACTCCCGAGACGATCCCCCACTGCACCATGCGGCGGCACACGGCCTTGGCCCCCTCGGTGTCCCCCGCACCCAGGTACCGGCCGATGATGGCCTGCCCGGCGATCGCGATCGCGTCCAGTGCGAAGGCGAGCAGGCTCCACAGGGAGAGCAGGATCTGGTGCGCCGCGATGTCGGCATCGCCCAACCGGGCGGCCACGGCCGTCGCGATCATCAGGACGGCCCGGAGGGACAGGGTCCGCACCAGCAGCGGTACTCCGGCCTGTGCGCAGGCGCGTATGCCCGCGGCGTCGGGCCGCAGGGAGGCGTGGTGTCGACGGGCTCCCCGGACGACGACGATGAGGTAGGCGGCGGCCATGGCGCACTGGGCGATGACCGTGCCCCATGCCGAACCGGCGATGCCGAGGCCCGCGCCGTAGACCAGGGCCACGTTCAGGCCGCCGTTGAGGGCGAACCCGCCGATGGCGACGTAGAGGGGCGTGCGCGTGTCCTGGAGGCCGCGGATCACTCCGGTGGCGGCGAGCACCACGAGCATGGCCGGGATGCCCAGGGCGGAGATGCGCAGATAGGTGACGGCGTACGGGGCCACGGTGTCGGAGGCGCCGAAGAGCGAGATCAGCCAGGGAGCCGTGGGCAGCACGAGGGCGATGACGGCTGCGCCGAGCAGGAGGGCGAGCCAGATGCCGTCCATGCCCTGCCGGATGGCGGCTTGGAGGTCGCCCGCTCCGACCCGGCGGGCGACCGCGGCGGTGGTGGCGTAGGCGAGGAAGACGAAGACGCTCACGGCGGTCGTCAGGAGGGCTGCGGCGACTCCGAGGCCGGCGAGCTGGGGTGTGCCGAGGTGCCCCACGATGGCGCTGTCGGCCATGACGAAGAGGGGTTCGGCGACGAGTGCGCCGAAGGCGGGAACGGCGAGTGCGAAGATCTCCCGGTCGTGCCGTCTCGGGGCAGCCTTCGGGGGCTCGGTGGCCTGTGTCATGTGCTCAATCTAATCTTCCACAGGTAATAGATGCAAGACCCTTTAGATCCTTACTGGGGCGCTGACTTGGGCGTTCTTCGCACCCCTTTGGAGGCGATCTTGAGGTAGCGGCGAAGAAATTTCTCCCGCACTGCCCGTGGATGACGAAATCCCAGGTCAGCGGGGGTGCTGAGGTGGGTCGGGTGATTTTGTCCACAGCGTCGTCCCCCGGTCCGTACACAGCTTCCGGCGAGTTACCCACAGCATTCGGCTCGTCATCCACATCTCATCCACACAGCCTGTGGATAACAAGATTGGCTGACGTCGCCAGCGGCTCTACCGTGGTGCGTTGCCCGACGCGCCGAGAGCCGATCCGGGTGCCCCAAATGTCAGAGCCGTGTCGTAGAAAGAGTGACACGGCAAGGTCCGCTTTGCGGACGGGAGGAGGCGGCCCGGTGAGCAGTCCCGAGCCCATGGACGACCCTTGGGCCGACAGCGGTCCTGGTGACCGTCTGCCCGCCCGTCCGCGCCGCAACGGTGAAGGCCGCGGCCGCGGGGACGAGCAGTCCGAGCGGGGCCGTGAGGGCGGCTCCTGGGACGGCGGAGGCGGTGGCTTCGAGCGGGTCCCGCCGCAGGACCTGGACGCCGAGCAGTCGGTCCTGGGCGGCATGCTGCTCTCGAAGGACGCGATCGCCGACGTGGTCGAGGTCCTCAAGGGCCACGACTTCTACCGCCCCTCGCACGAGACGATCTACCAGGCGATCCTCGACCTGTACGCGAAGGGCGAGCCCGCCGACCCGATCACGGTCGGCGCGGAGCTCACCCGGCGCGGTGAGATCAGCAAGGTCGGCGGCGCGTCGTACCTGCACACGCTGGTCCAGTCCGTGCCGACGGCGGCGAACGCGGAGTACTACGCGGAGATCGTCCATGAGCGGGCGGTCCTGCGCCGGCTGGTCGCGGCGGGTACGAAGATCACGCAGATGGGCTATGCGGCGGACGGGGACGTCGACGAGATCGTCAACAGTGCCCAGGCCGAGATCTACGCCGTCACCGAGCAGCGGACCTCCGAGGACTACCTGCCGCTCGGCGACATCATGGAAGGCGCCCTCGACGAGATCGAGGCGATCGGCTCGCGCAGCGGCCAGATGTCCGGAGTCCCGACCGGCTTCACGGACCTGGACTCGCTGACCAACGGTCTGCACCCCGGCCAGATGATCGTCATCGCGGCCCGCCCCGCCATGGGCAAGTCCACGCTCGCGCTCGACTTCGCGCGTGCCTGCTCCATCAAGGCCAACCTGCCCAGCGTCATCTTCTCCCTCGAAATGGGGCGCAACGAGATCGCGATGCGCCTGCTCTCGGCGGAGGCCCGGGTGGCGCTGCACCACATGCGCTCGGGCACCATGACCGACGACGACTGGACCCGGCTGGCCCGCCGGATGCCGGACGTCTCCGCGGCCCCGCTCTACATCGACGACTCCCCCAACCTGTCGATGATGGAGATCCGCGCGAAGTGCCGTCGGCTCAAGCAGCGAAACGATCTGTCGCTCGTCGTCATCGACTACCTGCAGCTGATGCAGTCCGGTGGCTCGCGTCGCCCCGAGAGCCGCCAGCAGGAGGTCTCGGACATGTCCCGAAACCTCAAGCTGCTCGCGAAGGAGCTGGAGGTCCCGGTGATCGCGCTCTCCCAGCTGAACCGTGGTCCCGAACAGCGCACCGACAAGAAGCCGATGGTCTCCGACCTTCGAGAGTCCGGCTCCATCGAGCAGGACGCCGACATGGTGATCCTGCTGCACCGTGAGGACGCGTACGAGAAGGAGTCGCCCCGCGCCGGTGAGGCGGACCTGATCGTGGCCAAGCACCGTAACGGTCCCACGGCGACGATCACGGTCGCTTTCCAGGGCCATTACTCACGGTTCGTGGACATGGCCAACACCTAGAGTCTGATCATGAGTTCCGTAGACGCAGTTGACACAGCAGGCACGGCCGAAGACCGGGAGCTGCTCCCCTCGACCCGGCGGGCGCTGCGCCACCGCCTCGCCGTCGCGCAGAGCGAGGGACGGGCTCCGTCGATCGTGGCCGCCGTGGCCCGTGGCGGGGAGATCGTCTGGGAGGGCTCCCGTACCTGTGTGGACGGGCACGGACCCGACGGCGACGTGCAGTACCGGGTCGGTTCGATCAGCAAGACCTTCACCGCCGTGCTCGTGCTGCGGCTGCGCGACGAAGGCCTGTTGAGCCTGGACGACCCGCTGGAGAAGCACCTCCCGGGTACGGCCGCCGGCGAGGTGACCATCGCTCAGCTGCTCGCCCACACGGGCGGGCTCGCGTCGGAGACCCCCGGGCCGTGGTGGGAACGCAGCCCGGGCTCGCTGAGGCCCGAACTGGCCGACGTCCTGGGCGAGGAGCCGTTCCGACACGTGCCCGGGCAGCGCCACCACTACTCCAACCCGGGCTACACCCTGCTGGGATCGCTCGTGGAGGCGGTCCGCGGCAAGGCGTGGGCCGAGGTGCTCCGGGCCGAGGTGCTGGAGCCGCTGGGGCTGGAGCGCACCACCGTGCTGCCACAAGCGCCGCACGCGGGCGGCTGGGCCGTCCACCCCTGGGCCGACGTGATGCTGCCGGAGCCGCTGGAGGACCTCGGCCTCATGGCGCCGGCCGGGCAGCTCTGGTCCACGACGCGGGACCTGGCCCGCTTCGCGGTGTTCCTCGCCCGGGGCGACGAGCGGGTACTGGCCGCGGACACGGTGCGCGAGATGCGCACGGCGGCCTCGCCGCCCGAGCCGGGCGTCGCGGAGGGCGGGTACGGGCTGGGCATGCAGCTGATGACCTCCGGCGGCCGCTCCCTGGCCGGGCACAGTGGTTCGCTCCCGGGGTTCGTCGCCTGCCTGTGGGTGAGTGAAGCGGACGACCTCGCCGTGGTCGCCCTGGCGAACTGCACCTCCGGCCTGCCGATCGCGCTGGTCGCCTCCGAACTGCTGGGCATCGTGGCGGAGGCGGAACCGCGGATCCCCGAGCCCTGGAAGCCCTTCCGGGAAGCCGACGAGGTGGCCCTGGAGCTGACGGGGCCCTGGTACTGGGGAGCGGCCCCGTTCGTGCTCCGGCTGACCGCGGACGGGACCTTGGCGCTCGGCCCGGTCGCGGCGACCGGACGGGCGGCCCGGTTCCGAGCGGCGGGGGACGGGACCTGGACCGGGGTGAGCGGTTACCACGCGGGCGAGACCCTGCGCGTGGTGCGTCGCGAGGACGGATCCCTGAGCCACTTGGACGTCGGTTCGTTCGTGTTCACCCGTGCGCCCTACGACTCGTCCGCGCCGGTCCCCGGGGGCGTCGATCCCCAGGGGTGGCGCGGCGTCGGCTGATCGAGCGGCCGGCGCGCCGCGCCGGCCGCCCGTGGTCAGAGTTGGTACTTGAAGCCGACGTGCGAGGCGACGAAGCCGAGCCGCTCGTAGAACCGGTGGGCATCGGTACGGGTGACGTCCGAGGTGAGCTGCACCAGCTGGCAGTTCTCCGCCCGGGACTTTTCGATCGCCCATTCGATGAAGAGCGTGCCCAGTCCGCTGCCCCGTTCGTCGGCGTGCACGCGGACGCCTTCGACGATGGAACGGGTGGATCCCTTGCGGGACAGGCCCGGGATGATGGTCAGCTGGAGGGTACCGACCACCCGGTCCCCGCGGACGGCGACGACGACGTGCTGGTTCGGGTCGTCCGTGAGTCGCTTGAGGGCCGCGATGTAGGGGGTGAGGTCGTCCGGGGACTCCCTGGTGGCACCGAGCACGTCATCGGCGAGCATCGCGACGATGACGGGAAGGTCGGCCTCGGTGGCGGGCCGGATGTCCAGCTGGGGCAGGTCGTTCATGGAAGGTGTTCCTTTCTCAGCCCGCGGCCACGGTGAGCGGGGCCCAGCGGCGGGTCCAGTCTCCGGGCAGGTCGGGGAGGTCCCGGGTCATGACGGTGTTGAAGGTGATCGAGTCGAGACCGCGGTCCTTGAGCCAGTCGCGCAGATCCTCGTGGCGCACGTCGATGTCCGTGCGCAGGGGGCGGTCGGTCGTCGCCGCGAGGGCCGTGATGAGGGCCTGGGCGCCCGCGGTGTCGCGCGCGATCAGGGGGCCGACGACATGGGTGTCCATGTTCGGCCAGATGGCGGCGTATCCGACGAGGTCGCCGGTGCGGTCCTCGGCGACGACCAGCCGGTCCGCGAAGGCGGGCAGTCGGGCGAGGATGTGGGTCCGGTCGGTGCCGAAGACCTCCGCGTCGAGCCGCAGGATCCGCGAGAGGTCCTCCGCTGTGGCCGGGCGGACCGGGATGGTGTCGGCTGCGGGCACCGCGGGGTCGGGCCGGAAGGCGCCCTTGAGCATTTCGCCCCGACCCGTGGTGGCGAAGCCGAGTTCCTCGTAGAGAGGCCGGCCGTACGGGGTGGCGTTGAGGGTGAGCGGGACGCCCTTGAGGACGTCGTCACAGACGTACCTCATCAGGTGGCGGCCCAGTCCCCGACGGGAGTACCGCTCGGCGATGAGGACCATGCCGATGGCGGCCAGCTCCGCCGTGTCGTACGTCTGTCCGTACCGGGTGACCACGCACGCGGCGGCGAGGCCCTGCCCGTCGGGAGCGTCGACCCCGTAACCGCTTCCGGCGGCGAGGAGCAGGCCCCACTTGTGGTCCTCGCGAGGCCACCCGCGGTCTTCGGAGAGGTCAGCGCAGCGCCGGAGGTCGTCCAGGGTCAGTGCGCGGATCGGTAGATCGATGAGCTGTGGTGGTGTCACCGGCCCAGCCTGGATCACTGACCGGGGAGCGTCCAGAGGTTTTGGAGGCGGATGTTTCACGTGAAACCAGCCGCTGTTTCACGTGAAACGCGCTGTTTCACGTGAAACGAACGGACTAGCCTGACCTCTCATGACTCGCCTGCACCTCTTCGACCTCGACGGCACGCTCATGTTCGGCTCTGCGGCGCCGATCGAGATCTCACGGCAGCTTGGCCTGGGTGCCGAGATCGCGGAGCTGGAGCGGGCCTTCGGAGCGCGGGAGATCGGGCCCCAGGAGTTCTCCGTGGGAGTGCACACGCTGTGGACGGAGCTGAAGCCGACGCACGTCCGGGCGGCATTCGACGGTGCGCCCTGGATCGAGGGCATTCGCGAGGTGTGGCAGGAGATCCGCGCGGCCGGGGACTACTGCGCGGTGGTCTCCCTGTCGCCGTCGTTCTTCGTGGAACTCCTGCTGGAGTGGGGTGCGCACGCGGCCCACGGCTCGGTCTTCCCGGAGGTGCCGTTCACCCGACCCGTGGACGTGACGGGGATCTTGACCCCGGAGGGCAAGCTGGAGGTGGCGGACCGGCTCTGTGCCCAGTTCGGAGTGAGCCGGAACGACTGTGTCGTCTACGGGGACTCCATGACCGATGCGGTGTTGTTCGGTGCGCTGCCGGTCTCGGTGGCGGTCAACGCGCGGCCCCAGGTGGCAGCCCTGGCGACGTACGTCTACGAAGGAAGGGACCTTCGCGAGGCCTATCGGCTCGCCGGGACGCTCGCCCCGAAGGTCGAGGCATCTTAAGCGGAGGGTCGGCGAGAACCGCGGATTTTCCGCATTTCCCCGCAAGCCGCTCCCTCGGCTGGCATGCTGCGAAGCCCGGAACCACGGATTCGAAGCCGTGGCGCGTGCAAACCGACCGAGATGCTCGAAGCGAGGCACCGCATGGACGCTCCGCCCACCAGATCGGCCAGATGGGGGACCGACGGGATACCCACCGGGGGCGGCGCGACCGAGCCTTCCCCCGATGCCGTGCTCATCCGCAAGACCCTCGCCGAGGTCGGCCCCGTGGCCGACAAGGTGACTTCGTACTTCTACGCCCTGCTCTTCACGGGGCATCCGGAATTACGGTCGATGTTCCCCGTGGCCATGGACGTGCAGCGGGAACGGTTGCTGAAGGCCCTGCTCACGGCTGCCGAACACATCGACAATCCGCAGGTGCTCGCCCCGTATCTCAGCCGACTGGGCACCGGCCACCGCAAGTACGGCACGATGGCCGGGCACTACCCGGCCGTGGGCGAGGCCTTGATCGGCGCGCTGGCCCGGTTCGCGGAAAGCACATGGGGCCCGGAGGCGGAAGCCGCCTGGGTGCGGGCGTACACCGCGATCTCCCAGATCATGATCGACGCCGCTGCGGCGGACGAGCAGAAGGCCCCCGCGTCCTGGCAGGCCGAGGTGGTCTCCCACGAACTGCGCACTCCTGACATCGCCGTACTGACGGTCCGCCCCGACCAGCCCTACCCCTTCCTGGCGGGCCAGTACACGAGCCTGGAGACCCCGTGGTGGCCGCGGGTATGGCGGCACTACTCCTTCGCCTCGGCGCCACGCTCGGACGGCCTGCTGTCCTTCCACGTCAAAGCCGTCCCCGCCGGCTGGGTCTCCAACGCCCTGGTGCGCCACGCCCGCCCGGGCGATGTCCTGCGGCTGGGACCGCCGGCGGGCTCGATGGTGGTCGACCACACCACGGACAACGGAATGCTGTGCCTCGGGGGCGGCACGGGCATCGCCCCGATCAAGGCGTTGATCGAGGACGTCGCGGGACACGGCGAGCGCCGGCCGATGGAGGTCTTCTTCGGAGCGCGCAGCGACGGGGACCTCTACGACAAGGACACCCTGTTGGGCATGCAGCGCTCGCACCCGTGGCTGTCGGTGCGTCCGGTGGTGTGCGACGGTCTGGCCGGGCAGTTGCCGCAGGCGGCCGGTGAGCACGGACCCTGGAACTCCTACGACGCCTTCATCTCGGGTCCGCCCGGAATGATCCGTAGTGGTGTGGACGCCCTGAAGCAGATCGGGATCCCGGGCGACCGGATCCGGTACGACTCGGTCGAGGAGCCGGTGGGGGTCTCCGGCTGAGCCGCAGACCCCCACCGGGCCCGGCTCAGCCCAGATCGGGAGCGTGCATGGCGCGGACTCCCTCGATGTTCCCGTCGAGGTAGTGGCGCAGGGACAGCGGGACGAGGTGGACGGCGGCGATGCCGACGCGGCTGAACGGCACCCTGACGATCTCGTACTCGCCTTCGGGCTGATCGACCTCGGGGCCGTGGCGCAGGCCGGGGTCCATCGATTCGAGGTGGCAGACGAAGAAGTGCTGCACCTTGACGCCGGTCACCCCGGCCTCGGCGATGTGCTCGACGGTGTCGACGAAGCAGGGCACCACATCGGTGATCTTGGCCCCGAGTTCCTCGTGGACCTCTCGGTGCAGGGCGTCGACGACGGTGGCGTCCGTGGACTCCACTCCGCCGCCGGGTGTGAGCCAGTACGGATCGACGCCGGGCCTGGTGCGCTTGATCAGGATCAGATCGTCACCGTCGAGCAGGATCGCGCGAGCGGTGCGTTTGACCACAGGACGTTCGGTCATGGATGAAGCGTGGCCCAGTACTCCGCTTCTGAAACGCGACACCGCGAATCGGGTCACCAGCGCGCCGCGGCGCGCAGGAGGTGGTCGTGGGCTCGCGCGAGGTGGGCGAGGGCGAGACTGCCCGCGCGCACCACGAGGAACCAGGTGCGCAGCGGCGGTACGACGGGCTCCAGGAGGGCGACGACCCGCCCGCTGTCGAGGGCGTCCTGGCACAGGTAGCGGGGCAGTACGGCCAGTCCGCCGCCCGTGGCCGCGCACTCCAGGACCGCCCGCAGGTCGGGAGCGACGACGGTGGCCGCGGCCGTGGGGAGGGCGTCGAAGACCGCTGCCCAGTAGCGCGTGATCAGGGGCAGGGACTCGTGCACCTCGACGAGCGGGATTCCGTCCATGGCGGCCGGGCCCTTGGCGCGGAGCAGTTCGGGGTCGATGAGCGCGGCCCAGTAGGGAGCCGCGACCAGGACGTGTTCCTCGTCGCACAGAGCGGTCGCGGTGAACATCGAGCCCCGGGGGCGGGTGGTGGTGATCCCGAGGTCGAACTGGCAGGCGGCCAGTCCTTCCAGCACTTGAGCCCCTTCTGTGGGCAGGGAGGCGCGCAGGCTCTGGCCTTGGCCCACGAGCGGCGCCAGGGCCGGGAGCACGCGCAGGCACAGGAACTCCGGCGGCCCGGCCAGGTGAAGGGTGCGGACCGCCCCGGCCGCTTCCTGTTGGGTCCCGGCGATCTCCAGCAGGGCGTCCAGGTGCGGGGCCGCCTTGCGGGCCAGCTCGTCGCCGATGGCGGTGGAGGTGACTCCGCGGGACTGGCGGTGGAACAGCGGTCTCCCGAGCTGGCGTTCGAGGGTGCGGATCTGCGAGGTGACGGCGGGCTGGGAGAGCCCCAGCAGCGCGGCGGCCCGGGTGAAGGAGCCGGCCCGGTGCACGGCGACGAAGGTGCGCAGCAGCGCCAGGTCCATGGCCGCCCCTCTCGGTGAGGCCATCCACTATAAATATGTCGATAGCTACCTGTCGCTACCGTGATTGGACTCTGACAGAGAGTCAATTAGCCTTGTCCGTGTGGTTCTTCACGCGGGAACCCGGGGCGGTCCGAGCCACCAGGGGGGAGGCTCGGACCGCCTGCGCGCGCTGGTCAGGCCCCGCAACCGGCGGCGTCAAGGGCCCGCAGGACGTCCGCGACGAGGTCTTCGGTGTCCTCGGCCCCGGCGGAGAAGCGGATGAACCCCTCCGACACGGCGTCACCGCCCCATCGGCGGCGCCGCTCGGCCGTCGAGCGGACCCCACCGAAGCTCGTGGCGTCCTCCACCAGCTGCAGAGCGCTCATGAACCGTTCGGCACGGGCCCGGTCCGCCAAGGTGAAGGAGACCACCGAGCCGTAGCCCGCCATCTGCCGGTTGGCCGTCTTGTGGGACGGGTCGTTGGGCAGTCCCGGGTAGCGCAGGCCGGTGACGTCGGTGCGCTCGGCCAGCGCCTCGGCGACCGCCAGGGCGTTGTCCCACTGGCGGTGGGTCCGCAGTTGCAAGGTGGCCAGGGAGCGGTGGGCCAGCCAGGCCTCCATGGGTCCCGGGATGGCACCGACGACCTTGCGCCACAGGCGGACCCGGGCGGCGAGCTCCGGGTCGCGGCAGCTGACGTAGCCGAGGAGCAGGTCGCCGTGGCCGGTGAGGCCCTTGGTCCCGCTGGCGACCGAGAAGTCCGCGCCGAGTGCCAGGGGGCGCTGTCCCAGGGGGGTGGCGAGGGTGTTGTCCACGGCGACCAGGGTGCCGCTCGCGCGGGCCGCCTCGACCAGCCGCCGTACGTCGCAGACGTCGAGCCCGGGGTTGGACGGGGTCTCGATCCAGAGCAGCCGGGCCCCGTCGATCACGGCGAGCTGTGCTTCCTCCGCGGTCGGGGCGGTGCGCACGTGGACTCCGTACGCCTCCAGCTGGGCCCGGACGAGCGGCAGGGCCTGGTACCCGTCGTCCGGCAGGACGACGGTGTCGCCGGCGCGGGTCTGGGAGAGCAGGACGGCGGACACCGCCGCCATGCCGGAGGCGAAGACGACCGTCTCCACCTCCTCCCCCGGGGCTTCGAGTTCCCCCACGGCCCGTTCGAGCAGGGTCCAGGTGGGGTTGGTGTCGCGGCCGTAGGTGTACGGCCCCTCGACGTCGCCGGGCAGGTGGAAGTGCGCGGCGAAGACCGGCCCCGGCAGGGTCGGTTCGTTCTTGACCGGCTCGGGCAGCCCGGCGCGCACCGCGCGGGTGCCTTCGCCGATGCGGGGTCGGTCCTGGGGGTTCACGGTGTGTGCTCCTTCAGCGCGGTGCGGACGGCTGCCAGCAGGCCGGGTCCTGCCGCTTCGACCAGCTCCAGGCACGCCTCGAACCCGTCGAGGGATCCGTAGTACGGATCCGGTACGTCCAGGTCGAGGCCGTCGGCGGCCGGATCGTAGGACCGCAGGAGCCGGACCTTGGCGGCGTCCTCCCGGGTCGGGGCCATCCTGCGCAGGTCGCGCAGGTGTCCCGTATCGAGCGCGATGACGAGGTCGAGGCGACCGAACCACGAGGCGCGGAACTGCCGGGCCCGGTGCCCGTGCCCGTAGCCGGCGGCCGCCAGCACGGAGACCGTGCGCGGGTCGGCGCCGTCGCCCTCGTGCCAGCCCCCGGTGCCGGCGCTGTCGACCTCGACCAGGTCGCTCAGCCCGGCCGCGGCGACCTGGGCGCGGAAGACCGACTCGGCCATGGGCGAGCGGCAGATGTTGCCGGTGCAGACGAAACACACGCGGTACACGGGCAGCTCGCTCAGTCCTTGTCGGGCAGGACCATGTTCACGGCCCAGGAGACGACGGAGATGATCAGGCCGCCGATGACCGCGGTCCAGAAGCCCTCGACGTGGAAGGACAGGTCGAGCTTTCCGGCCAGCCAGGAGGTCAGGAGCAGCATCAGGGCGTTCACGACCAGGGTGAACAGGCCGAGGGTGAGGATGAACAGGGGCAGCGAGAACAGCTTCACCACGGGCTTGACGATCAGGTTGACCAGGCCAAAGACCAGGGCGACCAGGATCACGGTGAGGGTCCGGTGACCCATGCTGCTGCCGTCGTCGAGGGAGATCTTGGGGACCAGCCAGATCGCCACGGCCAGAGCCGCGACGTTGGCGATCGTCTTGACTACGAAATTCGTCATGTGTCTGATCGTTGCAGAGAAGATCCGGCTGGGACATCAGCACGACAGCCGAAGCCAGGGCACGAAAGAGCGCGAGGGGCGTAAGAACGATGAAGGCATTCCGGCTGGACGAGCTTGAGGCCGAGCGACTGGCCAACGACGGGGCCTACCTCCAGTTCCTGCGGGAGCGGAACATGTCCGTCGGTCTGTACGCGTTGGACGCCGGGCAGAGCGACCCCCAGCAGCCGCACGCCCAGGACGAGGTCTACTTCGTTGTCAGCGGTCGGGCCTCGATCACCGTCGGGGACGAGACGACGACGGTGGCGCGCGGGGGCGTGGTCTACGTTCCGGCCGGAGTCGCGCACCGCTTCCACCACATCACCGAGGACCTGAAGGTGCTGGTCGTCTTCTCGCCGCCGGAGGGCTGACCCGCTCCCGGAGCCGGTGGACCCCTGACTCCCCGGTGGTCAGGGCGGTGGGGGCCCCTAGGGGTCGGGTCAGGGGACTCCAAGGGATCTGGAGCCCCCATCGCGTTTCACCGCCTCCTAGCATCGGAGTCAGGAAGTCACGCATCAGGAAGAGGTTGAGGACATGGACGGCATCCGGGAGACATTCGCAGGTATGCCCTGGTGGGTTAAGTGGGTCGGGGTTCCGCTGCTGGCGCTGTTCGTCTTCGGCGGCCTGCTCACCGCCCTCATCGGTTTGATCTTCAAGGTGCTGCTCTTCGTCGGCCTCGTCGGCGGTCTGATCTTCGTCGTGAAGAAGTTCAGCGGCGGCGGTGCGAAGTCCTCGTCCAGCGACTGGTAGGAGCGGCTCCGCAGCGGATTAACCCAGGTGGGCGAACATGGCGCCCTGGACCGCTCGTTCCCCGGGAAGCCGCCGATACAGTGGCAATCTGTGCATTTTCCTGGGTACCGACGCCGGTGATCCGCCCTGACCCGCGGTGCCTTCACACACCAGCCGCGTACGACCCCCAGGAAGCGCGGACACGCGGGGGCGGCCCCCGCGAGCGGGCCGGCCCCAAGGTCCGCCGCCACGCCTGGGGGTGAGCTTTGGCATCGGTTCACAATGCCGGTGTGCCGACTCTGATCGGCTCCGTGCAAAGGGCCCTGAGGCTGCTCGAAGCGGTCGGCTCCCATAGCGAGGGAGCTCCGGCGAAGCAGCTGGCGCGCGAGGCCGGGCTCCCGCTCCCCACCGCGTACCACCTGCTGCGGACCCTCACCCACGAGGGCTATCTGCGCCGCGAGGACGGGGTGTTCATCCTCGGGGACGCCGTCGGGCGACTGGCGGGCGTGGGACTCCAGCAGAAACGTCGCACCATGATCCTCGACTCCCTCGCGCACTTCCGCGAGACGGTCGGGGCCCCCGTCTACTTCGCGGTCTACCGCGAAGGCGAGATCGAGGTCGTCGGCGTCTCGGACACGCCGACCGGCCCGGCCTGTGAGGAATGGGCCGCCTTCCGCGAGACCGGCCACGCGCACGCCATCGGGCAATGCCTGCTGGGACAGCTAGACGAGAAGGCCCGCAAGGACCACTACGCCCGCCATCCGGTCCAGCCCGTCACCCCGTACACGGTTTCGGACGTGCACGCTCTGGAGCAGAAGATCGGAACGCTGGGCAAGATGCAGCCGGTTACGGAGAGTCAGGAATATTCTCTCGGGACGGTGTGCGCGGCCATCCCCATTACGGCCGGAGACACCGCCGCGACCATGGCCATTTCCCTTCCGCTGCACTTGGAAGGCCGGTTGCCCTATGCGCTCGAACGGCTACGGAGTGAAGTAGGCGCGCTGTTGAGCTCGCTTTCGTTCTCTATCAGTATCTGAAAACTCACTCCTTGTGATCTCCCGGCGCTTACACCACTCTTGTCAAGAGGGCCTTGGGGCACCATTCCTGGCCACTTCCACAACAGCGGGGTAGTCAATGCGCGAGTCGGTACAGGCAGAGGTCATGATGAGCTTCCTCGTTTCCGAGGAGCTCTCGTTCCGGATCCCGGTGGAACTCCGGTACGAGGCACGGGACCCCTACGCGGTGCGTCTGACGTTCCACCTCCCCGGCGATGCGCCCGTGACCTGGGCGTTCGGCCGGGAACTGCTTCTCGACGGCATCAACAAGCCGTGCGGTGACGGCGATGTGCACATCGCTCCCAGTGATCCGGAGGAGCTGTCGGACGTGCACATCCGACTTCAGGTCGGCACGGACCGGGCCCTGTTCCGGGCGAGTGCGGCGCCCCTGGTGGCGTTCCTCGACCGCACCGACCGGATCGTGCCGCTCGGTCAGGAGCGCAACCTCGGTGATTTCGAGGAGAACTTGGAGGAGGCGCTGGACAAGATCCTGACCGACGCCCGGCAGAACGAGCAGAACGCCGGCTGAGCCACCGTCACGCCGTCACACCGAGTCACCGCTTCCGGCGACGACCGCGCCCTTTGCGGCTCGGCCCCGAGGCCGCTCCAGCGGCCGGGGACCCCGGCCGGTCGGCGGAGACGACGAGTGCGGCCAGGGCCGTGGTCACCGGGACCGAGGCGACGAGACCGATCGAGCCCACGAGGGTCCGTACGATCTCCTCCGCCACCAGCTCGCTGTTGGCCACCGCTCCCACACTGCTGTTCGCGATGGAGAACAGCAGCAGCAGCGGCAACGCCGCGCCCGCGTAGGCGAGTACCAGGGTGTTGACGACGGACGCGATGTGGTCGCGACCGATCCGGATGCCCGCCCGGTACAGCGCCCGCGGCCCCATCGACGGGTCCGCCTGGTGGAGTTCCCAGACCGCGGACGTCTGGGTGACCGTCACGTCGTCGAGCACGCCGAGCGATCCGATGATCACGCCTGCCAGCAGCAGGCCGCTCATGTCGATGTGCGGGTAGAGCCCGTGGATCAGTCCGGTGTTGTCATCGGTGTTGCCGCTGAGGAAGGCCCAGCCGATGAACACCGACCCCAACAGCCCGATCAGCAGCAGCGAGGCCAGGGTCCCCAGCACGGCGACCGAGGTCCTGGCGGTCAGGCCGTGGCACATGTAGAGCGCGATCAGCATGATCGCGCTGGCGCCGACCACCCCCACGACCAGCGGATTCGAACCCTGGAGGATGGCGGGCAGGATGAAGAGCGTCAGCACGGAGAAGCTGACCGCGAGGGCGATCAGCGCGAACAGCCCGCGCAGCCGGCCGACCACGACCACGGCGACGGCGAAGATCCCGGCCAGCAGCGCCAGCGGGAGCTTGCGGTTCACGTCGATCACGGAGTACTGAAGGTCGCGCGGAGCAGCCGGTGCGTACGCCACCACGATCCCCTGGCCGGTCTCCAACTGCCGTGGTGCGCCCGGCTGGACGATCTCGACGAACCGGTGTCCTCGATCGGGCCCGGTGCCGATCTCGACCGTGGCCTTCTTGCAGTCGCCGGACGGCGCGGTCTTGCCCCCCTGGGGAGCGGATGTGCCACTGGACGGCGGAACCTGGGCCGCGTTGACGGACTTGCAGTCGACCAGCTCGATCGAGACGACCTTGCCCTGCTGGGTCTGTCGGTCGAAGCCGACTCCGGTGCGCTCGTGCGCCGGGGCGCCTCCCGGCCACAGGACGATCATGCCGACGAGGACGGCGGCGGCGAAGGGGATCAGGACCGCCGCGATGACCTTGCGCAAGTGCTTCGAGACGGGGGCAGCCGGGCCGTGGCTGTGGGAGTGCGAGTGCCCGTGGGCCACGCCGGCGGACGGTTCGTGCGAGGACCCGCGGGGAGGGTGGGCATGGCCCGAGTGATCCGTGTGATCCGTGGGCTCGGTGGGGGGCTGCGGCGAGGACGTCACCGAGTGATCATCGCAAGAGATGAGGGGGCCCACTGTTCAGCACGCCAAGGATGACGCTAGCGTGGGGGCACCTTTGCACAACGCGGGAGCTCGGAGCACCGGGCTGAGAGGGCGCTGATCACCGTACGTGGACACGTACGGGAAGAGGCTGCGCCGACCGCCGAACCTGTTACCGGGTAATGCCGGCGTAGGGAGATAGGTCTCATGACCATTCAGGACGCACACACGCCTGCCGTCAGCCAGGACAGCAACGGCCAGGAAGGGCGCCAGCCTGGCTGGCACAAGGGGTACGTTGCGGGCTCCCGCCCGGACCTCCGCGTGCCGGTTCGCCAGGTGCACCTCACCAACGGCAAGGACGTGACGCTCTACGACACGTCCGGCCCGTACACCGACCCGCAGATCGAGACCGACGTCCGCCGGGGCCTCGCGCCGCTGCGCGAGAACTGGATCATCAGCCGCGGTGACACCGAGGAGTACGCGGGTCGCCCCGCGCGCCCCGAGGACGACGGCATCAAGCACACCTCGCCCCGCGGCGGACTCAAGAACCTCGACGCGGTCTTCCCGGGCCGCCCGCGGCTGCCCCGCCGGGGCCGCGACGGCCAGGCCGTGACCCAGCTCGCGTACGCCCGCCGCGGTGAGATCACCCCGGAGATGGAGTACGTCGCGATCCGCGAGAACGTCTCCCCCGAGGTCGTCCGTGAAGAGATCGCGGCGGGTCGTGCCGTCCTCCCCGCGAACGTGAACCACCCCGAGATCGAGCCGATGATCATCGGCAAGCGCTTCCTGGTGAAGGTCAACGCCAACATCGGGAACTCGGCCGTCACCTCCTCCATCGAGGAGGAGGTGGACAAGATGACCTGGGCCACCAAGTGGGGCGCCGACACGGTCATGGACCTCTCCACCGGCCGCAACATCCACACCACCCGTGAATGGGTGCTGCGCAACTCCCCCGTCCCGATCGGCACCGTGCCGCTCTACCAGGCGCTGGAGAAGGTCGACGGGCGGGCCGAGGAGCTGACCTGGGAGATCTACAAGGACACGGTCATCGAGCAGGCCGAGCAGGGCGTCGACTACATGACCGTCCACGCGGGCGTGCTGCTGCCGTACGTGCCGCTGACCGCGCGCCGCAAGACCGGCATCGTGTCCCGCGGCGGCTCGATCATGGCCGCCTGGTGCCTCGCGCACCACAAGGAGAACTTCCTCTACACGAACTTCGAGGAACTCTGCGACATCCTGGCCACCTACGACGTCACGTACTCGCTGGGTGACGGCCTGCGCCCCGGTTCCATCGCGGACGCCAACGACGCGGCGCAGTTCGCGGAGCTGAAGACCCTGGGCGAGCTGAACACGATCGCCAAGCGCCACAACGTGCAGACCATGATCGAGGGCCCGGGCCATGTCCCGATGCACAAGATCAAGGAGAACATCGACCTTCAGCAGGAGATCTGCGAGGAGGCCCCGTTCTACACCCTGGGCCCGCTGACCACGGACGTCGCCCCCGCCTACGACCACATCACCTCGGGCATCGGCGCCGCGATGATCGCCTGGTGGGGCACCGCGATGCTCTGCTACGTGACGCCCAAGGAGCACCTGGGCCTGCCCAACCGCGATGACGTCAAGACCGGAGTCATCACCTACAAGATCGCCGCGCACGCGGCCGACCTGGCCAAGGGGCACCCCGGTGCACAGGAGTGGGACGACGCGCTCTCCGACGCGCGTTTCGAGTTCCGCTGGGAGGACCAGTTCAACCTGGCGCTCGACCCCGACACGGCGCGCGAGTTCCACGACGAGACCCTGCCGGCCGAGCCGGCGAAGACCGCGCACTTCTGCTCCATGTGCGGTCCGAAGTTCTGCTCGATGAAGATCAGCAGAAGCATCACAGAGCAGTTTGGCGGCGATGACTCGGCCACGGACGAGGAAATCCAGGCGGGGATGCTCAGCAAGTCGGCGGAGTTCGCGGCCACGGGTAACCGGCTGTACCTCCCGCTGGCTGACTGAGCCAGCCGCACCGGCCGGCCCGCGACCTCATGGGGGGAGTCGCGGGCCAGTGCCGTTACAGGGGTGCGCCTGTTTGCTGGGCTGCGCGGAGGCGCTCGACCTGCTTGGTGATGAGGTCGGCTGGGAACGAGGATGTTCCGCCCACGTTGAGTGCCGAGAAGGATGCGATGGTGTTGCCGGTCCGCACGACGACGAACGTCTCGTTGCGGTCTCCCCCGCGTTCGGCACCCAAGGGGATCGTCTCCGTGTAGCTGACTGCCTCGTCCCCGAAGGATGGATTCGGCGCTGGCGCAACCGTGGAGGTGAACTTTCCGGTCCGCCCCTCGCCGTCGTAGGTCCGGCAGGAGGAGAGCGACTGCCTCAGATCCGCGAAGCGCTGCTCGGCTATGCCGTCCTCATAGGAGGCGAGGGTCGAGGTACCGGCCCAGATGTCGTCCTTCCAGTTGAAGGTCTGGAAGACATGAGCCTGTGAACTCTTGGCGTTGAGTACGTCACGGAGGGTTTGGCAGGCGGGGACCGAGACCGGGGGGAAGGAAGACCCGCTGCCCTCTGGCTTGGGTTCGCGCACTTCGATGAGGCCGTCGCGTACCTGCGGAACTTCGCCGTTCTTGAAGGCGACAGCCTTCAGCTGCGCCAGCGTCAGAGGTGCCACCGCGGTCTTGGCCGAAGGGACGTGAGACGGTGTCCCATTCGAGGACGCCGACGAGGGTGCTGTGGTGCAACCCGATGCTGTGAACAGGGCTGTGACGGCAGCTATAGGCAGCAGCCATCGCGTGCGGGATTGCATGGGTCCCCCGGACTCGTGTGGGTGAGAGATCGACGCTAGCGAGTGAGGTACCCGCTCACCAGCACTTTCCGATGAAGAATGCCGGCTGGAGATCTGCTCGATGAAGATCTCCCAGGACATCCGCCGCGAACACGGCGGGGACCTGAAGGCCGACGAGATCCAGGCGGGCATGGCGGAGAAGTCCGCCGAGTTCGCGGCCGCGGGCAACCGCGTCTACCTGCCGCTGGCCGACTGACACCGGCGCCGTCGCGTCGCTTCCGGGGGCCGTCCCCCTCGGGAGCGACGCCGGGCGAGGGCGGTGGGTCGCAACGGTGCGCGCTGTTTCACGTGAAACAGCGCTCCCTCGACCCTGGCGGCCTCACTCCGGCTCGGGCTCCGGCCCGCCGAAGTCGGGGCTGGTGAAGTCCGGCGGGGAGTAGCCGGGGCGGGGGCCCTGCCCACCCGTACCCCCGGGGCTGGTGAAATCGGGCGGGGTGTAGCCGAGTTGGGGGATGCGTCGGGGCTGCCGGCGCGGCGCCGGGAAACCGCCACCGGCGCTGGGATCCGCCAGCGCGTCCCGCAGGAACGGCATGATGCCCCGCTCCAGCAGCGCGTGCCGCCAGGCCTCCCGGGCACGCGAGACCTCGTCGGGGACCGCCTCGGCCACGTTCACCGTCACTTCGGTGGAACTGTTGCGGATGGCGGTGACCAGCAGGCCTATCGCCGCGAAGAGGATCGCCGCCGCGGTGAGGGCGCCGAAGAGCCAGCCCGCCGTCAGCATGGTCTCGGCGAAGGCGGGCTCCGGTTCGATCATCTTCAGGATGTATCCCACCAGCAGGAAGATGAGCATGGCCGTGCCGGCCAGGACCGGCGCGAGGACCGCGACCACGGCGCTCACTCCGGCGCCGCCGCCGCCCGGATCGTCGTCCGACGCCGTCGCGGGGGTGGTGGCCGTCCCATCCCGCAGCTCACCGCGGATCTTCACGTAGTGGTCGTACTCGGCCGCGGCCGCGGCCGTCAGCAGCGCACTGGCGTCGAGAGCCATGGTGCGCAACTGTTCGGCGTTCAGCCGTTCGCCCAGACTCGCGAGTTCGGGCCGTTCGTGTGCGGTGCGCAACGCCTCGTCGAGGAGCCGATCGAACTCCGGTCGGTCTTCGGTCAGCAGGTGCGGAGCGCTGGTCATGTGCATCCCCCGATGCTCCGTGGAGACCGGTTGGCCCGCGTAGACCGGGCACCGGCACAAACGGAGGAGAGCCTGCTACGGACAGTGCGATGGTAGAGCGCCCACGCCATACGGTGACAGGGGCTTTCCGGAAATACCCCGCTCCAAGAACACTCAGTCGTTCAACGGGAGTTGTACGACCAGCAGTTTCCCGGCCATGGTGACCCCGCCGTCCATGGCGATCGCGAGGCCGTCCGCGTAGACGTGGGGGCCGTCGATGGACTCCGGCCCGTGGGTGTGCTCGCCGTCCTCGGCGCCCACTTCGCCCAGCAGGTACGGGATGGGACTGTGCCCGTGCACCACGCGCCCGCCCCCGTAGGTACCGAGCAGCTCGCGCACGGCCTGCGGTCCGGTCTCCTGGTCGCGGAAGGCGAAGCGCTTGGTGAACTTGCGGAACAGGTCCCAGGTCTCGTCCGCGTCGTGCTGGTTGAGCAACTCGTGGACCTTGTCGTTGACGTCCTCGATGGAGTCGCCGTAGTCCAGGTAGGCCGTGGTGTCGGAGTGCAGCAGCAGGTGCCCGTCCTCCAGGGCGGCCGCGTCCAGCCGGGACATCCACTGCAGGTGTACGTCCTCCAGGCGCTCCATGTCGGTGCGCTGGCCGCCGTTGAGGAGCCAGGCGGCCTGGAAGGTCGCGGTGCCCGCGCCGGACATGACCGGGGTGTCGCCGAACCTCTTGGCGCCGATCAGGAGCAGCTCGTGGTTGCCCATGAGCGCCTTGCAGTAGCCGCCCGCGGCGGCGGCCTCGGCGGAGAGCCGCATGACGAGGTCGATCACGCCGATGCCGTCGGGCCCGCGGTCCGTGAAGTCGCCGAGGAACCAGAGCCTGGCGTTGCCGGCCGACCAGTGTCCGTCGGCGTCGATCAGACGCTGGGCCTGGAGCTCGGTGTACAGCTCGTCCAGGTAACCGTGCACGTCGCCGACGACGTAGAGCGGCCCGGGTCCGTCGGCGGGCGCGTCCTGGTGGACGTACTGGACCTGGACGGTGTCGCCCGGTCCGCCGCGGCTGATGACGGGGAGGTCGCGCTGGGTCGGCGTGTAGTCCTCGGAGTCCGCGCCCTGATCGTCGTGGTCGTGCTGCTCGGGCAGCACCGCGGCGAAGGGCACGTCGGGACCCGGAGCCGGGTGCGGGCCGGGGCCGTGCACGGGGGCGGGGGTGGGAGCGTAGGCGGGCCGTGGCGGCGGCACGGGCGCGCCGTCGGCGTAGTACGCCGGGTACTCGCCGTAGACGGGGACCTCGCCGGGCATCGCGGCCGCAGCTGTGTCCGTGCCGTACGCGACGGGCGGGGCGGCCGGCACCCGGAAGTCCCGCAGCGTCTCCGTCCGCATCGCGGGTCCCTGACCGGCCCCCTGAGTCATCGACCCCTCCACCACCGTCGCGCTGCCGTACATCTGCGGACCCTCCTGACCTCCGGGGTCGGAGGGTCCGTGATGTCGTGCGCCCATCATAGGAATGTGGCTCGCGCTCTGTGACGCACCAGGGGTGGTGAATCCTGGCCGGAGCGGATCGTTCCTACCGTTTTCTTCCGATATGTGCGTTGCGGGATGGCGCGGGAATCCTCGAAGGTCAGTCTCCGGCCGGGGATCGGGGCGGACTGACGGTGGTGCGCGGTTGCCTGCGCTGTGAGGAGGTTCTGACGATCAGTTCGGTCGGAACCACCTGTTCGACGGGTCGTCCGGTGTCCACTCCCTCGATCGCGTCGATGAGCAACTGCACGACGGCCGTGCCGATGCGACGCGGTTTGAGGGAGAGGGTGGTGATGGGCGGTTCGGTGGTGGCGTACACGGTGGACTCGCTGCAGCAGACCAGCAGGAGGTCCTCGGGGACCCTCAGGCCGTACCGCCGGGCGGCCGCCAGCAGGTCGGTGCCGTTGGGGTCGAACAGCCCGTAGACGGCATCGGGGCGGTCGGGGCGCGCGAGCAGCCGGTCGGCGGCCACGGCTCCGGCGCACGGGTCGTGGGCGGGGTAGGACTCGTAGACGGGATCCTGTCCGACCCGCTCGCACCAGCTGAGGTAGGCGGTGGTCGAGAGCCGGGTGTAGGTGTCGGTGGTGGTGCCGGTGAGGAGTCCGATGCGACGGGCTCCCGCGGCGGCGAGGTGGTCGAGCAGGTTGAGGACGGCGGCCTCGTGGTCGTTGTCGACCCAGGCCGTGACGGGGAGCGACCCCGCGGGGCGGCCGTCCGACACCACCGGCAGGCCCTGGCGGACCAGCTCGGTGACGACGGGATCGTGGTCGGAGGGGTCGATGACGACGGTGCCGTCGAGGGCGACGTTCGACCAGACGTCGTGTCGGGAGGTGGCGGGGAGGATGACCAGGGCGTAGCCGCGGGCGAGCGCGGCGGAGGTGGCCGCCCTGGCCATCTCGGCGAAGTACGCGAACTCGGTGAAGGTGAAAGGTTCATCCCCGTACGTGGTCACGGTCAGACCGATGAGGCCCGACTTGCCGGTACGGAGGGTGCGGGCGGCGGCGGAGGGGCGGTAGCCCAGCCGGTCGGCCACCTCGCGGACGTGGCGGCGGGTGGCGTCCGGGAGCCGCCCTTTGCCATTGAGCGCGTCGGAGACGGTCGTGATCGAGACGCCGGCCGCGGCGGCCACGTCCCTGATTCCCGCACGGCCCGGACGGCCTGCGGTCCGCCGGGGGGTGTCGGTCCGGCTCACCTGATGCTTCCCTGCTGCTGTCATGGCGAGCCGATAGTAGGGCTCGGTGGGGTGGCTGGGCCGTATGCATATGCAGGCGTTGACAGGAACGGTTCTGCACGGTTCGCCACCCTCAATGACCTTGGAAATAAAGGCATTTAGTAGCAATGAGTGACCATGGCGCTTGTCGTCGGGTACGAGCATGCCAAAGTGAGGAGGTCTCGGACCGGTCTCAACTCACCTGCACGAGGGACGCGCGCCACGGCGCAGGCCACCGGCGCACGCATATATGCATGCGCTCCCCCTCATTCCTGGCGCCGGCCATTTTCGGGAGCGCGGAATCCTCATAAGGTGAGCAGTATTGAGTTGCACGGGATGGTCGAGGAGGACCTGCGGTGAGCGAGAAGAGCCCGAGGCTGCGCGCCGAGCTGGATGGCATTCCCACCTACAAGCCGGGGAAGCCCGCCGCCGCCGGAGGCCCGGTGGCGTACAAGCTGTCCTCCAACGAGAACCCCTACCCGCCGCTGCCGGGCGTACTGGAGAGCGTCGTCTCGGCGGCCGGTGACTTCAACCGCTACCCCGACATGGCCTGCACGGGGCTCGTCAACGAGATCGCCGAGCGCTTCGGCGTGCCGGTCGAGCACGTGGCGACCGGCACCGGGTCGGTCGGCGTCGCGCAGTCGCTGATCCAGGCGACGGCCGGTCCGGGCGACGAGGTCATGTACGCCTGGCGGTCCTTCGAGGCGTACCCGATCATCGTCCAGATCTCCGGGGCGACCTCGGTGAAGGTGCCGTTGACCTCGGGTGACGTGCACGACCTGGACGCGATGGCCGACGCGATCACCGAGCGCACCCGGCTGATCTTCATCTGCAACCCCAACAACCCGACCGGCACCGTCGTGCGGCGGGCGGAGCTGGAGCGGTTCCTGGACCGGGTGCCCTCGGACGTCCTGGTGGTGCTGGACGAGGCGTACCGCGAGTTCGTGCGCGACGCCGAGGTGCCGGACGGCATCGAGATCTACCGGGACCGGCCGAACGTGGCGGTTCTGCGGACCTTCTCCAAGGCGTACGGCCTGGCCGGCCTGCGGGTCGGGTTCGCGATCGCGCACGAGCCGGTGGCCGCCGCGCTGCGCAAGACGGCCGTTCCCTTCGGCGTCAGTCAGCTCGCCCAGGACGCGGCGGTCGCGTCGCTGCGGGCCGAGGACGAGTTGTTGGGCCGGGTCGGCTCGCTGCTCGGCGAGCGGGCGCGGGTGTACGAGACGCTGATCGCGCAGGGCTGGTCCGTGGTTCCCGAGACCCAGGCGAACTTCGTGTGGATGCGGCTGGGGGAGCGCACCGCCGACTTCGCGGCGGCCTGCGAGAAGGCCGGTGTGGTGGTCCGACCCTTCGCGGGTGAGGGCCTGCGGGTCACGATCGGTGAGACCGAGGCGAACGACCTGTTCCTGCACACGGCAGAGGCCTTCTTCAAGGAGCTGTGAGGGGCCGCGGCCGCGAGCCGCGCCCCGTGGGAGCTGTTACGCCAGTTCCACGCGGATGGGGTCACCGTCATGGACGGTGGCCAGCGGGCGGGGGTCGCCGTCGAACGAGCCCAGGACGTTGCAGGGGCTCGCCAGGCGGCTCTCGCCTCCCCGTGAGATGGGGGTCGGGCCGTAGGGGAGTGCGAGCGCGTCGCCCTCGGTCCAGAAGGCGACCGTGCCCGGCTCGACGACCTGCCGGGCGTCGTCCTCCAGTGCCACGGAAACCCCGGTGTCGAAGTAGACCTCCTCGCCCCAGGTGTTGGCGGAGGCGGAGATCGGGAGTGCCTCCAGCAGGGCCTTGGCCGTGGGGGTGTCGTCGAGGGTCGCGGTGAGCTGGCCGGAGGGCCAGGAGATTCGTATCTGCATGGGCCGCATTCAACAATCTGTTGAATCAATTGGCTAGAGGTACCCCGCCCGAAAGATGCCGACAGGTGTGCGACATAATGCTTGTGAATGTGAACGCGTTCACAAGCGTGTCTCGTTCCTCCCGTATTGGGTGGGATGTAAGGGGCACACTGCGGCTGTGACCACGGCGACGCGAAGGAGAAGACGACGTGGACCTAGCTTTGGCGCCGGAGACCCTGGCGCGATGGCAGTTCGGCATTACCACCGTCTACCACTTCCTCTTCGTCCCCCTGACGATCTCGCTCGCCGCCCTCGTCGCGGTGTTGCAGACGGCGTGGGTGCGGACGGAGAAGGAGAAGTACCTCAAGGCCACCAAGTTCTGGGGCAAGCTCTTCCTGATCAACATCGCGATGGGCGTCGTCACCGGCATCGTCCAGGAGTTCCAGTTCGGCATGAACTGGTCCGACTACTCGCGGTTCGTCGGTGACATCTTCGGGGCCCCGCTGGCCTTCGAGGCGCTCATCGCCTTCTTCTTCGAGTCGACCTTCATCGGCCTGTGGATCTTCGGCTGGGACAAGCTGCCGAAGAAGATCCACCTCGCCTGCATCTGGATGGTGTCGATCGGCACCATCCTGTCCGCCTACTTCATCCTCGCGGCCAATTCCTGGATGCAGCACCCCGTCGGGTACCGCTTCAACAAGGAGACCGGCCGCGCGGAGCTGACCGACTTCTGGCTCGTGCTGACCCAGAACACCGCGCTCAGCCAGGTCTTCCACACCCTGACGGCGGCCCTGCTGACCGGCGGCGCCTTCATGGTCGGCATCGCCGCCTTCCACCTGCTGCGCAAGAACCACATCGCCGTGATGCGCACCTCGCTGCGCCTCGGCCTGGTCGCCGTGGTGATCGGTGGCCTGCTGACCGCGATCAGCGGCGACACCCTCGCCAAGGTCATGTTCAAGCAGCAGCCGATGAAGATGGCCGCCGCCGAGGCGCTGTGGGACGGCGAGAAGAGCGCGCCCTTCTCGGTCTTCGCCGTCGGGGACGTGGACAAGGGCCACAACAAGGTGGCCATAGAGCTGCCCGGCCTGCTGTCCTTCCTCGCCGACAACGACTTCGACTCCTTCGTGCCCGGCATCAACGACGTCAACAAGGCGGAGCAGCAGAAGTACGGGCCCGGTGACTACCGCCCGAACATCCCGGTCGCCTACTGGGGCTTCCGCTGGATGATCGGCTTCGGCATGGCCTCCTTCGCCATCGGCGCGCTGGGGCTCTGGCTGACCCGACGCAAGTTCCTGCTCCCACCGGCCCTGCGGACCGGTGAGGACGAGCGGCCCCACCTGGTCCTCTTCAAGAGCGCCCTGAGCCCGCGGCTCACCCGGCTCTACTGGCTCGGCACGATCTGGACGCTCGGCTTCCCGCTGATCGCCAACTCCTGGGGCTGGATCTTCACCGAGATGGGCCGCCAGCCCTGGGCCGTCTACGGGGTCCTGCGCACCGCCGACGCGGTCTCGCCGTCGGTCTCCCAGGGCGAGGTGATCACCTCGATGGTCGTCTTCACCGCGCTCTACGCCGTCCTCGCCGTGATCGAGGTGAAGCTCCTCGTGAAGTACGTCAAGGCCGGGCCGCCGGAGTTGACCGAGGCCGACCTCAACCCGCCCACCAAGATCGGTGGCGACGACGCCGACGCCGACCGGCCGATGGCCTTCTCGTACTGAGGCTGGGGAGACCACACCATGCAACTCCACGACGTCTGGTTCGTACTCATCGCCGTCCTCTGGATCGGCTACTTCTTCCTGGAGGGATTCGACTTCGGGATCGGCGTACTGACCAAGCTGCTGGCCCGGGACCGCAAGGAGAAGCGGGTCCTGATCAACACGATCGGACCCGTCTGGGACGGCAACGAGGTCTGGCTGCTCACCGCGGGAGGCGCGACCTTCGCGGCCTTCCCCGACTGGTACGCCACCCTCTTCTCGGGCTTCTACCTGCCGCTGCTGATCATCCTGGTGTGCCTCATCATCCGGGGCGTGGCCTTCGAGTACCGGCACAAGAGGCCCGAGGACAAGTGGCAGTCCAACTGGGAACACGCCATCTTCTGGACCTCGCTGATCCCCGCCTTCCTCTGGGGCGTCGCCTTCGCCAACATCGTGCGCGGCGTGAAGATCGACGAGCACAAGGAGTACGTCGGCACCTTCTTCGACCTGCTCAACGTCTACGCGATCCTCGGCGGTCTGGTCACCCTCACCCTGTTCACCTTCCACGGCGCGGTCTTCGCCTCGCTCAAGACGGTCGGTGACATCCGGCTCCGCGCGCGGACGCTGGCCACCCGGCTGGGTGTGGTGACCGCCGTGCTGGCGCTGGTCTTCCTGATCTGGACCCAGGCCACCAAGGGCGACGGCAAGAGCCTGGTCGCGATGGTCATCGCGGTGCTCGCCCTGGTCGGCGCGCTCGGCTTCAACCTGGCGGGCCGTGAAGGCTGGTCGTTCGCCCTGTCCGGGGTCACCATCGCGGCCGCGGTCGCGATGCTGTTCCTGACGCTCTTCCCGAACGTCATGCCCTCGTCGCTGAACGACGCCTGGAGCCTCACGGTCACCAACGCCTCGTCCACGCCCTACACCCTCAAGATCATGACCTGGTGCGCGGGAGTGGCCACGCCGCTCGTCCTGCTCTACCAGAGCTGGACCTACTGGGTGTTCCGCAAGCGGATCGGCACGCAGCACATCGCCGACGCGCACTGATCCCACTCTCCTGCCTGACCCTCCCTGGGGGATGTTTCACGTGAAACCGATCGACCCGCGCCTGCTCCGGTACGCCCGCTCCACCCGTCTCTTCCTGGGGGCCGTGGTGGCTCTGGGACTCGCCGGAGCGGGGCTGGTCGTCGGTCAGGCGATGCTGATCGCCGAGATCGTGGTCGGCGCCTTCGAGGACGGGCTCGACGGGCAGGCGCTGCGGACGCCCCTGTTGCTGCTCGCGGCGGTGGCCCTGGGCCGGGGCCTGGTGGCCTGGCTGACCGAGCTGGCCGCCCACCGGGCCAGCGCCGCGGTCAAGTCGGAACTGCGCGGCCGACTGCTGGAGCGGGCCGCGGACCTGGGCCCGTCCTGGCTCAGCGGGCAGCGGACGGGCTCCTTGGTGGCACTGGCCACCCGGGGCGTGGACGCACTCGACGACTACTTCTCCCGGTACCTGCCGCAGCTCGGGCTCGCGATCGTGGTGCCGGTGGCGGTCCTCGCCCGGATCGTCACGGAGGACTGGGTCTCGGCGGCCATCATCGTGGTGACGCTGCCGCTGATCCCCGTCTTCATGATCCTCATCGGCTGGGCCACCCAGTCCCGGATGGACCGCCAGTGGCGCCTGCTGTCCCGACTCTCGGGCCACTTCCTCGACGTGGTCGCCGGACTGCCGACGCTGAAGGTCTTCGGCCGGGCCAAGGCCCAGGCCGAGTCCATCCGGACCATCACCGACGACTACCGGCGCGCCACGATGCGCACGCTGCGGATCGCCTTCCTCTCGTCCTTCGCGCTGGAGCTGCTCGCCACCCTGTCGGTGGCCCTGGTCGCCGTGACCATCGGCATGCGGCTCGTGCACGGCGACCTCGACCTGTACACCGGGCTGGTCATCCTGATCCTGGCGCCCGAGGCGTACCTGCCGCTGCGCCAGGTCGGTGCGCAGTACCACGCGGCTGCCGAGGGACTGGCGGCGGCGGAAGAGATCTTCGAGGTCCTGGAGACGCCGGTGACCGGCACGGGCGGGACGGCCGCCCCGGCGCCCGTCGCCACCGCCGGGCTGAGCTTCGAGGGCGTCGCCGTGCGCTACGAGGGCCGGGCCGAGCCCTCGCCCGGGCCGGTCTCGCTGACGGTCGCGCCGGGGGAGTGCGTGGCGCTCACCGGCCCCAGCGGGGTGGGCAAGTCCACCCTGCTCCAGGTGCTGCTCGGATTCGTGACGCCGACCGAGGGGCGGGTGCGGATCGGGGGCGTGGACCTGTCCGAGCTGTCCCTGGAGCAGTGGCGCGAGCGGATCGCCTGGGTGCCGCAGCGCCCCCACCTGTTCGCGGGGACCATCGCGGAGAACGTACGGCTGGCCCGCCCGGGGGCCTCGGACGAAGAGGTCGCACGGGCGCTGCGGGACGCGGGGGCCGAGGAGTTCGTGGCCGCGCTGCCGGCCGGAGCGCAGACCCCGCTGGGCGAGGGCGGGGTCGGCCTCTCCGCCGGCCAGCGGCAGCGGCTCGCGCTCGCCCGGGCGTTCCTGGCGGACCGGCCGGTGCTGCTGCTGGACGAGCCCACGGCCGCGCTGGACGGGCGGACCGAGGCCGCGGTGGTGGACGCCGTGCGCCGGCTGGCCGCCGGTCGCACGGTGCTGCTCGTGGTGCACCGGCCGGCGCTGCTGGCGGTGGCGGACCGGGTGGTGACGGTGGCCGCCGGGGCCGCACCGGCGATCCCTGCGCACGCTCCGGCCCCGGCCCGGGCATCCCACGCGCCGGCGGAGCCGCACGCCGAACCCGGGGGCTGGATCCTCGGGGAGGTCGCCGAGCGGGAGGCGGCCGCCGCGACCGGTGGCGGGCGCGGCGGCGACCACCCGCTCGCCCGGGTGCGGGCGGCCGCGGCGCAGTGGCAGGGGCGGTTCCGGCTCGGCCTCTTCCTCGGCGCGCTGGCCGTCGGGTGCGGAGTCGCTCTGATGGCCGTCTCCGGCTGGCTCATCTCCCGGGCCTCCGAACACCCGCCCGTGCTCTACCTGATGGTCGCGGTCACCGCGACCAGGGCCTTCGGCATGGGCCGTGCCGTCTTCCGCTACGCGGAGCGGCTGGTCTCCCACGACGCCGTGCTGCGGATGCTCGCGGAGCTGCGGGTCTCCGTCTACCGGCGGCTGGAGCGGATCGCCCCCGGCGGACTGCGCGAGCGGCGCCGCGGTGACCTGCTGACCCGTCTGGTGGCCGACGCCGACGCCCTGCAGGACTACTGGCTGCGCTGGCTGCTGCCGGTCGGCACCGCCGTGCTCGTCGGGCTCGGCTCGGTCGGCTTCACGGCCTGGCTGCTGCCGGAGGCCGGGGCCGTGCTCGCCGTCGGGCTGCTGGCCGCGGGGATCGTCGTGCCCCTGGTCAGTGGTGCCTGCGCACGACGGGCGGAGCGCAGGCTCGCCCCCGCACGCGGCGAGCTGGCCACCCGGGTGGCGGATCTGCTGTCCGGCACCGCAGAGCTGACCGTCGCCGGGGCGCTGGGCAGCCGCAAGGAGCGGGCCCGCGAGAGCGACGGGGTCCTCACCCGGATCGCCGCCCGGGGCGCGGCGGCCACCGGCATCGGCAGCGGGCTGTCGGCCCTGATCTGCGGCCTGACCGTGACGGCGGCCGCCGCCGTCGCCGCGGGCGCGGTGCACCAGGGCCGGCTCGGCGGGGTGGCCATGGCCGTGGCGGTGCTCACCCCGCTCGCCGCCTTCGAAGCGGTCAACGGGCTGCCGCTGGCCGTCCAGTACCGCCAGCGGGTGCGGCGCAGTGCGGAGCGGGTCTACGAGGTCATCGACGCCCCGGCGCCCGTCGTCGAGCCCGAGGCGCCCGGCCCGGCGCCCGCGTCCGTCTTCCCGCTGCGGCTGACCGGGCTCGCCGCCCGCCACCCCGGGCAGGAGGGCGACGCGCTGCGGGGGATCGACCTGACCCTCGACGCGGGCCGCCGGGTCGCCGTGGTGGGACCCTCCGGCGCGGGCAAGACCACCCTGGCCCAGGTGCTCCTGCGCTTCCTGGACGTGGCCGAGGGCGCGTACACCGTCGCGGGGGTCGACGTACGGACCCTGGACGGGGACGACGTACGCCGCGGTGTCGGCCTGTGCGCGCAGGACGCGCACCTCTTCGACAGCTCGGTCCGGGAGAACCTGCGCCTGGCGCGGACCGGGGCGAGCGAGGCGGAGCTGCGCGCGGCCCTCGCCGCCGCCCGGCTGCTGGAGTGGGCGGACGGCCTGCCCGAGGGGCTGGACACGCTCGTCGGCGAGCACGGTGAGAGGATCTCCGGCGGTCAACGCCAGCGGCTCGCCCTGGCCCGGGCGCTGCTGGCCGACTTCCCCGTACTGGTCCTGGACGAGCCCGCCGAGCACCTGGACGTGGTCACCGCGGACGCGCTGACCGAGGACCTGCTGCACGCGACCGAGGGGCGGACGACGGTGCTGATCACGCACCGGCTGGCCGGCCTGGACGCGGTGGACGAGATCCTCGTGCTGGACGGCGGACGGGTGGTGCAGCGCGGTCCGTACGCCGAGCTCGTCGCCGTACCGGGCCCGTTGCGGAGGATGGTCGAGCGGGAGCGGGAAGGGGACCTGGCCGGTGCCGGGCAGCGGGAATCGGCTTGATCGGGCGGTGGGAAGGCCGGTGCCGACTTTCCCCAGCAAAAGGGACTAACTAGTCTCAAGGACATGTCAGCGCAGGAGTCGCAGGAATCGCCGGACCCGATGGAGGCCGCCACCCAGGCCACGCGGAGTCTGCAGGGGCTGTCCACCGAGCTCACCGCCCGTGTCCCGCAGCTGCTGGAGGCGATGCGGTCGGTCGGTACCGGCCTCGAACTGCACTCCACACTGGACCGGATCTGCGAGACCGCCGCGGAGCTGGCCGCCGCCCGCTACGCGGCGATCGGCGTGGTGGACACCGAGGGCCGCGGCCTCTCCGATTTCGTCACCTACGGCATCGACGACGAGACGGCCCGGCTCATCGGGCACCGTCCCGACGGCAAGCGGGGCCTGCTCGGGGCGTTGATCGAGCATCCGGACGCCGTCCGCCTCGCCGATCTGTCGAGCGACCCGCGCTCGGCGGGCTTCCCGGCGGGCCACCCGCCGATGAAGACCTTCCTCGGCGTACCGATCCGCGTCCAGGGGGAGATCTTCGGCAACCTGTACCTCGCCGAGAAGCACGACGGCGCCGAGTTCAACGATTACGACGTCCACATGGTCCGGGTGCTGGCGACCGAGGCGGGCATCGCCATCGGCAACGCCCGCCTGTACGAGGCCGCCACCCAGCGCGAGCGGTGGATCGACGGATCGGTGGCCGTCACCACCGCGCTGCTGTCGGGCGGGGACGCCGACGACGCGCTCGCCGTCGTCGCGGAACAGGCCCGTCGGCTGGCGGACTCGGCGGCCGGGATCGTCATGCTGCCCTCCGAGGAGGGCGGGATGGAGATCGTGGCGGTCTCCGCCGATCACCCGGGCAACTCGCTGGGAGTGCTGATCCCCGGCGACAGCCCGGTGGTGGACAAGCTGCTCCACGGGGAGCCGGTGTTCGTGGACGACGCGTCCGCCGACCCGCGGATGATCGGGCGCCTGACCAGTCAGTACGGACCCTGCATGATGCTCCCGCTGCACAGCGGCGGGCGGGTGCTGGGCGCGCTCGTGACGCCCCGTGCACGCGGGAAGCGGCCGTTCAGCGAGGCGGAGCGGACCCTGGCCACGCAGTTCGCCTCGCAGGCCGCCCTCGCGCTGATGATGGCCGAAGCCCAGCGCGACCGGGAGCGGCTCGCGGTGTTCGAGGACCGCGACCGGATCGCCCGTGACCTGCACGACCTGGTCATCCAGCGGCTGTTCGCCACCGGGATGATGCTGGAGGGAGCCCAACGCCGCTCCATCGTTCCCGAGGTGCGCGACGGGGTGGGCAAGGCCGTCGACGAGCTGGACGTGACGATCCAGGAGATCCGGACCGCGATCTTCGCCCTCCAGCAGGGCCCGGCGGAGGCCCCGTCGGGCCTGCGCACGCGGGTGCTGCGCGAGATCAACATGGCGGCCGTACCGCTGGGCTTCAAGCCCGCGCACCGCTTCCTGGGGCCGATCGACGCGGTGGTCGGCGAGCTGGTCGGCAAGAACCTGATCGCCGCGCTGCGCGAGGCGCTGTCCAACGCGTTCCGGCATTCGGAGGCGGGCCGGATCGAGGTGGTGCTGGACTCGACGATCACGCTCGCGGACGGGCGGCCCGGTGTCCGGCTGGAGGTCGCGGACGACGGGGTGGGCATCCCCGAGGGCGGTCGGCGCAGCGGGCTGCGGAACCTGCGGCGCCGGGCGGAGTCGCTGGGCGGGTCCAGCTCGTACGGCCCGGGCATCGGCGAGGACGGTGGCGGGACGACCCTCGTGTGGGAGGCCCCGCTCTGACCGGGACGCCTGCGACCGGGCCGTCCGCGACGAGGACGCCTGCGACCGGGCACGGTCGGGGCGTCCCGCGTCAGTGCGGGCGGTGGGCCAGGTCCGCCAGGATCTGCTCGATGACGAGGGCGACCCCGTCCTCGTTGTTGGCGACGGTGCGTCCGGACGCGGCCGCGATCACGGCGGGGTGGGCGTTGCCCATCGCGTACGAGGTGCCCGCCCAGCTCAGCATCTCCACGTCATTGGGCATGTCCCCGAAGGCGACGACCTCGGCGCTGGAGATGCCGCGTTCGGCGCAGCAGCGTTCCAGGGTGCTGGCCTTGGACACGCCGAGGCCGCTGATCTCCAGCAGCGCGGTCGGGCTGGAGCGCGTGATGGAGCCGAACTCCCCCGCGGCGCCCCGGGCCAGGGTCAAGAACGCGTCCGGCGACAGCTCGGGGTGGTGGGCGAGCAGCTTGAGCACGGGCGCGGCCGGCGTGGCCGGCTCCGCGTACAGGAGCTTCTCCGCGGTGGCCACCGTGGCACCCGGGTCCTGGTAGAAGGGCGGGTACGCGGGCTCGTAGTGGATGCCGGTGGTCAGCTCGACGGCGAAGGAGCTGCCGGGGGCGGCGGCGCGCAGCGCGTGCACGATGGCCAGCGCGTCGGCCCGGGGCAGCTCGCGGACCTGGACGAACTCCCGGCCGGCGTGCAGATCGACGACGGCGGCGCCGTTCGCGCAGATGGCGAGGCCGTGGCCGTGCACGTGCTCGGCGACGACGTCCATCCAGCGGGCCGGACGGCCGGTCACGAAGAAGACCTCGATCCCGGCTTCCTCGGCGGCCGCGAGGGCGGCGACGGTGCGGTCGGACACGGACTTGTCGTCGCGCAGCAGGGTGCCGTCGAGGTCGGTGGCGATGAGGCGGGGCGTGGGTGCGGGCCCGTCCGGGCGCTGGGGAGCCGAGGTCACCGGTCCATCTTCGCCCATGGGTCCGCCCGGCCCGACCAGGGCCGCGGCGGACGGGGTGCTCGGCCGGACCGCCGTAGGCTCTGGGACATGAGTCTGCGTCTGAGCACTGTGATCCTTCCGGTACGTCGCTGGCACGAAGGCGGCCGCGACCAGTGGGTGCGAGCCGAGGAGCTCGGCTTCCACACCGCTTACACCTACGACCACCTCTCCTGGCGGACCTTCCGTGACGGCCCGTGGTTCGGCGCCGTGCCCACCCTGACCGCCGCGGCCGCCGCGACCGGCCGGATGCGCCTGGGCACCCTCGTGACCTCGCCGAACTTCCGGCACCCGGTGACCCTGGCCAAGGACCTCATGTCGCTGGACGACATCTCCGGCGGCCGGATCACCCTCGGCATCGGGGCGGGGGGCAACGGCTTCGACGCGACCGCGCTCGGGCAGGAGGCGTGGACCCCGCGGGAGCGGGCCGACCGGTTCGCGGAGTTCGTGCCGCTGCTCGACCGGCTGCTGACCGAGGAGTCGGTGACGTACGAGGGCACCTTCTACTCCGCGGACCAGGCCCGCAACATCCCCGGCTGCGTCCAGCGGCCCCGGCTGCCGTTCGCGGTGGCCGCCACCGGCCCGCGCGGGCTGAGGCTGGCCGCCCGGCACGGGCAGGCCTGGGTGACCACGGGCGACCCGAAGCTCTTCGAGGCGGGCACCGGGGAGCAGTCGGTCGAGGCGCTGCGGGGTCAGATCGAGAAGCTGGGCAAGGCCTGTGCCGAGATCGGCCGGGATCCGGAGTCGGTCGAGAAGATCCTGCTGACCGGGTTCACCCCGGAGGCGAACACGATGCTCAGCTCGCTCGACGCCTTCGTCGACTTCGTGGGACGCCACCGTGAGCTGGGCTTCAGCGAGCTGGTGATCCACGCGCCGATCCCCGACTCGGACTTCGCGTCGGACCAGGACGTCTTCGAGAAGATCGCCACCGAGGGGCTCGCACAGCTGGCCTGACGCATGGCGGCTGGTTCGCGCGCCGGGCGGTCCGGGGCGGGCGGTTCGTCTCCCACCCCGAACCGCCCACCCCGAACCGCCCACCCCGATCGTCCTCAGGACGCCAGCTGGTCCCGGGCGGCCTCGGCGCGGGGCAGCAGCCAGTCCGGCGCCGCCCCCTGCGGCAGCGCGCGCAGGTCCTCGACGAGGGCGGTCAGCCGGGCCGCCGCCCGCTCTTCCCGGCCCAGCTCCCGGTCCGTGTGGGTGGCGCCCTGCACGCACCAGAACCGCTCCGAGGCGCGCTCGGCCCCGAGTCCGGCGTAGCGCGAGGCCGCCCGGTCCCAGAGGTCGACCTGCTCCTCCC
Organism: Streptomyces sp. NPDC028419; assembly: GCF_055565515.1. Taxonomy (NCBI): domain Bacteria; kingdom Bacillati; phylum Actinomycetota; class Actinomycetes; order Kitasatosporales; family Streptomycetaceae; genus Streptomyces; species Streptomyces sp. NPDC028419. The sequence goes on along the minus strand of NZ_JBVHUE010000001.1, from coordinate 158,382 downwards.
GGAGCAGCCGCACCTCCGCTCCGGTCAGCGGCAGGTACCGCTCGGTGCCGTCCTCGTCCTCGTCCTCGTCGAAGTCGTCCTCGTCCTCGGGCGCCAGCCGGCGGGCGATCAGTTGGGCGAGCTGCTGCCAGGTCTGGGCGAGTTCGAAGCGCAGCTGCGGCTCGTCGGCCGCTTCCCCGGCCGTCGCCTCCTCCAGCACGGCCACCGCCGCGTCCATCAGGGCCCGGGCCCGGGCGAACCGCTCGTCGGGGCTCTCCCCCTGCTTGTCCTGCCCCTGCCCCTGCACCGTCAGCCAGGCCAGCGAGCGCAGCATCCGGACCTCGGACACCGGGTTGTCGCCGATCGCCCGGCGCAGTTGCAGCGCCCGCTCGTAGGCGGCGACCGCGTCCGACCACCTGCGGGCGGTGGACAGGGCGTCGGCCGCCGACTGGGCGAGGTGGGCCTGGGGCCGGGGATCTTCCCAGCCCTTGGTGACGTCGGCGGCCAGCAGGTACTGCTCGGCCGCACCCGCCGCGTCGTGCAGCACGCCGAGCAGGTCACCGAGCAGCTCCCGTGCCTGCACCTCGGGGTACTCCCCCTGTCCGGCGAGGTCCGCCACCGCGGACTGGAGCACCTCCACCGCCTCGACCGTGCGCCCGGCCGCCGCGTAGGCGCGGGCCAGCAGGAGCCGGGCCCGCGCCCCGCCGGCCTCGGCGAGGCCGGCCAGATCGAACCAGTGCGCACTGTCCAGGGCGTGCCGGGCGGCCTCCGCCACGGCCTCCTCGTCCCCGCGCAACAGGATCTCCGCGAGGGTCAGGCGTACGGAGCCGTGCGTCTCGGCGTCGGTCACCTCGGCCGAGTGCGCCACGGCGGAGCGCGCGGCTTCCTCGGCCTCCGCCGGGCGCCCGAGCGAGAGGAGCACCTGCGCCCGCAGGGCCAGCGGGTCCACCGCCAGCCACGGCCGGCCCGCCCCGACACCATGCTCGGCGGCCGAGGCGAGCAGGGCCACCGCCCGCTGCGCGTCGCCCTCCTGGAGCCGCAGGCGCGCCAGCAACTCCTCGGCGTCGGCCGCCAGGTCGGACAGGTCCGTGCCCGTGGTGGCGGCGACGAGGGACTCGAGCCCGGCGCCCAGCTCCGGGTCCACGTCGTGCTGGTCGTGGTCGTGCTCCGCCGCGCGCAGGTACGACTCCACGCGCATCCGGGTCAGCTCGGCCGACGCGATCCGGCGCGCGCGCAGCGGATCGGCCGGGTCCAGCGCCGCGGCGGCGTCGACGGCCGCCGTCAGCAGCTCGCGCAGCTCGGCCGGTTCGGCGTCCGCCTGGAAGGCCGCGGTGACCAGCCACAGCTGCGCCAGAGCCGCCCGGTCCGGCTGGCCGGCGGCCCGCTGGGCGTCGCGGGCTTCGGCGAGCAGGACCCGTACCCGCTCGGGCCCGGTGTCGCCGGCGGTCGTCCCCGTGGCCCGCGCGACCGTCAGGGCCCGGTGCTCCAGCAGGTCCGCGGCCAGCGCGGCGTCCACGGGAGCGGCGGGGGCGGAAGCGGCCCGCGCCGCCACGTGGGCCCACAGCGCCGGCGCCCCCGGATGGCCCTCGGCCCGCGCCGCCCGGGCCCGGGCCACCAGCTCCGCGAAACCGATCGCCTCCGGGGCCGTCGGACCTGTAGCCGCGGCCGCGGTCCCGGCCGGGCGGGCAGCGGGCAGCGGGGCGCTGCGCACGCCGAGCGGCAGCGCCGGCGCCAGGGGTGCCCGCTCGATCCGCGCCGTGAACCGGTCGGAGGCCCGGGAGTTCCCGTTGCGCGCGTCGAAGCGCCGTACGCCGTCCCACGCGTCGGCGTGCAGGAGCGCGTACAGCTCGCGCACGCTCCGGACGGCTCCCTGGTGGGTGACGGCCGGTCCGTCGCCGAGGCCCAGCTCGGTCAGCCGTCGCAACAGGACGAGGACGCCCCCGTAGAACTCCACCAGGGCGTCGACGTCGTTCGGCCGGCCGAGGTGCGTCGCGTGCTCGGCGAGGATCTCCAGTCCGCGCGGCTCGTTGCCGGTCAGCGCGCAGAACTCGATGTGCTTGCCGATCGAGCGCAGCAGGCTGTCGTTGCCCCGGGCCATCCGGTAGCCCCGCAGGTGGTGCGAGCGGGCCTCGTCGAGCCGGCCCAGGCGCAGCAGCGGCAGCAGGGACTGGGCCAGCACCCGGTGCGGTTCCTCCGAGCAGACCCGCTCGCCCGCCAGGACCGGCTGCCAGACCTCGATGGCCCGGGCGTCGTCGCCCTTGCGCACCCAGAACCAGCCCTGGGTGTTGATCTCGCAGGCGTGGCAGTCCGCCATGCCGTCCCGCTCGGCGGCCATCCACCGGGAGACGGCCAGCTCGGCGCGCTCGTCGTCGGCGAGGGCGTCCGCGAGGAACAGCTCGGCCTCGCGCACCGGACGTTCCGTGTAGCCCGCGAGCCGGTAGCGGCGCTCCATTTCGGTGAGCCAGCCGCTGGCCTGGTCGAGCGATATCTCGGGGGAGTTGGCTATCGCCGAGGCGACCCACTTGAACTGCCAGAAGAGGGATCTGACCTCCCACTGCGCGAACGCGCCGGGGTCGCGGTCGTACTCCTGGAGCAGCCGGGCGAAGGGCACGAGCATCCGCGGCCGCTCGGAGGAGTACTCGTAGGCGTTGATCTGGTGGTCCAGGGCCGTGCGCAAGAGCGCCCGGTCGCCGCTGGCTTCGGCGGCGGCGCTCAGCTCCTCCGCGCGCGCGTTGCGCGCGGCGCCGTTGGGCGTGCTCGCATTGGCCTGGAGGGCCTGGCGGATCTCGTCGGGGGTCATCGCGCTCACTTCTGGGTCCCTTCGGTTCCGGTGGCGTGGGTCGCCCATTCCAGGAGTCCGAGGAAGGCGCGGTTGAGCAGGCTGGAGTCCGCGGGACGCAGCGGGCGCTGCGCCATCAGCAGGGCCTGTCCGTACAGCGATTCCACCGCCGTACCGGCCAGTGCCGCGTCCGGGATCGAGGCGATCCGGCGGACCAGCGGGTTGTTGTGGTTGAGCACGAGCCGGGCGCGCGGGGCGGCGCCGCGCAGCGAGCCGAGGATGCCGCTCCACAGCGAATCGGCGCTCTCCTGCGCGCTCGCCCGGTCGCGCTCCTGCCGGGTCTGGCGGTCGTCGAGGAAGAGCGCGGGCACGGAGACGGGCTGGAAGGCGCGCAGCACGACGTCGCAGCTCTGCGCCTCCAGCCGGATCCGCGCGGTGGAGAGGAAGGCGGTGAGGGCCAGCTCGGCGTCGGCCGGCACGGGGTCGAGCCGGTCCGTGACGGCGCCGGCGTCGAGCTCGGTGACCTTGATGCCGGGGCGGACGGTCGGCAGCAGGGCCAACAGATCGGCGTCGTAGGTGTATCCGGCGTTGATGACGCCCAGGCCGTGGGCCGCCGCGATCGGGGCGATCTGGCGGAACTCCTCGACCGTGCGCGTGAAGTGGATCTCGCGGTGCGCCGCGGCGAACTCCTCCAGGCTCATGGAGCCGTCGCTCGTCTCGAAGGGCAGCCAGGGCAGCATCAGCCCGAGCAGCTCGGCGTCGTGGCGGGCGAGGGACTTCACGCCGAGGTGGTGGACGCGCAGGAAGGCGGCCAGTCGGTCCGGCTCGCTCGCGGCGAGCTCGGCCAGCCAGGTGCGGATGCGGGCGCCGAGGGCCTCGCGCACGGCGGCGAGGGTCTCGTCGTCGTAGAGGTTCTCGCGGGAGGCGGTGGGCCGCAGGGTGTCCGTGTCGAGGACGGCGCGGACGAAGAAGGCCCAGTCCGGCAGCAGGTTGTCGGCATGGTCGGTGAGCAGCATGCCCTTGAGGTGGACGCGGTGACCGGCGCGGTGGGCGGGGCTGGTGGGCTCGGGGAGCACGTACGCGACGCCGCGCACGCCCGCGACGGGCAGGTCGAGGTCGATGCTGTCGAGGGGGCTGAAGCCGAAGAGGGCCGTGCAGTGTCCGGCGAGGGCGACCCGACGGGCGTCGGGGGTGGCGTACGGGCGGTCCCAGACGGCGGGTCGGTCGGTGATCGGGCGGGCGGCGCCGGCCGAGCCCGGCGCGGTGGCCTCCGCCGCTTCCTCGAAGGTGATGTCGTAGGGCAGCAGGGAGCCGTAGTCGCGGGCGAGCTGCTCGACCTTGGCGGGAACGGTCCATTCCGCGGCGCCGGGACGTGCTTCCAGGTGGACGGTGGTACCGGGCTCGGGGCGGGCCTCGTGGGGGAGTTCGCGCACGGTGTAGGAGCCGTCGTCGGTGGCGAGCCACTCGACGGGCGCGGCCTGCGGGTCACGGGCGGAGCGGGTGACGACGCGGATCTGCCGGGCGACGACGAAGCAGGCCAGCAGGCCGATGCCGAACTGGCCCAGGAACTCCTGGCGGGTGGTCTCCAGGCCGTGCTCGCCGCCGCGCTTGGAGCTGCGGCCGATGGTGGCGAGCAGCGAGTGCGCCTCGGCGGCCGTCAGGCCGATGCCGGTGTCCTCGATGGTGACGCGCCCGGCCCCGGCGGACAGCCGGATGCGGACGACCGCGTCCGGATCGTGCGCCCGGCGGGCGGTGACGGCGTCCACCGCGTTCTGGAGCAGCTCGCGGACGTAGACGCGCGGGCTGGAGTAGAGGTGGTGGGAGAGCAGGTCGACGAGTCCGCGGAGGTCGACCTGGAAGGAGTTGGCGGCCGCTTCGGGCGGCGTGTCCGCAGCTCCGGTGGGCGGGATGGTGGACGTCATGGAAAGTCACCTCGCGTGTGCTGGGGTTGTCCGGTGATCGCGAGGTACCCCCCTCTCAACCGACCGTGCGCACCAGGGTAGGGGGCAGCCCCGACAGGGCGCCCCGGCAATTTCTCGGGGGCTGCGGGGCGGGGGCGTGGGGCCCGGGGTCCGGGTCCGTCGTGTCGGGGCCGGGTCCGGGGTCCGGGGGCGAGGTCCGGGGTCCGGGTCCGGGGTCCGGGTCCGGTCCGGGTCCGCCCGGCTACGGCAGGCGCAGGAATTCCGGAGGGACGGCGTCCACGAGCCACACCCCGTTGGCGCTCACCCGGAACACGTGCCCGGCCGCCCGCATCGCGCCCGCGTCCACGGCGAGCACCACCGGCTGGCCGCGCCGCGCGCCCACCCGGGTGGCGGTCTCCCGGTCGGGGGACAGGTGCACGTGGTGGCGCCGCATGGGGCGCAGGCCCTCGGTACGGATCGGCTCCAGGGCGGCGGCGACGGTGCCGTGGTAGAGGTGGGCGGGCGGTTCGGCCTCCGGGAGGTCCAGGTCCACGTCGACGGTGTGGCCCTGGTTGGCCCGGATGCGGGTGCCCACCACGGCGAAGCGCTGCTTGTCGTTGGCGGCGACGACATGGTCGAGTTCCGCGCGGGTGATGGGGAAGCGGTGGTCCGCGGCCGCGCGCAGGAGGTCGTCGATCTCGACCCAGCCCTGGGCGTCGAGCACCAGTCCGATCCGTTCGGGCTGATGTCGCAGGTGTTTCGAGACGTATTTGGACACCTTCACGGTGCGTTTCTCGTCCATGGACGCCAGGTTGCCCGGTGGAGGGCGGCCTGCCAACGGCTTTACGCCCCTCGGCCCCTCCGGCCGGCTCCCGTGAGACCCCTCTATCGCGCTTTCGGCATACGGAATACTTTTTCCGTTGGACCTGAATCCTGGGGGAGACACCATGACCGCACCCGCCGTGACCGCACCCGCCGCACCCGCGTCAGCCGCGCCCGCCGCACCGGGGGTGACCGCACCCGCCGCGGCTTCGCTGCCGCGCCGCGCGGCCGCCGAACTCATCGGCACCGGCGGGCTCCTCGTCGTCGTCATCGGTTCCGGCATACAGGCCGCCGCCCTGAGCCGGGACGTCGGCGTGGCCCTCGTGGCCAACTCCCTGGCCTCGGCGATCGGCCTCGGTCTGATCATCACGCTGCTCGGCCCGTTGTCCGGGGCGCACCTCAATCCCGTCGTCAGCCTCACCTCCTGGTGGGCGCGCCGGGGCGGGGGCGAGGGCCTGGACGGTCGTGAGGCCCTCGTCTACACCGTGGCCCAGACGCTGGGGGCGATCGGCGGCGCGGTGCTCGCCGAGGCCATGTTCGGGCGGGTTCCGGGGAACTTCGCCACCCAGGTGCGGGGCGGTGGGCACCTGCTGGTCGGCGAGGTCGTGGCCACGGCCGGGCTGGTCCTGGTCATCCAGGGGCTGGGGCGGATCGGGCGGTCGCGGCTGATACCGGCGGCGGTGGCCGCGTACATCGCCGCCGCGATCTGGTTCACCTCCTCGGGCTCCTTCGCCAACCCGGCCGGGACCGTCGGGCGCGCCTTCAGCGACTCCTTCACCGGGATCGCGCCGCGCTCGCTGCCCGGGTTCGTCGTGGCGCAGCTGGCGGGCGGGGTGCTGGGCCTGCTGCTGGCGGCCTTCTTGTACGGGCGGGGTGGGGGTGCGGGTGCGGGGTCGGGTGCGGGCGCGGGCGCGGGAACGGATTCGGGCGCGAGTGCGGGTGCGGGTACGGGTACGGGTACGGGCTGAGGGTCCGTCCACAGGAAATCCCCACTTGTCCACAGCTGATTCGGTGGGGTTTGTCGGCAAACGGGTGACCGCCCTGTGGAAACTAACCGCCGCGCCGCGCCAGCTCGTTCATCGTCCTCGCCTGCAACTCCCGCTCCGTCGCCGCCCGGACGAAGGCCGCCACGTGATCGGCCCCGACCAGCTCCTGCACCGCCCGTACGGTCTCGGCCGGCAGCACCACCGGAGTGGGCCCGGGAGGCTGCGGCGGGCCGACCGTGCCCAGGTGCCGCTGGAGGTGCCGGGTCGCGAACAGCCGCATGGCCCGGGCCAGCTCGGCGTCCACCGTCTGCTGGGCCAGCGGCCGCAGCCTGCGCACCATGGCGGCCGCGGCGGTCGCCGCGGCGTCCGTCAGGGTCAGCTCCACGGCGCAGGCGGGGTCGATCGCGGCCGTCGCGTCCGCGTGGTGACCGAGGTAGCGGGCGAAGACGTGCTCGGTGGTGAACTCCAGGAAGCGCGAGGCGATGTGCTCGACCTGGCCGCGCAGCTCCCGCAGGTGCCCGGTGATCGCCGCCAGCGGCACCCCGGCCGCGTACAGCTCGGCGGCCACCGCCAGCTCCTGGGGCGAGGGGACCAGGAACTCGTCCTCCCGCCCCGGGATCCGCTCCAGGACGCCCAGCTCGCAGGCCTCGTCCACCGCGGTGTCGTCCGGCTTGCCGCCGAACCGCTCGTTCAGCTCGGCCCGGCTGATCCGGGCCGCCTCCTCGTCCGTCCACGGCCCGTGCACCTCGGCGACCAGACCGAGTACGCCGCCCAACCCGCGCCCCGCGTCCCAGGCCTCCAGCAGCTCCTTGATGGAGGCCAGGGTGTAGCCGCGGTCCAGCAGGTCGGCGATCTGGCGCAGTCGGGCCAGATGCGTGTCCCGGTACACGTTGGACCGGCCCCGCCGCTCCGGCTTCGGCAGCAGGCCCCGGTCCTGGTACGCCCGGATCGTGCGCACCGTCGCCCCGCTGTGGTGCGCCAGGTCCTCGATCCGGTACTCGGCTACCGCCTGATCGGACAATCCCACTCCCTACGACAGGCCCACGACAGGCCCACCAGGGGCCCACGACAGGCCCTACGACACGGCGGCTCGGCCGACCGCGCCCGCCGCGGCGCGGGCCGCGGGCGAAGTCGTCAGGTACTCGACCGCCCTGCGCAGCGAGCCCTCCTGCGAGGGATGGTACGACCGCCGGAAGTAGCGGGGTATGGCTGCGCCCAGCTCTCTCCAGGTCGGTAGCAGGCCCTTGGCCACGGCCTGGTTGTGGGCGCGCAGCGAATACCGCATGCGGCCAGCGAGTTCCGGGTCGTTGCGCATCAGGTACGCCGTCCCCCACACCCACAGCCAGGCCAGCACCGGGGCGACCACGGCCATGCCCTCGATCCGGCGCGCGTACCGGGCCGCGCCGGTGCCCGCGCAGTGCTGGTACATGTCGAAGGCGACGGAGCGGTGCTCCACCTCCTCCGCGCCGTGCCAGCGCAGCAGGTCCAGCATGATCGCGTCCGAGCCCGCCCGGTCCAGCCCCTCGGCGCGCAGCACCCAGTCGCCGAGCACGGCCGTGAACTGCTCGATCGCGGCGATGAGCGAGAGCCGGAAGCGCAGCCATTCCTGTGCGGGCAGCGGCGCGCCGAAGGGCGGGGTCTCGCCGAGCAGCCTCTCGAAGAGGAAATCGACGTACCGGGTGAATTCCGCGGTCGGGAGTCGCTGTTCGGCGAGGTGGTCCAGGACGTAGGAGTGCTGCACGCTGTGCGTGGCCTCCTGCCCCATGAACCCCTTGACCTCCTGGCGCAGCCCTGGATCGGTGACCAGGGGCAGGGCTTCCTTGAAGACCTTGACGAACCACCGCTCCCCGGCGGGCAGCAGCAGGTGCAGCACATTGATCACGTGGGTGGCGGTGGGCTCGTCCGGTATCCAGTGCAGCGGGGTGGTCCGCCAGTCGAAGGCCACCCGGCGCGGAGCGATCCGGTACGCCCCGCTCACAGCCGGGGCTCCAGCTTCGCGAAGGCCCGCAGCGCACCGGGGGCGAAGCGGGACATCCACCGGGCGCCCTTGGACTCGGGGGTCACCGGAACCACCGCCTGGTTCTTCACCACGGCGAGCAGGATCGCGTCGGCGACCTTCTCCGGCGGGAAGTTGCGCAGGCCGTAGAGCCGGGAGGACTTCTGCTGGCGGCGCTTCTCCTCCGCCGCGTCCACCCCGGTGAACCGGGAGGTGGCGGTGATGTTGGTGTTGACGATGCCGGGGCAGATCGCCGAGACGCCGATCGAGCGGCCCGCCAGTTCGGCGCGCAGGCACTCCGACAGCATCAGCACCGCGGCCTTCGAGGTGCTGTAGGCGGGCAGGCTCTTGGTGGGCAGGTAGGCCGCGGCGGAGGCGGTGTTGACGATGTGGCCGCCCTGGCCGCGATCGGCCATCTGCTTGCCGAAGATCCGGCAGCCGTGGATGACGCCCCACAGATTGACGTCGAGGACCTTCTTCCAGTCCTCCGAGCTGGTCTCCAGGAACGGCCCGGAGAGACCGATCCCGGCGTTGTTGACCAGGACGTCGACGATGCCGTACTCGGCGGCGACCTTCGCCGCGAGCTTCTCCATCGCCTGTTCGTCGCTGACGTCCACGCACTCGCCCCAGGCCTGCGGGGCGCCCACGAGCCGGGCCATCTCGGCGGTGCGGGCGGCGCCCTCGCCGTCGCGGTCCACGGCAACCACCCGGGCGCCGGCCTCGGCGAAGGCGAAGGCCGTGGCCCGCCCGATGCCGCTGGCCGCGCCGGTGACCAGGACGAGCTGCCCGCCGAAGCGGTCGGCGTAGCGCCCCGGGGCCTTGCGCTCCGGCGCGCGGGTCGCGGGCTCCTCGCGGGAGGTGACGAACTCGCCGATCCACGCGGCCAGCTGGTCCGGACGGGTGCGCGGGATCCAGTGCTTGGCCGGCAGGGTCCGGCGCAGCAGATCGGGTGCCCACAGCTCCAGGTCGTCGTAGAGCCGCTCGGACAGGAAGGCGTCCCCGGTCGGGGTGATCAGCTGGACGGGCACGTGGGCGTAGGCGTCGGCGCGCGGGTGGCGCAGCCTGGGACGGATGTTGTCCCGGTAGAGCCAGGCGCCGTGCGCCGCGTCGGAGGCGAGCGAAGCGGTCGGGTAGTCACCGGCCGGGATCTTCTCCAGCCGCTCCAGCATCACGGGCCACCGCTTGCCGAGCGGCCCGCGCCAGGCCAGCTCCGGCAGCACCGGGGTGTGCAGCAGGTACACGTACCAGGACTTGGCGCCCTGCCCCAGCAGCTGCGCGGCCCGGCGCGGGGTCGGCCGGGACATCCGCTTCTTGATCCAGTGCCCGAAGTGGTCCAGCGAGGGCCCCGACATGGAGGTGAAGGAGGCGATCCGGCCCTCCGTGCGCCGCACCGTCGCGAACTCCCAGCCCTGTACGGACCCCCAGTCGTGCCCGACCAGGTGCACCGGGCGGTCGGGGCTCACCGCGTCCGCGACCGCGAGGAAGTCATCGGTCAGCTTCTCCAGCGTGAAGCCGCCGCGCAGCGGCACGGGCGCCGTGGACCTGCCGTGCCCGCGCACGTCGTAGAGCACCACGTGGAAGTTCTCCGCGAGGCGCTCGGCCACCTCCGACCAGACTTCCTTGCTGTCCGGGTAGCCGTGCACCAACACCACGGTGGGCCGCTCGGTGTCGCCCAGTTCCACGACGCACAGCTCGATCCCACCGGTGCTCACCCGGCGCTCCCGCGCTCCTGCCAGTCCCATGTCGCTCACGCCGCCTTCTCCTCCGCCCAACGCCGCACGTGCGGCAGATCGTCATCCAGCCAGAAGGCGCTCTCCGCGGGATCCCGTGAGTCGGTCACGACCAGGATCTCCTCGAACTTGGCGCCGGTACCGCGGAAGCCCAGGTGCGGCTCCACCGCCCACAAGCCGGGCTGCGGCGGGTGGTCGGAGAAGGAGTACGGGCTCCACAGCGGGGACCATCCTTCACGGTGCCCGTGCAGCGCGTCACTGGCCAGCCCCTTCAGGGCCTGGGTGCCGAAGCCGAAGGCGGTCGGCGACCAGCGCCGCTCGGCGACCCGGTCCACCTTGTGCGCGATCACCCCGAAGGGATAGGCGCGGTGCCGGTTCGCGTACCCCTGGCGGACCATGAGCCGCTCGACGTCCTCGTAGATGTCGCGCAGCGAGCGGCGCTCGCGCACCTGCTCCAGGATCAGCTCGCGGTGCGCCTTCAGGTCGGACAGCAGCCGGTCGTGCACGGGATTGAGCCCGAGACAGCCGGAGTACCCGATGTCCGCCGTGTACCCCTTGTAGACCGGTGCCATGTCGAGGATGAAGGGCATCCCCGGCTCCAGCTTCCGGTGGGTGGGGAAGAACTGGAGCGGGATCCGGAAGTTCACGAAGGCGGTCCGGTCCCCGAACCAGGCGAAGGGCAGGTGGAACCAGTCCCGCACCCCGCGCTCGCGCAGCCAGTCGCGCTGCATCCTGGCCGCCTCGCGCTCGGTCACCCCGGGCCGCAGCTGCGCCGCGACCGCCTCGGCGCACGCGTACGACAGGCGCTGCACTTCCCTGAATCCGTCGAGATCGGTGGCCCGTGGGCCGCGGCCCACGGCCGCCCGCGCGGTGCTCCGTTGCTTGGTGTCCCCTGCCATGCCAGCCGTCCGTCCGAGTAGCCGTACGCGTCCGTAACTTGACACTGATGAATGTGACAATGCTTGGAGATCACGTCAAGGCCCGTGCACGGACCTGTGGAAAAGTCCTGCGATGTGGACAACCGCATCAGTCTTCCGACAGGCCGTGTACGCCTCAAGGCGGAGACGGGGTCCCGCTCCAAGGCTGACGATCCGCGCGGACCCGGCCACTAACGTCGGTTCCGTGACTGTCATCGCGACCGAAAGCCTGAGCAAGCGGTACCCCCGAGTGACCGCCCTCGACCGGCTCTCCCTGGACATCGGGCCCGGCGTAACGGGTCTCGTGGGTGCCAATGGAGCCGGCAAGTCCACGCTGATCAAGATTCTGCTGGGACTGTCCCCCGCCACCGAGGGCCGTGCCGCCGTGCTCGGGCTCGACGTCGCCACGCATGGCAGTGCCATCCGTGAGCGCGTCGGCTACATGCCCGAACACGACTGCCTGCCACCCGACGTCTCGGCCACCGAGTTCGTCGTGCACATGGCCCGCATGTCGGGGCTGCCGCCGACGGCCGCCCGCGAGCGGACCGCCGACACGCTGCGCCACGTCGGGCTCTACGAAGAGCGGTACCGCCCCATCGGCGGCTACTCCACCGGCATGAAGCAACGCGTCAAGCTGGCCCAGGCGCTGGTCCACGACCCGCAGCTGGTCCTCCTCGACGAGCCCACCAACGGCCTCGACCCGGTCGGCCGCGACGAGATGCTCGACCTGATCCGCCGCGTCCACACCGACTTCGGGATCTCGGTCCTGGTCACCTCCCACCTCCTCGGCGAGCTGGAGCGGACCTGCGACCACGTCGTGGTCGTCGACGGTGGCAAGCTGCTGCGCTCCAGCTCCACGAGCGACTTCACCCAGACCACGACGACCCTCGCGGTCGAGGTCACCGACACCGACGCCCACCCCGACGGGACCGCCGCGCTGCGCAAGGCGCTGACCGGGGCGGGCCTGACCCTCCACGCGGCGCAGGAGCAGGGCCTGCCCGGAGCGGGCCACATCCTCCTCGTCGAGGCCGTCGGTGAGGAGACCAACGACACCATCCGCGACATCGTGTCCGACCTCGGCCTCGGCCTGGTCCGGATGGAACAACGCCGCCACCACATCGCGGAGGTCTTCCGCGACCACGACCAGCAGAAGGGAGCCGGTTCCGATGGCGCCTGACACCTCGACCCAGATCCACAACATCGGCTACCGGTCCTACGAGGGCTCCCGGCTCGGCCGCGCCTACGCGCGCACCTCGCTGTTCTCCCAGTCCCTCCGGGGTTCCTACGGGCTCGGCCGCTCGGCCAAGTCGAAGGTCCTGCCGATGATCCTCTTCGCGGTGATGTGCGTCCCCGCTCTGATCATGGTCGCGGTGGCGATCGCGGTGCCGGGCAACACGGACCTGCCGATCAAGTACACGACGTACGCCCTGACCACGCAGATGATCATCGGGCTGTACCTGGCCTCCCAGGCCCCGCAGTCCGTCTCCCGCGACCTGCGGTTCAAGACGGTCCCGCTCTACTTCTCGCGGCCCATCGAACGCGTCGACTACGTCCTCGCCAAGTTCGCGGCGATGGCCAGCGCGCTCTTCATCCTCACGGCCACGCCGCTGCTGATCATGTTCATCGGCGCGCTGCTGGCCAAGTTCGACTTCGCCCACCAGGCGAAGGGACTCGGGCAGGGTCTGGTGTCCGTACTGCTGCTCTCGCTGCTCTTCTCCGGCCTCGGGCTGGTCGCCGCCGCCCTCACCCCGCGGCGCGGCTTCGGCGTCGCCGCCGTGATCGGGCTGCTGATCATCCCCTACGGCGCCGTCACCACGGTGCAGGCCGTCGCCTACAACACCGGTACGCCCGAAGCGGTCCAGTGGATGGGCCTGTTCTCCCCGATCACCCTGGTCGACGGCGTCCAGACCGCCTTCCTCGACGGCGCCTCCGCGTTCCCCGGCGGCGAAGGACCCACGGTCGGCGTCGGATTCGTCTATCTGCTGGTCGTACTCGGCCTCATCGTCGGCTCCTACGCCGCGCTGATGGCCCGCTACCGGAAGGCCGGGCTGTGAGCATCATCGACATCGACCACGCTTCCCGCTGGTTCGGGAACGTCGTCGCCGTGAACGACGTGACCATGCGCATCGGTCCCGGCGTGACCGGTCTGCTGGGCCCCAACGGGGCCGGGAAGTCGACCCTCATCAACATGATGGGCGGCTTCCTCGCCCCCTCGACCGGCACCGTCACGCTCGACGGGGCGCCGATCTGGCGCAACGAGCAGGTCTACAAGAGCGTCGGCGTCGTGCCCGAGCGCGAGGCCATGTACGACTTCCTCACCGGTCGGGAGTTCGTCGTCGCCAACGCCGAGCTCCACGGGCTCGACGACGCGGCCGCCCAGCGGGCGCTGGCCACCGTCGAGATGGAGTCCGCCCAGGACCGCAAGATCTCGACCTACTCCAAGGGCATGCGCCAGCGCGTGAAGATGGCCTCCGCCCTCGTCCACGACCCGTCCGTGCTCCTGCTCGACGAGCCGTTCAACGGCATGGACCCGCGCCAGCGCATGCAGCTCATGGAGCTGCTGCGCCGCATGGGCGACGAAGGCCGCACCGTCCTGTTCTCCTCCCACATCCTGGAGGAGGTCGAACAGCTCGCCTCCCACATCGAGGTGGTCGTCGCCGGCCGGCACGCCGCCTCCGGTGACTTCCGCAAGATCCGCCGGCTGATGACGGACCGCCCGCACCGCTATCTGGTCCGCTCCTCCGACGACCGGGCGCTCGCCGCGGCCCTGATCGCCGATCCGTCGACCGCCGGGATCGAGGTCGACCTCAAGGAGGGCGCCCTGCGGATCCAGGCCGTCGACTTCGGGCGCTTCACCGAGCTGCTCCCGCGGGTCGCCCGCGCGCACGGCATCCGACTGATGACGGTCTCGCCCTCCGACGAGTCCCTCGAATCGGTCTTCTCCTACCTCGTCGCGGCCTGAAAGGAGCTGGCACCCGATGTACAACCCCACCGTTGCCCGGCTCACCTACCGAGCCCTGCTCGGCCGCCGCCGCGCGCTGATCCTCTTCGCGCTGCCCGCCCTGCTGATCGTCATCTCCATCGCCGTCCGTGCCCTGACCGGCGTCGACGACAAGGTCGCCGCCGATCTGCTCGGCGGTTTCGCCCTCGCCACGATGGTTCCGCTGATCGGCGTCATCGCCGGTACGGGCGCCATCGGACCGGAGATCGACGACGGCTCGATCGTCTACCTGCTCGCCAAGCCGGTGAAGCGGCCCACGATCATCATGACCAAGCTGATCGTCGCGATCGCCGTGACCATGGCCTTCTCCGCGATCCCCACCCTGATCGCCGGGTTCATCCTCAACGGCAACGGTCAGCAGATCGCCGTCGCCTACACCGTCGCGGCGCTCGTCGCCTCGATCGCCTACAGCGCGCTGTTCCTGCTGCTGGGCACCGTGAGCCGGCACGCGGTCGTCTTCGGTCTGGTCTACGCCCTGATCTGGGAATCGCTCTTCGGCAGCCTGGTCGAGGGAGCGAAGACCCTGAGCGTCCAGCAGTGGGCGCTCGCGCTCGCCGAGAAGGTGGCGGGTCCCGGGTACGTCGACTCCTCCGTCGGCCTGACCACGGCGGTGGTCCTGCTCGCCGCCGTCACCGTGGGCGCCACCGTCTACGCCGGTCAGAAGCTGCGCCGGCTGACCCTGGCGGGCGAGGAGTAGGGCCCGCCGCACCGCACCGCGTCACCCGTGCCCCGCCCGGCCCACATGCCGGGCGGGGCACAGGTTTGCGCGTCATGATCGGGACATGCTGTCGCACTCCGAGCCCGAGCCCTCCAGGCCCCTGTGGTCCTGGGTCCGGGCCTCGCCCGGTACGCACGTCTGGCTGCTGATCATCGCCGTCACCAGCATCATCGTGGCCGTCTCCCCCGACGCGGTCGACCACTTCCTCTTCCACCGCAACAGCAGCAACATCCACCAGCTCGTCAAGCACCCCTTCCAGGCGCTGATCGGCAGCGCCTTCTGGATCGAGAACCCGGCCTCACTGGCGCTGTACGCCGTGCTCTTCGAGGTGTTCCACGCCTCGGTGGAACGCTGGCTGGGCACCCTGCGCTGGCTGATGATCGTCGCCAGTGCCCACGTCGTCGCGACGCTGATCAGCCAGAAACTCGTCCTCACCGCGATCCAGGACCACCGTGCCCCGCGGAGCATGGCCCACGTCGTCGACATCGGGGTCAGCTACGGCCTCGCGGCGGCCATCGGCGTCCTCGTCTACCGGCTGCCCACCCCCTGGCGGTGGCTCTACCTGGCCGGAGCCGTGGCCTTCTTCGGGCTCCCGCTGCTCACCGGGGGCACCTTCACGGACGCCGGGCATGCCATCGCGCTCTCCATCGGCCTGATCGCCTGGCCGCTCACTCGGCATCCGCACCCGCACGTGCATCCCGACGCGCACCACCCTCGTGTTTCACGTGAAACAGAAAGCGGTCCGCGCCCCGCCGACCGGCGGTAATTCGCTGGTAAGGGACACGGTCCGGGGGCAGAGTGAGCGGTGCGGGGAGCAACAAAAAGGTCCGGGGCGGCCACTTCGAGCGCGCCTCGCGGCGCGGGCCATCCCGGACCTTCCCTGCGGTCCTCGTGCTCAGGCGGCGCCGAGCAGACGCTCCAGCACCACCGCGATGCCGTCGGCCTGGTTCGACGTGGTCACCTCGTCGGCCACCGCCTTCAGCTCCGCGTGGGCATTGGCCATCGCCACGCCGTGCGCGGACCATCCGAACATCGGGATGTCGTTGGGCATGTCGCCGAAGGCGATGGTCTGCGCCGCCTTCACGCCCAGCCGACGGGCCGCCAGCGACAGGCCGGTGGCCTTGCTCAGGCCGAGCGGCAGGATCTCCACGACGCCCGGACCGGCCATCACCACGTCCACGAGACTGCCGACCGTCGCGCGGGCCACACGGGCCAGCTCGTCGTCGTCGAGTTCGTGGTGCTGGATGTACAGCTTGTTGAGCGGAGCCGTCCAGACCTCCGTGGTGTCCCGCAGGTACACCGCCGGAAGCCCTTCCTGCACCTGGTACCCGGGACCGAACAGCACCTCGCCGTCCACCCCGTCACGGCTCGCCGCGAGGGCCAGCGGCCCCACCTCGGCCTCGATCTTGGCGAGCGCCAGACCGGCCAACTGCCGGTCCAGCGTCACCGAGGTGAGGAGCTTGCGGGCGCCGGCGTCGTACAGCTGCGCACCCTGCCCGCACACCGCGATGCCCTTGTAGCCCAGGTCTTCCAGCACGTGCCGGGTCCAGGGCACGGCGCGCCCGGTGACGATGATGTGCACCGCGCCCGCCGCGGTGGCCGCGAGCAGGGCCTCGCGGGTGCGTTCCGAGACGGTGTCGTCGTCGCGCAGGAGCGTGCCGTCGAGATCGGTCGCGACGAGCTTGTACGGGAACGGTGCGGGGATCACTTGGCGATCGGCTCCAGAACTTCCCGGCCGCCCAAGTAGGGACGGAGGATCGGGGGCACCCGGACCGAACCGTCGGCCAGCTGGTGGTTCTCCAGGATGGCCACGATGGTGCGGGGGACGGCGCACAGGGTGCCGTTGAGCGTGGACAGCGGGCGCGTGACCTTCTTGCCGTCCTTGGTCTCGCGCATCCGCACGGACAGGCGGCGGGCCTGGAAGCCGTTGCAGTTCGAGGCGGAGGTCAGCTCGCGGTACTTGCCCTGGGTCGGGATCCACGCCTCGCAGTCGAACTTGCGGGAGGCCGAGGACCCCAGGTCGCCGGTGGCGACGTCGATCACCTGGAACGGCAGCTCCAGAGCGGTGAGCCACTGCTTCTCCCACTCCAGGAGACGCTGGTGCTCGGCCTCGGCGTCCTCCGGCGCGACGTACGAGAACATCTCGACCTTGTCGAACTGGTGGACGCGGAAGATGCCGCGGGTGTCCTTGCCGTACGTGCCGGCCTCGCGGCGGAAGCACGGCGAGAACCCGGCGTAGCGCAGCGGCAGCTGGTCCGCCTCCAGGATCTCGTCCATGTGGTACGCCGCGAGCGGGACCTCGGAGGTGCCGACGAGGTAGTAGTCGTCCTTCTCCAGGTGGTACACGTTCTCCGCGGCCTGGCCGAGGAAGCCGGTGCCCTCCATGGCGCGCGGGCGGACCAGCGCGGGGGTGAGCATCGGGATGAAGCCGGCCTCGCCCGCCTGCGCGATCGCCGCGTTCACCAGGGCGAGCTCCAGCAGGGCGCCGACGCCCGTGAGGTAGTAGAAGCGCGAGCCGGAGACCTTCGCGCCGCGCTCGACGTCGATGGCGCCGAGGGACTCGCCGAGCTCCAGGTGGTCCTTGGGCTCGAAGCCCTCCGCGCCGAAGTCACGGATGGTGCCGTGGGTCTCCAGGACGGTGAAGTCCTCTTCCCCGCCGACGGGGACGTCCGGGTGCACGATGTTGCCGAGCTGGAGCAGCAGCCGCTTGGCGGTCTCGTCCGCCTCGTTCTGCTCGGCCTCGGCGGCCTTGACGTTGGTCTTGAGCTGTTCGGCCTTCTTCAGCAGCTCGGCACGCTCGTCGGGCGAGGCCTTGGGGATCAGCTTGCCCAGGGACCTCTGCTCATTGCGCAGCTCGTCGAAGCGGGAGCCGGAGGACCTGCGGCGCTCGTCGGCGGAGAGCAGTGCGTCGACGAGGTCGACGTCCTCTCCACGGGCGCGCTGCGAGGCGCGGACACGGTCAGGGTCTTCACGGAGCAGCCGGAGGTCAATCACCCCACCAGGCTACCGGGCCGTCTTCGAGGCCTCGTACCGATATAACGCTGCGTGTCGCTATGTCCCAATTGCCGCGAATGCAAAACTCCTGACCCGTGGCCGGAAGTGGACCTCCGTGCCGGTCCGATCCACGCTCGATCCCGGGCTGATAAAACTGCCCGAATCCCCGAAATGGGGCGCATCGCGCGCCCCCGCCCCTGTGGCTGAGCAGGGGCGAAGCGGCCTCTTGTCCACAGGAATTGTGATCCCGGCCGGCTTATCCACAGGCTGTGCGCTGTATCTGTGGACACGAAAAGAGATCATTCCCGGGCGATGCGGCCCGGGGGTGAATCAGGGTTCAAACCCCCCTCACACACTCATTCGGGTGGGAATGGCTCGCCCCAAAGAGTTGATCAGCGATGCACGGGTGACGCCGTTCACCCTCCGATCCCCAGCGCGAAACCTGAGCCCCCGACCGATTTGTCGACCTTGTCGTGCCGCACTGTCGACTTGTCCCCAGGTCTCCACACGCTCCTGTGGATAACTCTGTGGATAAGCGGCGCCTTCCTGTGTGCGAGCTAGGCCCGGCCGTCCAGGCAGCGCGTCAGCCAGTCGGAAGCGGCTGTGAAATCGCCATCCGAGGTTCCGGGTCGGGCCGCGCGCACCTCACTCAGAGCGACGCCCGCGCGCGGGTAGGAGCCGAGGAAGCGCACCTGCGGGCAGGTGCGCTTGAGACCCATGAGGGCCTCGCTGACCCGGCGGTCGGAGATGTGGCCCTCGGCGTCGACGGCGAAGCAGTAGTTGCCGATGCCCTCGCCGGTGGGCCGGGACTGGATCAGCATCAGGTTGACCCCGCGGACGGCGAACTCCTGGAGGAGTTCGAGGAGCGCGCCGGGGTGGTCCTCGCCGAGCCAGAGCACGACGGAGGTCTTGTCCGCTCCGGTCGGCGCCGCGGGCCGGGCCGGTCGGCCGACCAGGACGAAACGGGTCTCGGCGTTCTCCGCGTCGTGGATCTCGGTGACGAGGGGCTCCAGCCCGTAGGTGGCGGCGGCGAACTCGCCGGCGAAGGCGGCGTCGAAGCGGCCCTCCTGGACGAGCCGGGCGCCGTCCGCGTTGGAGGCGGCGGACTCCCACACGGCGTCGGGCAGGTTGGCGCGCAGCCAGTTGCGCACCTGCGGCTGGGCGACCGGGTGCCCGGTGACCGTCTTGACGTCGGACAGCTTGGTCCCGGGCCGCACCAGCAGGGCGAAGGCGATGGGCAGCAGCACCTCGCGGTAGATCATCAGCGGCTCGCCGGAGGACAGCTCGTCGAGGGTGGCGGTGACACCGCCCTCCACGGAGTTCTCGATCGGAACCAGGGCCGCTGCCGCCTCCCCGTTCCGTACGGCGTCGAGTGCCGCCGGGACCGACACCATGGGAACGAGTTCCCGGGTCGCGGCTTCCGGCAGCGTGCGCAGGGCGGCTTCGGTGAAGGTGCCCTCGGGACCGAGATACGTGAAGCGGGTGGCCGACATGTGATCAGCCTAATGCCGCCGCCCCGTGCCCCGAGGTGCTGTTCATCCTTCGAGCAGCGGCTGTCCCACGTACTCCTCGGTGCGCGGGCCGCGCGGGACGGCGTAGAGCCCGCTCGCCTCGTGGCGGATGAACTCTGACAGTGCGTCACCCCGGTCGAGCTTGCGCTGGACGGGGACGAAGCCGCGCATCGGGTCGGCCTGCCAGCAGATGAAGAGGAGACCGGCATCGGGGGTGCCGTCGGAGCCGATGCCGTCGTGGAAGGAGAAGGGGCGCCGGAGCATGGCGGCCCCGCCGTTCTGCGCGGGGGCGGAGATCCGGGCGTGGGCGTTGGAGGGGATGACCGGCTTGCCGTCGCTGCCGAACTTGTCGAGGTCCAGCTTGGTGGTCTCGGTGCCGCCGGTCAGGGGCGCCCCGTCCGCCTTCCTGCGACCGATGACCTGCTCCTGCTTGGCGAGCGGCTGCTTGTCCCAGTCGTCGAGCAGCATCCGGATGCGCCGGACGACGGCGTACGAGCCTCCGGCCATCCACGCGTGTTCGGCCGGGCCGGGACCGGCGCCGGGCACGAAGATCCGCTTGTCGAAGTCGGCCTCGGACGGCTTGGGGTTGCCCGTGCCGTCGATCTGGCCCAGGAGGTTGCGGGCGGTCATCGGCTGGGCCGTGGCTCCCGGCGTCCGGTTGAAACCGTTCATCTGCCAGCGGACGCGGGCCGCCTCCCCCGCGTCCTTCTGCAGGGTGCGCAGCGCATGGAAGGCGACGAGTGCGTCGTCGGCGCCGATCTGGACCCACAGGTCCCCGTTGCCGCGCTGGGGGTCGAGCCGGTCCGCCGAGAACTCGGGGAGCGGATCGAGCGCAGCGGGCCGGCGCGCCGTGAGGCCGGTGCGGTCGAAGAACGAGTGGCCGAAGCCGAAGGTGACGGTGAGCGAGCACGGTCCGGCGTCCAGGGCGATCCCCGAGTCGGCCGCCCCCGCCGTCTCACCGGCCATCAGCCGGCGGGCGCTGTCGGACCAGCGGCGCATCAGGGCGACGGCCTCCTTGCGGCCCGCCCCGGGGGCCAGGTCGAAGGCCAGCACGTGGCCCTTGGCCTGGAGCGGCGTGGTGATGCCGGCCTGGTGCTCGCCGTGGAAGTCGATCTCGGTGGCGCCAAGGGCGCCCGCCGCCGGGCCGTTGTCGTCGGTGCCCGCGATCGCGGCATGCGCGAGGGCGCCACCGGTGGCGCCGAGTGCGAGACCGACGGCGCCCGCGGCACCTACGGTGCCCAGCAGCCGGCGCCGGGAGATCTCGATGTCGGGGTTGCTCTCGGTCATGCTGTTCAGCCGATCTTGACGGTCTTCTGGACGGTCGTCTGGTCGATGTCGGAGGTACGGAGGCTTACGTCGATGCGCCACTCACCGGCCAGCGGCAGCTGGACGCCCGAGGCGCTCCAGTGCCCCGGCGCCGCGTGGTCGGGGGCCAGCGGCAGCGGGCCGATGTCCTTGGCGGGGAGGGTGAAGGCGACCTTCACCTCGGGGATGTCGAAGGGCTGCCCGTCCGGGGAGTCCACCCAGACGTGCAGGCTGTTGGCGCCCACCCGGCCCGGGTCCAGTTCGATCCGCACGCTGCCCTTTCCGTTCTGGCCGCCGGTGTCGAAGGGCAGGGTGACCTTCACGGCGCGGTTGGGTACGGCGGTGACGGCGCGACCGCCCTCCAGCTCGGCGGCCCGGCCGGGCTCCGTGCCGGTCAGCAGGGTGGCGACGGCGAGCAGGACGACGGCGACGGCCGCCTCGGCGAGGACGGACCGGCGCAGTCCCGCGCGATCGGGATCGGCGTCCCGGATCCGCTTGTCCCGCGCGCTCTCGCGGGCAGCGCGCTGACGGGCCAGCTGGGCGGCGCGCTTGGCGCTCGGCGGGACGGTGACCGCCGCCTCTGTTTCACGTGAAACATCGCGCTGGACGACGACCTGCGGGGCGCGGCCGGCCGCGTCCCCCGCCAGCCGGCCGGTCCACTTTCGCGAGACGGAGGCGATGGCGACCAGGACGGCGATCAGCCCGACCTTGATGAGGAGGTAGCGGCCGTACTCCGTGCCGGTCAGCGCGGACCAGCTGCCGAGCTGGCGCCAGGACTGGTAGACACCCGTGGCGGTGAGGACGAGGACGCTGACGAAGGCGACGCGGGAGAAGCGCCGGATGGCCTCCCGCTCGATGTCCGGGACCTTGTGCAGGGCGATCAACAGCGCGGCGAGACCACCGAGCCAGGTGGCGACGGCCAGCAGGTGGACGATGTCGACCGGCATGGCGATGCCCGGCTGGATGCCCGTGGAGGCGTGTTCGGACAGCGACCAGGTGGCGGCGATGCCGGCGGCGACCACGGTCCCGCCGATGGCCAGCCCGAAGGTGAGGTCGCTGGTGTCCTTGGCGTCCTCCTCGCTCGCGCCGCTGGCCGCCACCTTGCGGGCGAAGGTACCGAAGAGGACGGCCATGAAGAGGGCCACGGCGCCGAGCAGCAGCAGCCGGGACACCAGGGAGGCTCCGGTCTTGGTCTCCAGGACGGCCTTGAGACCGGCGAGGTCGAAGACGTCGGAGAAGTCGCCCGAGCCGGTGTAGGGGTTGCGCAGCACCAGCATGGCGAGCGTGGCGGCGGTCAGCGTCACCCAGGCGCGCAGCACGAGTTTTTGCATCGGCCGCTCGGCGGCGCCCCGGCGCCAGCACAGCAGGATGAAGGCGGCGCCGCCGACGAGCACGGCGAACCCGCCGTAGGAGGCGTAGCGCGCGATGTCGTAGGCGATGCCCACCGGTCCGCCGCCCGCCACCTGTGAGGGCAGCGAGACGCTGGTCGCGGAGGGGGCGCCGATGGAGAAGGTGAAGGCGCCGGAGACCGGGTGGCTGTCGGCGGAGACCGCCTGCCAGGCCACGGTGTAGGTGCCGTTGGGCAGGCCACTGTGCAAGGCGGTGCCGTAACGGATGGTGGAGCCGCTGCACAGGTCGCGCAGCTCCCCGGTGTCGATCCGCTTGCCCTGGGGGTCCATGACCCGGATGGAGTCGCCGTTCATGGCGACGGCTTCGGAGAAGGAAAGGGTGACCTGGGCGGGGGCCGTGGCGACCACCGCCCCGTCCCTGGGATCGCTCGCGGTGAGCGCGGCATGTGCCGAGGCCGGTCCGGCCGCGGTGAACAGGGCCGCGGCCAGAGCGGCGAGGACCAGCAGGAGCCGCGGCAGGAATGCCGCCGCGGCCGTGCGGGCCGTGGAAGGGGCGGGGGCGGTGGCCGTCATGGCGTGTCAGTCCCTCGGTCCGTCAGTTGGTTTTCTGCGGCTGGTACGTGCGTTCCTTCACGTCCAGCTCGACCTTGACCGGGTCGGACTTCTCGAAGCGCAGCTCGACGGTCACCTTGTCGCCGACCTTCGGCTTGTTCTTCAGGCCCATGAACATGATGTGGTCGCCGCCCCGCGCGAGCTTCAGCTCGCCGTTGGCCGGCACGTCGAGGGCCTGGACCTGCTGCATCTTCTGGTCTTTGGTCTCGTGGATCGTCACGTCGCCCGAGAGCGTGCTCGTGACGGCGGTGAGCTTGTCCGCCGCCTTCGAGTCGTTCTTGATGACCATGAACGCGCCGGCCATCTTGTCGTCGATCGGTTCGGGCATGTACCCGCCGCTGACCTTCAGCTCGGGCTTGCCGTCGCCCGCGTCGGAATCGGAGGAGCAGCCGGATATGGCGAGCGCTGCCGACAGGGAGAGGACGGCGGCGATGGTGCGGGTGGTGCGGCGGTTCACGGGTTCTCTCCCTTGATGATCTTCGGCAGATCCTTGGTGTAGTCCTCGACGGTGGTCGACTCCCCGTAGAGGACGTAGCCCTCGTCGGTCTTCGGCGAGAAGGCGATGACCTGCGCGCCGTGCATGGAGACGATGTCGCCGTTGGCCTCCTTCTTGGCGGGCTCGATGCCGATGCCGAGGCTGCGGGCACCGGCCTGGATCTTGGCGAAGTCCCCGGTGAGCCCGATGAAGGCCGGGTCCTGGGACTTGAGCCACTGGCCGAGGGACTCGGGGGTGTCCCGGTCGGGGTCGGTGGTGACGAAGACGACCTGGAGGTTGTCCTGGTCGGCCTTGGGCAGCGCCTTCTTGGCGACGGCGATGTTGCTCATCGTCAGCGGGCAGACGTCCGGGCATTTGGTGTAGCCGAAGTAGATGAGCGTCGGCTTGCCCTTGGTCTGCTCGCGCAGGCTCCAGGGCTTGCCGTTGGTGTCGGTGAGCACCAGGTCCGGCTTGTCGAAGGGGCGGTCGAGCACGGTGCCCGGCTTGCTCTTGGCGGGGGCGTTGACCTCCGCGAGCGACGTGCTCTTGCCGGTGTCACTGCCACAGGCGGTGAGGGCGAGGGCGGCCGCCGCCACGAGGGCGGCGACCGTCACACGTGTGGTGCGCATGGGATGTCCCTGAGATCGGGGGTGGTTCGGATATCTGCGGACGTCGATCAGGACGTGCGACGGCGCGAGGCCACGCCGAAGGCGACCCCGCCCAGGCCGACGACGATCCCGGCGATGCCGAGGGCGCGCGCGGTCGTGTCGGAGCCGGACGCCGCGGTGTTCTCGGCGCCGTCCTCGTGGTCGGTGTTCTTGGCCTCGTCGGCCTTCTTCGCACCGGCGTCGTGGTGGTCGCCGCCCGCCGCGGCCGTCAGCTTGAGCACGGGCGCCGGGTTCTGCGGCTCGGCGGCGCCGTCCTTGGCCTCTTCGATCCAGCGCACGACCTCGTTGTTGTCGTACGTCTGGATGGCCTTGAAGGTGAGCTTGTCGGCGTCCGAGGGGAGCTGGCCGATCGAGAGCGGGAACTGCTGGAACTTGCCGGGCTCGATCTTGCCGCCGGTCCAGGTCACCTTGGTGACGGCTTCGTTGATCTGCTTGCCGTGGACCGTGAGCGGCTTGTCGAGCTTGCTCTTCTCCACGGTGACCGTCCAGCCCGGGACGTCCTGCGGCATGACCGAGGAGAGCGGGTGGTCGGTCGGGAAGCTGACCTCGAGCTTGTTGGTCGCGGCGTTGTCGCGCTCGTTCGGGACCTTGAAGTTGATCGTCGCGTAGCCGCCCTTGGCGGCCTCGCCCGGCTGGATGCCGACGTGGGCGAAGGCGGTGCCGGACAGGACGAGGACGGTACCGGCGGCGAGGGCGGCGGCGAAGGAGACGCGAGAGGTCTTCATGGCAGGAACACTCCACGGAAGCAGGGGTGACGGTGGCTCCGGCGCACAGGCGCGCGCGGAGTTCGCGGCACCGGTGCTCCGCCGGGCGTCCCGGGGAGTGGAGGTGGTGCCGCGTCAGGCTGCGAGGGCGAGGGCCGCTGGTGGGCCGCGCCTGATCACCGTGTGGTGGAGTGCCGTCCGGCCGGGGGCCACGGCCCGGTCCGGGGTGGCGCGCGGCGACCGCGGGGTACGTCCGGGCGCGCCCGGGAGTCCGGCGCAGAGGGCGCGGACGAGGGCCAGGGCGGTCCGCAGGGCGCGGACCGGGGCGGCCGGGGTGGCGAGCCGGGACAGTTCGACGAGCCGGAACAGGGCCGCGTCCCCGCGGCTCAGCAGCCAGCCGGCGAGCAGCGCGGCCACCAGGTGGCCCAGCAGCATCGGCAGGCTGAGCAGCCCGGTCGAGGGAGCCGTGACCGCCTGCGCCACGTGGGCGTGGGCGTCGTGCGCCGGGACCGTGAGCGCGGCCGGATTCAGGCCCGCGGTCTCCAGCACCTGTCGGGCGTCGGCCGGGCTGAGCGGTACGGAGTTGCCCCCGCAGATCAGCCGGGCCGCGAGCGCCGCGAGCGAGGTGTCGGAGGCGGCCCGCGCGGAGGCGTCCGCGGCGGCCGAGGCGGCGGACGCGGTGGCGGCGCCGTGCTGGCCGAGGCCGAACAGCGTGTGCAGCCCCAGCTGGCCCACGGCGAGGGCGCCGGCGAGACCCGGCAGGGTGCGCCGACGGCCCGCGAGCAGGGAGGCGACCGCGAACACGGCCAGGAATCCCGCGCAGAGCGTCCACCAGGGAACGGTGGCGCACGAGGCGAGGGCGTGCCCGACGGCGGACAGCACGACGCAGACCGCGGTGAACACCGCGGCCCGCAGGGTCCGGAGCCCGGCTCCTGCACGCATCGTGTGGGGGGCAGTCATGGCCGGGCCATCATCGCACTGCGCTTAGGTCTCCCATACGGCAGGTCCGGAAGGTCCCTTGAGTCCCCCTGGACGGAGTTCGCCCGCCACCGCGCCGAACCGCCGCATACACCGGCGTCCGGGCGGGTCGCATCGGCCGAACGAGGGCTCCGACGGCCGCACGGGGCTTACGCGGTGCTCCGGGCGGCAATAGGTAACGGTATGAGCATCTGGTGGTCTCTCCACTTGAGGCGCGAGGCCGCGAGCGTTCCGCTCGCCAGGCGACTGCTGCTGGGGACGATGGAGACCGCGGGGGTGGACCCCGACATCTCCTTCGACCTGTCGGTGGCGCTGAGCGAGGCGTGCGCGAACGCGGTGGAGCACGGCGGGCCGGTGGCCGGGGACGGCGACGAGGCCCCCGCCGGGGGCGTCGGGCCGGCTCCCGCCGATCCCGCGGCCTGTGCGGCGTACCGCGTCACGGCCTATCTCGACGGCGACCGCTGCCGGATCGAGGTGACCGATTCGGGCCCGGGCTTCCCGCCCACGACGGTGTCCCGCCGCAGACCCTCGCTGGCGGAGCACGGCCGGGGGCTGTCGCTGATCGCCGAGCTGGCCGATCACGCCCGCTTCCGCAACCGCCCGGGCCGGGGAGCCGTCGTCAGTTTCGACAAGATCCTCAAATGGCAGGACGGAGCGCTGTTGAAGGCGTCCTGAGCGGCCGATGGGCGGGGTCCCGGTACAGGGGACCCCGCCCATCGGCGGTGGTGCGGCGGCGCAGGGGTCAGCCCTTCAGCGCGGCCATCCAGCTTTCGACCTCGTCGGACCGGCGCGGCAGGGCCGCGGACAGGTTCCGGTTGCCGTCCTCGGTGACGAGGATGTCGTCCTCGATCCGGACGCCGATGCCGCGGTACTCCTCGGGCACGGTCAGGTCGTCGGCCTGGAAGTACAGGCCGGGCTCGACGGTGAGGCACACGCCGGGCTCCAGGGTGCCGTCCACGTAGGCCTCGGTGCGGGCGGCCGCGCAGTCGTGGACGTCCATGCCGAGCATGTGACCGGTGCCGTGCAGGGTCCAGCGGCGCTGCAGACCCAGCTCCAGGACGCGCTCGACCGGACCCTCCACCAGGCCCCACTCGACGAGCTTCTCGGCGAGCACGTGCTGCGCGGCGTCGTGGAAGTCGCGGAACTTCCCGCCCGGCTGCACGGCGGCGATGCCGGCCTCCTGGGCCTCGTACACCGCGTCGTAGATCTTGCGCTGGATCTCGGTGAACCGGCCGTTGATCGGCAGGGTGCGCGTCACGTCGGCCGTGTACAGGGACTGGGTCTCCACGCCGGCGTCCAGCAGCAGCAGGTCGCCGGAGCGGACGGGGCCGTCGTTGCGGACCCAGTGCAGGGTGCAGGCGTGCGGGCCGGCGGCGCAGATCGAGCCGTAGCCGACGTCGTTGCCGTCGACGCGGGCGCGCAGGAAGAAGGTGCCCTCGATGTAGCGCTCGCTGGTGGCCTCGGCCTTGTCGAGGACCTTCACGCAGTCCTCGAAACCGCGGACGGTGGAGTCGACGGCCTTCTGCAGCTCGCCGATCTCGAACGCGTCCTTGACCACGCGGGCCTCGGAGAGGTTCACGCGCAGCTCGCCGTCGCGCTCGGCGGTGACCTTGTCGGCCAGGGCCGCCTCGATGACCGCGTCGTGGCCGCGGACGATCCGGACCGGGCCGGTGGCCTCGGTCAGGGCCTCGGCCAGGGTGCGGACGTCCTTCGCCGGGATGCCCAGGAGCTGCTCGGCCTCGGCGAGGGAGTGGCGGCGGCCGACCCACAGTTCGCCCTGGCCGGACAGCCAGAACTCGCCGTTCTCGCGGTCGGAGCGCGGGAGCAGGTAGATGGTCGCGCTGTGGCCCGTCTCGCCGGTGGGCTCCAGGACCAGGACGCCGTTCTCGCTCTGGTCGCCGGTCAGGTAGGCGTACTCGGTCGAGGCACGGAAGGGGTACTCCGTGTCGTTCGAGCGCGTCTTGAGGCGACCCGCGGGGACGACGAGGCGTTCACCGGGGAAGCTCGCGGACAGCGTCTCGCGGCGCGCGGCCGTGTGCGCGGCCTGGGCGATGGGCTCCAGGCCGTGCAGCTCGGTGTCCGCCCAGCCGGTGCGCATGTTCTCGGCGAGTTCGTCGCTGAGGCCCGGGTACAGCCCGTTCTTGCGCTGCTTGTGCGTCTTCTTGGGCTGCTCTTCTTCCGGGGTCTCCGGGGTGAGCTCGTCAGCCACGTCATCTCCTCAGCTACGACAGGACCGGGTACGGACCCCGTCCATCGTATGTGCGAGAGGAAGTGGCCCCGCAGGGCTGTGATAAATCAGTCAAACCGGGCAGCCAGCAGGACGATGTCCTCATGGCAGCCGCTCGCCGACCCGTTCCCGGTCCCGCCCGTGAAGTCCTCGTCCGGCAGCACGGTGCGCAGGACGTGGTCCACGATCGCGGCCGGGTCCTCGCGGGCGGCCCGCGGTACCGAGGCGGCGGCCGCGTGCAGCCGGGCGTACGCGCGGTCCATGGCGTCACCGGTACGGCGCAGCAGCCCGTCGGTGTACAGCAGCACCGTTTCTCCGGCGGCGGGCTCGATCTCCACGCTCGGAGCCTCCCAGC
This sequence comes from Streptomyces sp. NPDC028419, assembly GCF_055565515.1. NCBI lineage: Bacteria > Bacillati > Actinomycetota > Actinomycetes > Kitasatosporales > Streptomycetaceae > Streptomyces > Streptomyces sp. NPDC028419. The sequence continues at coordinate 130,375 of NZ_JBVHUE010000001.1, read as the reverse complement.
AGGCGAGCATGCCGAGCGGCGCGGACAGCGTGGTCTCCACGTACTCGGTGCGGTGCTCGCCGATGAGCAGCGGCGGCGCGTGTCCGGCACCCGCCAGGAGGATCTTCCGGGATCCCGGCTCGCAGTAGGCGAAGAGCGCGGTCGCCGACCTCGCGGGCTCGGTCAGCCGCAGCAGCAGCTCCAGGTCGGAGAGGACCGCGACGGGGTCCTCGCCCTCCATCACCGCGTACGCGCGCAGCGAGGCCCGCAGTCGTCCCATCGCGGCGATCGCGCTGGGCCCGGCTCCGGTGACGGAGCCGATGGCCAGTCCCAGGGCGGCCTCGGGCAGCGGCAGCGCGTCGTACCAATCGCCGCCGCCGTGCGGTCCGGTGTGGTGGCGGGCGGCGAGCTGGACCCCCGGCACCCGGGGCAGCCTGCTCGGCAGCAGTTCCTCGGCGACGGTGGCGAGGTGGGTCCGGGCGCGCTGGGCCTCCAGGACGCGGGCCAGGTGCTCGGCCCCGTGCCGTACGTAGAGGCCCACGAGGTCGCGCTGGCGGTCGCTCGGCTCGACCTGGTCGTCGTACAGCCAGACGACGGCGCCGAGCCGGCCGGTGGCTTCGGCGGTCAGCGGCAGCGCGTAGCTGGCGGCGTAGCCCAGACGCGCCGCGACCTCGCGGAGCTGCGGGTCGACGGGGGTCGCGTACCCGCCGGAACCGGGGGGCGCGCCGACCTCGGGGAGCACCTCGGAGCCGCCGGTGGCGCCGGGGGTTCCGTCGAGGATGCGGCCGTACGAGGTGGCGGCGCGCGGCACGGTCTCGATGTGGCCGAGGTCCGCGCGGCCCAGGCCCAGCCCGATCGTGGTGGCGGGGCCGAGGCCGTCGGCGGGCTCCAGCACGATCAGCCCCCGACGGGCGCCGACGAGGGCGGCTCCGGCGCGCAGGAACTCCTGGAGGCAGGAGTCGAGGCCGGCGGACCGGGCGAGGCGCTCGGTCAGCTCGTGCAGGGTGGTCAGGTCGGAGACCATGCCCGCCAGGCGGTCCTGGATCAGGGTGCTGGGGGCGGGTACCGCGGTCGGTGCGGGAGCGGTGCGCGGGGGCACGGGTGCCGCAGTGTGAGGGGAAGCCGTAACTACTGAATCGATTCCAGCCACTTTCGGCGGATGCGGGGCGCTCATGGCGTCCGGCTTTCCACCTGGTGTGATTCGCCGAATAGCATCGCAAACCCCCAGATCGTTCTGCGCCGCCATCAATGGATCCACATCTACACGCACACGTGGATCGATGTCCAGCATTGCCCAGGTGGGAATCCTGGTGTCCGTGAGACGACAACTCACCGTTCGGTCAAGGGTAAAACTTGGCCGGAAAAGGTTGGATGGGATGCCTTTTTGCGGTCGACTGGGCGGGCGTCACCATCGGCACGGGTACGTAAACGGTGGTGCGCGGGGTGAGTTGACGCCATCCCGGACCCGCCGGGAACCGTCCGGTACGGGCCGCCGTCCTTAGCGACGGCGGCTGGGCGCGGCCCGTCACGGGTCGCGCACCGCCCTTGCTGGACGTTCCATGGACCCGTACGAAAACTGCACGAACCGTGTGAACCTGCTTCTAGCGGACAGTGACGCGAAACGTGTACGTGTGGTGAAACACCGCATACATGGTGTGATGTGGCCCTCGGCGTTCAACGGAAAGGAACGAGCGCTCATGCGCGAGATCCTCGGGAGGCGTCTCCAGCGACTCCGCAGTTCCCTTCGGACCGCCCAGTCCCTTCGGACGCTCCAGTCCCTTTGGACCCTCCAGCCTCTCCGGACTCTTCAACCTCTCCGGACCCTCCAGCCCCTCCGGACCCTTCAGTCCCTCCGATTCGCCCAGCGGGCCGGGTCCCGGCCGGGGTCCGCACCCGCCCACCCGCTGTCCCTCGACGCCGCATTGGTGTGTGCAGCCGACTGGGCGTGGCCCGTGCTCCCCGGTGTGGGCCGGGCCGGCGCGGACGGTGCGCGCTGCGCCTGCCCGGACCCGGACTGCGTGGTTCCCGGCGCCCACCCCTTCGACCCGGGTCTCCTCGCGGCCACCACCGACCCCCGGATGGTGGGTTGGTGGTGGACCAACCGGCCCAGCGCTCCCCTGCTCCTGGCCACTGGCGGGGCCGCACCCTGCGCGGTGAGCCTGCCGGCGGCGGCCGCCGCGCGGGCGCTGGTCCGGCTCGACCAGCGCGGCCTGCGGCTCGGTCCGGTCGTCGCGACGCCCACGCGCTGGTCGCTGCTGGTGGCGCCGTACTCGCTGGAGCGGCTCGGCGAACTCCTCTACGCCAAGGACCACGTTCCGTCCTCGCTGCGCTTCCACGGCGAGGGCGGGTACCTGTTGCTGCCGCCCTCCGCCGCGTCCTGCGGCGGTCAGGTGCGCTGGGAGCGGGAACCGGTGGCGCCGGACGGGCCGCCGTGGCTGCCGGAGGTGGAGGCGGTCGTGGACGCGCTGGTGGAGGCGAGCACCGGGGCGCCGGGCGGCGGCAGCCGACTCGCGTACTGACGCTCGTACGGGCTGACCGGCGGGCCTACCCGCCGAATCACTCGAACGGGTGTCACCAGCGCCCGATTACACGGGAATTGGGCGCGGGCATCTCCGTGGCCCGTCGCCGCATCGCTATCTTCGGCGAATGAATCTCCGCCTGATCGGTATCGGCGCCGGTGTGCTGATCATCTTGTCGCTTCCGCTCGCGGGTGCGATCGCCGGACCGGACCTCGCCGCTCGGGACGACGGAAAGGGCGGCGGACTGCTCTCCTCGCTGGGACTGTCGGATCCCTCCGGCCGCCGGGGCGGGTCGAAGCCGGCGCCGCCCGGACCGGCCGAGCAGCCGCGCACGGACGCGCGCTGCGGCCCCGAACTCTCCTCGCCCCAGGGGGTCGAGGCGCAGACGTGCGTGCTGACCGGTGAGGGGCAGAGTTGGGGGCGCAGTTACTACCGCAACACCAGCGGGCGGCCGCTGGAATCCGTACTGACCGTGATGGGGCCGGCGGGTCGGACGGTGCAGATCCGCTGCGCGATCGGGGCGGGCGACGAACCGGGTCTGTGCGAGACGCCCAAGGAGGACTCCCTGGGAACCCCGGACCGGTACAGCGCAGTAGCGGAATTTGCAGTTCCGGATGCTGAAGGACCCCTGCTCCTGCGGTCCGGGAGCAACTCACCGGGACCGGGCGGCGGTTGAGCGCCACCGGAAATGGAAGGGCCCGGTCGCTGGCGACGGGGGATGCACCAGCGACCGGGCTACAAGAACGGTAACAAGAGATCGCCTGTTCGCAAATTCGATCTCGGATATTCGGACATCGATTTGCAGACGATTAGCGGGAGTTGTGACTCCGGTCACCGCCCGTGGCGGGCTCCGGGAGGCCCCGTGGAGGGCCGTCGGGGCCCGTGCGGACCCGTCGTGGGACCGCACGGACGACCCGAGGTCAGCTCAGGGTGACCTGGCGGTTGGTCAGGCCGCCGCGGGCCCGGCGCTCCTCCGGGGTCAGCGGGGCGTCCGTGGTCAGGGCCTTGGCGAGGCGCTCCGCGAGCCGGGCCGCGGGCTCTTCCGCCTGGTCGGCGGTGTAGCCGACGGGCAGGTCCCAGACGGGGACCATCAGGCCGTGCGCGCGGAAGGACCCGACGAGCTTGGTGCCTTCGCCGAGCGAGGACTCGCCCGCCGCGGTCAGCCGCGCCAGGGCGTCGAGCAGCTGCTCCTCGGGGTGCGGCATGACCCAGCGCAGGTGGTTCTTCTCCGGGGTCTCGCACCAGTAGGCCGCGTCGACGCCGGTGAGCTTGACCGTCGGGATGGCGGCCGCGTTGGCGCGCTCCAGCGAGGCGGCGATCTCCGGGGAGGCGGCCTGGGCGGTCTCCGCATCCGGAATCCAGAATTCGAAGCCGCTGTGTACAACCGGCTCGAAAACGCCGTCCGGGTCCAGGAGATCCTGAAGTCGGGGGCCCTCGGCGGGCACGCGGCGGGCGGCGATCGGGTTGCCGGGCTCGGCGACGAGCGCGCGCTCCAGCGTGTCGGCGAGGTCGCGGGAGAGGTTCCCGCTGGAGGACTCGTTCTGCAGGCCGAGCAGGACGGAACCGTCCTCGCGGCGCAGCGCCGGCCAGGCCATGGGCAGTACGGTCACCAGCGTGACGGACGGTACGCCCTCGGGCAGCCCGCCCTTGAGGGTCAGCGGGATGGTGGCGGCCGGCACCAGCTCGCGCAGCGCCACCCAGTCGCACTCGGACGGCAGACCCTCGAAGGGGCGCTGCACCAGCTCGGTGACGGCGTGTGAGGCGGCGGCGCCGTGGCAGGCCTTGTAGCGGCGCCCGGATCCGCAGGGGCAGGGCTCGCGGGCGCCCACCACAGGGATCTCCCCGTCCTTGAGCTGCGGCTTTGCAGTCTTCACTGCGGGGCGCTTCTTGGCCATCGTGGGTGTCTCCCGGTTGCGGCGGTACGGCGGTACGTGACGGCGCGAGCCTAGCCGTTCGTACCGCCGCAACCGGGCGGGTGCGGCCGGGAGCGCGGCCGGGAGCGCGGTCGGCGTGCGCTCCCGGGGTCGCGTTCGGTTCGCGTTCGGGTCGGAGCTCGGGTGTGAGCCCGGGTTCGAGCTCGGGTTCTCGTTCGGGTTCGAGCTCGGGTTCTCGTTCGGTCGGAGCTCGTGGCCGAGATCGGGTCAGGGATCCAGGTCGTCGAAGGGGGCGCCGAAGCCGATCGCGGGCGCAGCGACGCGCGTAGCGAAATCGTCGTGACGGGGTCCGCACGCGACCGTCACCCATACGGTGACCTCGCCGCCCGCGCCGTCCCGCACGCCCCAGTCCTGGGCGAGGGCGCTGATGATGTTCAGCCCCCGGCCACCGCGCGCGGTGACCGAAGGCGTGGCCGGAACCGGACGGGTGGGCCCGCCCCCGTCCGTGACCTCGACCGTCAGTCGCCCCGCCTTGTCGACGCGCCATGCGGCGCGTATGTCCCCGTCGCCGATCTCCTGAGTGCCCAGGGGCCTGCCGTGCCGGCAGGCGTTGCTGAGCAGTTCGGAAAGGATCAGGACGGCATCGTCCACGACCGAATCGGGCAGTCCGCCGATACGCAATTGCTCACGCATGCGGTGCCTCGCCGTACCCACGCCCGCAGGGCCATGGGGTACGGCCATGCACGACGACGTGGGCACCTCCTGTGCCATCACCAACGTCACCCCCGGAACCTCCTTAGCCCCACGCCATGGTCTGGATGCCCCATTGGCCTGGACCGGAAACCGCCGTGGAGGTGGCCTCTGACGCATTCATGACGACTGAATGCGGAGCGGATGCGCCGGGGCACACCCTGTCACGAGAGGGGAAGGGGGGACGGGTGGGCAAAAGGGGGCGTCAGCGACCAAGTTGTGACAGAACTTGGCGGGGTCGGTTCGTAATGATTGCTTCGACACCCAGATCAGCGCAGAGCTGAACGTCTTCGGGTTCGTTCACGGTCCACACGTGCACCGAGTGCCCGGCGGCTTGAAGTTTGCGGATGAAGCCGGGGTGGTTGCGGACGATCCGCATGCCCGGCCCGGCGATCCGGACCCCGGCGGGCAGCCGCCCGTCGCGCATCCGGGGCGATACGAACTGCATCAGGTACACGGTCGGGATCGTCGGCGCGGCCGCGCGGACCCGGTGCAGGGAGCGCGCGGAGAAGCTCATGATCCGTACGGGGTGCGGGCCCTCGGTCGGCGGGGAATCCAGGCCGAAGCGCTTGAGGAGGAACAGCAGCCGCTCCTCCACCTGTCCGGCCCAGCGGGTCGGGTGCTTCGTCTCGATCGCGAGCTGCACCGGCCGCCCGGCGTCCGCGACCAGCTCCAGCAGCCGCTCCAGGGTGAGCACGGAGGTGCGCTCCGGATCGGGCTCCTTGCCGTACTCGCCGGCGGCGCCCGCTCCGGCGTCCCAGTCGGGGGATTCCTCGCGGTCCTTCCAGGAGCCGAAGTCGAGGGCGGCGAGATCGGCCAGTTCCAGGGCCGAGACCGCGCCGCGGCCGTTGGACGTGCGGTTCACCCGGCGGTCGTGGACCAGCACGAGATGGCCGTCGGCGGTGAGCCGGACGTCGCATTCGAGCGCGTCCGCTCCGTCCTCGACGGCTTTGCGGTAGGCGGCCAGGGTGTGCTCGGGGGCGTCCTCCGAGGCGCCGCGGTGGGCGACGACCTGGATGGGGCGCGGCGTTGCGTGGGTCACCGGGTCATGGTGCCAGGGTCCGGCCCTCCGGCGTGGGGCGGGCCCCTGGAGATGCGTCCGAAATGCCCGGCATAAAGGATGGGGTCAGGACGCACAGGTCCGGCTTACAGTGCTCTGACGGTTGATGGGAAAGGCTTTGCCCAGGAACTTGTATGACCGGTCGAACGTTCACCCGGACCGATGTCCCGCCGGATGTACCGTCCGATATCCAGCACGCCGTGTGTGACGAGGAGAGAGCGCTGTGAGCACCGAGAACGAGGGCACCGCGGCCCCGACGCCCCCCGCGGCCCCGTCCGCACCTCCCGTGCCGGTGGCCGCGCCGACCCCCGAGCCGGTGGCCCCGGCGGATGCGGCCCCCGTGGACGCACCGCCCGTGGACATGGGCAAGGCACCGGTCGCCGCCGACCAGGGGTACGCCGCCGCGCCCGGCGCGGCCGAGCCCGCGACCCAGCAGCTGCCGCCGACCCCGCCGCCCGGGGCCGAGCCGACCCAGCAGCTGCCGCAGACCCCCGCCGCGGACCCGTACGGGGCTCCGGCCGCGGCTCCGGTCCCGGGCCCGCCCGCGGCTCCGTACGGCGCTCCCGCCGCGCACGGCGCCGAGGCCTGGCCGCCGCCCCCGCCGGCCGTTCCGGCGTACGGAGCCGGCGGCCACGACGGTGGCAACGGCGCCGGGGTCTGGGGCGCGCCCCCGCTCGGCGACGGCGCTCCGCAGCACAAGGCGAAGGGCCGGGGCGGCCTGATCGCGGCCGTGCTCGCGGCCGCTCTGCTCGCGGGTGGGGTGGGCGGCGGCATCGGCTACAAGCTCGCCGACGGCAGCCTCGACGGTTCCGGCTCCACCACGGTCAACTCCTCCGGCGAGGCGCCCAAGGACCTCAAGCGCGAGCCCGGTTCGATCGCGGGCCTGGCGGCCAAGGCGCTGCCCAGCGTCGTGACCATCGAGGCCCAGGGCGGTGACGGCGAAGGCGGTACGGGTACCGGCTTCGTCTACGACCAGGAGGGCCACATCCTGACCAACAACCACGTCGTGGCCTCCGCCGCCAACGGTGGCAAGCTCTCCGCCACCTTCTCCAACGGCAAGAAGTTCGACGCCGAGGTCGTGGGCCGGGCCCAGGGCTACGACGTGGCCGTGCTGAAGCTGAAGAACCCGCCCACCGGGCTCAACCCGCTCCAGCTCGGTGACTCCGACAAGGTCGCCGTCGGCGACACGACCATCGCGATCGGCGCGCCCTTCGGCCTGTCGAACACGGTGACCACCGGCATCGTCAGCGCCAAGAACCGCCCTGTGGCCTCCGGCGACGGCGCCAGCAACAAGAACTCGTACATGAGCGCCCTCCAGACGGACGCCTCGATCAACCCGGGCAACTCCGGCGGTCCGCTGCTCGACGGGCGCGGCGCGGTCATCGGCATCAACTCCGCCATCCAGTCGGCGGGCAACGGCGGCTTCGGCGGCGGCCAGGCCGGTTCGATCGGCCTCGGCTTCGCGATCCCGATCAACCAGGCGAAGAACGTCGCCCAGCAGCTCATCAAGACCGGCAAGCCGACCTACCCGGTGATCGGCGTCTCCGTGGACCTCCAGTCCAAGACGGACGGCGCGAAGATCTCCGAGCAGGGCGCCGCGGCCAACGAGCTGGTCGACCCGGCCGGTCCGGCGGGCAAGGCCGGCCTCAAGCCCGGCGACGTGATCACCCAGTTCGGTGACAAGACGATCGACAGCGGCCCGACGCTCATCAGTGAGATCTGGACGTACAAGCCCGGTGACACGGTGAAGCTGACGTACTTGCGCGGTGGAAAGCCGACCACGGTCGACATCACGCTCGGGTCGCGGGTCGGCGACAAGTGATTCGGGGCCAGTGATCCAGGGCCGATGAACCCGGGCGGGTGAGCCCGGGCGAATGACCCCGGGCGAGTGATCCCGGGCGACGGATGGGTCGGGCCACAGGAAATCCTGTCGGGAGGGGCCGTAGGCGCGATTGTGCCCACGGCCCCTCCCAACGTCCGCTTATGCTTCGGTCGTGTTCGATTCGCGGCACATACGCACGTTTCACGAGGTGGTCGCCTCCGGGTCGTACTCGGCGGCCGCCCGCGTCTTGGGCTATACCCAGCCCGCGATCACCCAGCAGATGAAGGCCCTGGAGCGGGCCGTCGGCACCCCGCTGTTCACCCGGGTCGGTCGCCGCATGCAGCTCACCGAGGCGGGGAATTCGCTGGCCAGGCACGCGGAATCGATCCTCGGATCCCTCTCCGCCGCCGAAGCGCAGATGAAGGCCTACGCGCGACTGCGTGCCGGCAGGGTCCGGCTGTGCGGATTCCCCAGCGTCAATGTCACCCTCGTCCCCGAGGCGCTCAGCGGGCTCGCCAAGGACCACCCCGGCGTGCAGGTGGAGCTGTTGGAAGGGGAACCCCCGGACTCACTGCGCAGGCTGGAGCGCGGGGAGTGCGACATCACGCTGGCCTTCACCTATCCCGGTCTCCACGAGGAGATACCGGAGGAGGTGGCCGAGGTGAAGCTGCTGGAGGACCAGCTGACGGTGCTGCTGCCGACCGGCCACCCCCTGGCCCGCCGGCGCGCCGTGCACCTGGCGGACCTGGCGGAGGAGCGCTGGATCGCGGGCTGCCCGCGCTGCCGGGCCAACCTGCTGCACGAGTGCGCCGAGCTGGGGTTCGTCCCCGACATCCGGTTCTCCACCGACGACAACCTGGTCGTGCAGAGCCTGGTGGCCCAAGGGCTCGGTGTGGCCATGATGCCCGCGCTGGTTCTTCCCTCGCTCTCCCTGAACAAGGTGTGCGGACGGCCGCTGGCGCCGATGGCCCGCCGCCACATCGCCGCCTACGTCTACCGGGACCACCTGCGGATACCGGCGACGGCCGCCGTCCTGGACGAGCTGAAGCGGGTGGCCGCCAACCGCGTCGGCTGCTGACCCGACGAACGTCACCCTTCCCCCAATCCATAAGCGGCCCTTGGGATTTCGGGTAGAAACTGTCGTTGGACGTGATGGATCGGCTGCCGGATGCTGCCGATATGACCACCACCACGCCGGCCCGTACCACTGCGAGGATGGCCGCCCTCGTCGCTGAGATCCGTACGGTCGTGGACCGGGGGCTCGCACCCGACCTCACCGCCTACCTGGTCGGAGAGCTCGTCGCGCCGCAGCTGGGTACGCCCGACCTGCTCACCGACGAGCAGCGCGAGGGCCACACCGACCGCTACCGCCAGCACATCCTGCACGCGGAGCCGGACGGCAGCTTCTCGGTGGTGGCACTGGTGTGGCTGCCCGGTCAGGAGACGAGCATCCACGACCACGTGTCGTGGTGCGTGGCGGGAGTCCACGAGGGCACGGAGAGCGAACGGCGCTACCGGCTCGCCCCGGCGACGGGCACCACGGGAGCCCGGCTGGTGGCCACCGAGGAGATCCTCAACGGCCCTGGCGACGTCTGCGGGTTCGCGCCCCCCGGCGACATCCACAAGGTGCGCAACTCCTGTCGCACCAAGGCGATATCCCTCCACGTCTACGGCGCCGACGTCGCCCGCCTGGGAAGCAGCGTCCGGCGCGTCTACACGCTCCCCACCGACTGATGGCGCTGCTGCACCGGCCCACACCGCGCATCGGTGGGGATCGGCCTGTTTCACGTGAAACACCCACTTCCTGGCCCGGATTGGCGGCCGCGGTGGTCGGGGCCGCGCTCGCCTGGGCGGTTCATTGGCTCGTGCCCGCGGTGCCGTGGCTCACCGCGTCGGTGGTGCTGGGCATCGCCGCCGCGCATCTGCCCCGGATCCGGACCTTCGTCCGCGGAGCCGCCCGGCCGGGCCTTTCGCTCGCCGGTCGACGGCTGATGCGGATCGGCATCGTCCTGCTGGGCCTGGGGCTCGGTCTGGACGACGTGTTGGGGCTGGGCTGGGCCACGGTGGCCATGGTCGTCGCGGTGGTCGCCGCGACCTTCCTGGGCACGCTGTGGCTGGGCCGGCGGCTCGGGCTGCGCGGGGACCAGCCGCTGCTGATCGCGACGGGGTACTCGATCTGCGGAGCCTCGGCGATCGGTGCGGTCAGCGAGGTCTCCGGCAGCGACGAGGAGGACGTGGCCGCCTCGGTGGCCCTGGTCACCTTGTGCGGCACCCTCGCCATCGCGGTCCTGCCGCTGCTCCAGGGGCCGTTGGGGCTCACCGACCCGGAGTTCGGCCGGTGGGTGGGGGCCAGCGTGCACGACGTCGGCCAGGTCGTGGCCACCGCTCAGACCGCCGGGCCGGACGCGCTCGGGGAGGCCGTCCTCGTCAAGCTGATGCGGGTGGCCCTGCTGGCCCCGCTGGTGGCCGCCGTGGCCTTCTCGGTACGGGCCCGCCGGCGCGGGGTGCGGACCGCCTCGGGGCGGCGGCCGACACCGGTTCCGCTGTTCGTCGCCGGGTTCCTGGCGGCGGCCGCACTGCGCGCCACCGGAGTCGTGCCCGAGGCCGCACTGGGGTGGGCCCACTCGGCGCAGGAGGCCCTGCTGGCTGCCGCGCTCTTCGGCCTGGGGAGCGCGGTGCACCTGCCGACGCTGGCGCGGACCGGGGGGCGGGCCGCGGTGCTGGGCCTGAGCTCGTGGGCCGTGGTGGCCGGGGTCTCGTACGCCGGGGTCCTGCTCACCATGTAGCGGGCGGAGAGGCCGAGTTCAGCCGTATCGGGCCGAACCGGCCAATCGGCGTGACACCCCGCTGACAATCGCGCACCACCGTGCCACGCTGCCCGGGCAAGCCGCACTGCCGATCCGCACCGACCACTCTTCCTACCCCACCCCTGCCCGGGTCCCACGGGCCCTGGGCACGGCAGAAGGAGTCATGCGTGAATCGTCATCGAACGGCCGCGTCCGTCCTCCTGGCCGCAGGCGCCCTGATAGCGGGCGTGCTCACGGCCGCGCCCGCGTCCGCGGCGTCCCCCCTCACCCCGGACCCCGGCTTCTGGACGGCGGCCCGGATGAGGGCGGCCACCCCGCTCGACGTGACGGCGGCCCCCGGATCCACCCGCGGCGCGCCGACGGCGGTCGCCGGCCCCACGACGTTCGCCCCGACCGCTCCGTCCGCTCCGTCCGCCCCGTCGGCCCATGACGCGTCCCCGAGCGCGTTCCCGCAGGCGGGCGGCGCCTGGACGGGCGGCGGCGCGATCGTGAAGACCTCCGGCCGGGTCTTCTTCACCATGGGCGACCGCACGGCCTCTTGCTCCGGCGACTCGATCACCAGCGCCAACGGCAGCACCGTCATCACCGCCGGCCACTGCGTGAAGTACCAGGGCGCCTGGCACACCAACTGGATCTTCGTCCCGGCGTACAACAACGGCAGCGCGCCGTACGGCCAGTGGTCCGCCACCAAGACCTTCTCGACCGACCAGTGGGTGGCGAGCGAGGACATGAACATGGACGTCGGCCTCGCGGTGGTCGCCCCGCTCGGCGGCCGCAAGCTCAGCGAGGTCGTCGGGGCCCAGGGCATCCAGTTCAACGGTGGCTACAACAAGAAGATGTACTCCTTCGGCTTCCCCGCGGCCGCTCCGTACGACGGCACGAAGCTCGTCTACTGCAGCGGCAACACGGGCAAGGACTTCCTCCTCACCAAGGACCACAGCCTGTCCTGCAACATGACGGGCGGCTCCAGCGGTGGCCCCTGGCTCCAGAACTTCGACGAGGCCTCCGGCCTCGGCACGCAGGTCTCGGTGAACAGCTTCGGCTACACCTTCCTGCCGAACCGGATGTACGGCCCGTACTTCGGCGACGAGGTGAAGGCGGCCTACGACAGGGCCCAGACCTCCTCCTGACCACAGCCCCCGCGCACCCCACCTGCCCGGTACTCTGTACCCGCCAGGTGGGTTGCCCGAGCGGCCTAAGGGAACGGTCTTGAAAACCGTCGTGGCAGCGATGTCACCGTGGGTTCAAATCCCACACCCACCGCACTGCAGACGAACGGCCCCTGACCGGAAAACCCGGTCAGGGGCCGTTCTGCGTCCGGTTCTGTGGGGGCTCCGCAAGTGGTGATGGGCCGACCGAGTGGTGTTTGTCGGAAGATCGGCGCGGGTGTGGGACTCGCTGCGCTTGCGGTCACATCATGACGAATGTATTCAGATCCGCCCGTCGGAACATCCTGGAATGAGGGGTTCGTCATGGCCAACAGCAGCACCTTCAAGTCGATCTGGACCAGTGTCCTCGCCGCACTCGTGGCGCTCTTCGCAGCCCTGGGTCTCGGTGGCAGCGTCGCCGCTCCCGTCGCAGCTTCCGTCTCCGCTCCCGCCGTCCCGGCCGGATCCGCGGCGCGGACGACGGCGGTGCCGTCCCGGCGGAGCTGGAGGGCGATGATGCGCGGCGGATCGCTGCCGCCGACCATCGCCCAGCGGATCCGCGCCGAAGCCCACGGTTCCACCCCCTCCGTACGCAGCCGCTCCACGACCGCCGCCTCCCACGCCCAGTCGGACCGCTCCCGGGACGCGTTGGAACTCGTCGCCTGACGTGCGGTGCGGAGTAGTGCGGAAGCAGTGCGGAACGCGGCAGTGCAGAAGTGCGGCAGTCCAGTGGTGCAGGAGTGGGCTTGGTCGTCAGGTCGGGCCAGGTCGGACCGTTCGTCGGTAGCAGGTAGCAGGTAGCAGGTAGCAGGTAGCAGGTAGCAGGTAGCAGGTAGGGCGTAGGACGCAGTACGCGGTTTCGTGGGACAGCCAGCCCGATCAGTGGTGCGCCGGTCGTTCGCGCACGGTCGGGCAGTGACTTCAGGTGGACAGCAGGTCGGCGAGAGCGCCCGTGGGGGCGTACCGCTCGGCCACCCCGGCGAGCGCCGGGGGCGTGCAGGGGGCGCGCGAGCGCGTGTGCAGGACCGCAGACCCGGGAGACGGTGGGGTTCCCGGACGGAGCGGTCCTCTTTGGCATGCCCGGGGCCAGTGGGATTGGCGGAACGGTTCGCCTCTTGTGTGCCGGGGGTTTCGCCCGTTGCGCGTGCGCTGATCTGGGGCGCTGGGGGCGCGAATGGGGTTTATCCGATGTTGCTCATGCTTGCGGGGGAATCGTGGGCTCCGGGGTGGTTCGCCGGGGATTCGGTGGGCAACTCTGGTCCAGCGACGTCGTCACTACGGAACGATCGAGGCGGTCGGCCAACTGCCTTGGAAACACCCCCATTTCAGGTTCTCTGGAGGATAAAGACATGGCAAGCATCCGTACCGCCCGCGTCATCGCCACCGTCGCTGCGCTCCCCTTCGCCCTCGCCCTCTTCGGCGGGGTGGCGCACGCCGACAACGGCGGCTTCGCGAACGACGGGTCGAATGCGAGCGTCGCCAGCATCATCGGCAGCGGCGTGGGCGGGAACAACCACGGCAACTCCGCCACCACGCAGCAGGTGGCCACCGGCGCCGGCGCGTCCAACCAGAACAACTCCGCGCAGGTCAACGGCTCCGCCTTCACCGCGATCCATCAGGCGAACAGCAACGTGGCGGTGAACTTCCACCCCTGGTGGTAGCCGCCCCGTGAGCGCTGAGGGCGCCCGTGCGACCGGACCGGCTGGGGTCCGGTAGGCGCGGGCGCCCTCGCGCGTTCCCGACCTTGACATCGACAGGGAATCTGACGGACAGTCAGGTTCACTTGATGATGTGTGATGCCGGGAGGCCTGCGCCGTGCACCTCGCCCCGACCGAAGACCAGTTGCGGCTGCGTGCCGAACTGCGCGAGTACTTCCAGAACGTGATGCCGGACGGTGCGCCCCAGGACCCCGCGGGGCAGCGCGCGCTGCTGCGGCGCATCGGCGCCGACGGTCTGCTCGGCCTCGGTTGGCCCGTCGAGTACGGCGGTCAAGGGCGCGGCGCCGACGAGCAGTTCGTCTTCTTCGACGAGGCGTACCGGGCCGGAGCGCCCGTCTCCATGGTCACGCTCAACACCGTCGGCCCGACGCTGATGCGGTACGGGACCCAGGAGCAGAAGGAGTTCTTTCTCCCCCGGATCCTCACGGGAGAGATCGTCTTCGCGATCGGCTACTCGGAACCGGAGGCCGGCACCGACCTCGCCTCCCTGCGCACCAGGGCCGTGCGGGACGACTCCGGGTCGGAGCGGGGCGAGTGGGTGATCGACGGGCAGAAGATCTTCACCTCGAACGCCCAGAACGCCGACTGGATCTGGCTCGCCTGCCGCACGGACCCGCAGGCCCCCAAGCACAAGGGCATCTCCATCATCCTCGTGCCCACGGACGCCCCGGGCTTCTCCTGGACGCCGATCGACACCGTCGGTGGTCTGACCACCACCTCGACCTACTACGACGGCATCCGCGTGCCGGCCGGGAACCTCGTCGGCCCCGAGCACGGCGGGTGGGGCCTCATCACCAACCAACTGAACCACGAGCGCGTCGCCCTCGCCGCGATCGGGATGCAGGCCGAGGACTTCTACGACGCCGCCCTGACCCATGCCCGCACGGCGGACCCCGTCACCGGCGAGCGCCCGGCCGACCGGCCCTGGGTGCGGTCCCGGCTCGCGGAGGCACACGCGCGGCTGGCCGCCGTACGCCTGCTGAACTGGCGCCTCGTCCAGGACGTGGGCGCCGACAGTCTGGCCCCCGGTGATGCGAGCGGAGTGAAGTTCCTGGGCACCGAGTCGACCGTCGAGGTGTACCGGATGTGCCAGGAAGTGGTGGGCGAGGAGGCCCTCGTACGCGGTCCGGCGGCCTTCGCGGGCGGCGAGCTGGAGCGGATGAACCGCGCCGCGCAGATCAACACCTTCGGCGGCGGGGTCAGCGAGGTCCAGCGCGAGATCGTCGCCATGATGCGGCTCGGCATGAAGGGGAGGAAGCGGTGACCGCGACCACACGGAACCAGGGCCAGGGCGAAGGCCAGGCCCACGGCCAGGGCGAAGGACAAGAGCGGACGGAGACCGGAGGCGGGCCGGCGGACGCGCTGTACCCGCTGCTCAAGGCCTTCGAGGGGCGGGCCGCGGCCACCTCGGGCCGGGGCAAGGACGCGGTCAACGAGCCGATGATCCGGCATTGGTGCGAGGCGATGGGCGACACCAACCCGGCCTACACCGGTCCCGACGCGGTGGCTCCGCCCACCATGCTCCAGGCCTGGACGATGGGCGGGCTCTCCGGCCACACCGACCGTTCCTCCGCCTACGACGAGCTGTTCGTCCTCCTCGACGGCGCCGGATTCACCTCCGTGGTCGCCACCGACTGCGAGCAGGAGTACCTGCGACCCCTGCGGCCCGGCGACGAGGTCACCTTCGACGCCGTGATCGAATCCGTCTCCCCCCGCAAGACCACCAAGCTGGGCACCGGGCACTTCGTGACGACCCGGATGGACGTCCGCGCCGGCGGCGAACCCGCCGGCACCCACCGCTTCCGCATCCTGAAGTACGCCCCCGCCCCCGCCCCCCGACGCGAAGACCCGGCTCAGGCCCAAGCCAAGGCCAAGGCCCTGCGCCCCCGCCCCGTCGTCAACCGCGACAACCGGGGCTTCTGGGACGGGGTCCAGGAACACCGGCTGCTCATCCAGCGCTGCGCCTCCTGCGCGGCCCTCCGCTTCCCCTGGCTCCCGGGCTGCAACGACTGCGCCGGCCTGGACTGGGACACCGTCGAGGCGTCCGGCGCCGGAACGGTCTTCAGCTACGTCGTCATGCACCACCCGCCCTTCCCCGCCTTCGACCCCCCGTACGCGGTGGCGGTCGTGGAACTCGCCGAAGGCGTCCGGATGGTCAGCAACATCACCGGCGTCCCCTACGACAAGGTGCGCATCGGCATGCCCGTCCAGCTGGAGTTCCTGCGGGTCGACGAGGAACTGGAACTGCCCGTCTTCCGGGGGAGTGAGGGCTGATGGACTTCCGGCCCACCGAGGAGCAGGCCGCCGCCATCGGTCTCGCCGCGCAGATCTTCCGGGACCTGGCGACCCACGAGCGCCTCGCCGCCGCGGGCACCGGGACCGACGCCGAACTGTGGAAGGCCCTGGCGGGGTCCGGGCTGATCGCGGCGGTCGAGGAGGTCGGACTGCTCGGCCTGGTGCTGCTGCTGGAGGAGCAGGGCCGCACCACCGCCCAGGTCCCCTTCGCCGCCACCTGCACGTACGGGCTGCTCGCCGTCGCCGCCCACGGCAGCGCCGAGCAGCGCGCCCGGCTGCTGCCCGCACTCGCCGCCGGCGAGGCGGTGGCCACCGGCGCCTTCCCGGCGCGCGGCCGATTCACCGCGGACGCGCACGGCCGGCTGACCGGGTCGGCCCAGGCCGTGCCGTGGCTGCGCGATGCCACGCACGTCCTGGTCCCGAGCGCCGACCGGCAGCTGTGGCTCGTGCGGGCGGACGCACCCGGTGCCGAGACGGTCCCGCAGGAGACCACCGCCCCGTGGTCGGCCGGTCGGCTGGTCCTGGACGGCGCCGAAGCCGAACGACTCGGCGACGGCGGTGCCGGCGACGCGGGCGGGGACGGCGACGCCTACGCGGCGGTGCTCGCGAGCGCGCGCACCGCCTTCGCCGGCCTCCAGGCGGGCGTCTGCGCGGGCTCGCTGGCCCGGGCCGTCGCCCACACCGGCGAACGCGAGCAGTTCGGCCGCCCGCTCTCCACCAACCAGGGGGTCATGCTGCGCGCCGCGGACGCGTACATGGACACCGAGGCCATCCGGGTGACGGCGTACGAGGCGGCGTGGCGCATCGACCAAGGGCTCCCCGCGCACGAGCACGCGCTGACCGCCGCCTGGTGGGCCTCGGAAGCGGGCAAGCGGGTCGTGCACGCGGGCCAGCACCTGCACGGCGGGATGGGCGCCGACCTGGACCACCCCGTACACCGGCACTTCCTCTGGGGGCGCCAGCTGGACGCGTACCTCGGCTGTGGCAGCGAACTACTGGCGGAACTGGGCGCCGTACTGGCGCAGGAGGGCTGAGGGATGAGAGCCGACGCGATGAGGGTGGGCGACAGCCTGCCGCCGCTGGAGATACCGGTCACGCGCACGCTGATCGTCGCGGGCGCGATCGCCTCCCGCGACTACCAGGACGTGCACCACGACGCTTCGCTGGCGCGGGAGAAGGGCTCTCCGGACATCTTCATGAACATCCTGACGACCAACGGGCTGGTCGGCCGCTACGTCACCGACCACCTCGGGCCGAGCGTCGTGCTGCGCAGGGTGGCGATCCGCCTCGGCGCGCCGAACTATCCGGGCGACACGATGACCCTCACCGGTACGGTCACCGCCGTCGCCGAGGACACCGTCGAGATCAAGGTGGTCGGCGCCAACGGCATCGGCCACCACGTCACCGGCACGGTCACCGCGACCCTGGCGGAGGGCGCGGCATGAGCGTCCACGCCCGGGACTCCCTCGGGGGCCGCGCCGCCATCGCCGGGATCGGCGCGACCGAGTTCTCCAAGGACTCGGGACGCAGCGAACTGCGCCTCGCCGTCGAGGCCGTGCACGCCGCGCTCGACGACGCGGGGCTCACCCCCGCCGATGTGGACGGCATGGTCACCTTCACGATGGACACCAGCCCCGAGATCACCGTCGCCCAGGCCGCCGGCATCGGGGAACTGTCCTTCTTCTCCCGCGTCCACTACGGCGGCGGGGCGGCCTGCGCCACCGTGCAACAGGCCGCGCTGGCCGTGGCGACCGGAGTCGCCGAGGTCGTCGTCTGCTACCGCGCCTTCAACGAGCGCAGCGGCCGTCGCTTCGGGTCCGGGGTGCAGCAGCGCGAGCCGTCCGCGGAGGGCGCGGCGCTCGGCTGGTCCCTGCCCTTCGGCCTGCTCACCCCGGCCTCCTGGGTGGCGATGGCCGCGCAGCGCTACCTGCACGCGTACGGGCTGACCCCCGAGGCCTTCGGACACGTGGCCGTCACCGGCCGCCGGCACGCCGCCACCAACCCGGCCGCCTGGTTCCACGGCAAGCCGATCACCCTCGCCGATCACGCCGCCTCGCGCTGGATCGTCGAGCCCTTGCGGCTGCTGGACTGCTGCCAGGAGACGGACGGCGGTCAGGCGATCGTCGTCACGAGCGTGGAGCGGGCCCGCGAGCTGCGCCGGGCACCCGTCGTCATCACCGCGGCGGCACAGGGGGCGGGGCGCCGCCAGGAGGCGATGACGAGCTTCTACCGGGACGACCTCACTGGCCTGCCGGAGATGGACGTGGTGGCCCGGCAGCTGTGGCGGACCAGCGGGCTGCGCCCCTCCGACATCGACGTCGCCATCCTCTACGACCACTTCACGCCCTTCGTGCTGATGCAGTTGGAGGAGTTCGGCTTCTGCAAGCCGGGGGAGGCCGCCGATTACGTCGCCGCCGACGCGCTCCCCCTCAACACCCACGGTGGCCAGCTCGGCGAGGCGTACCTGCACGGCATGAACGGCATCGCCGAGGCGGTGCGCCAGCTGCGCGGCAGCTCGGTCAACCAGGTCGCGGGCGCGGCCCACGCCCTGGTCACGGCCGGAACCGGGGTGCCGACCTCCGGCCTGGTCCTGGGTGTCGACGCCTAGGCCCTGTCGTCAAAGTGCCGTCTGCCTCGCGACGCCTGGCACGCACTCTCGCCGCACCGGGCGAAAGCCAAGTACGTCCAGTACGCGGGCTTCCGCCCGGCACGGCGAGAGCACGCACCAGACGCCGCGGGGCCGCCCTTCGGGCGACGACGGCACTTTGACGACAGGACCTAGGACGGCTCCGGGGCCCGGGCGGGGTAGGCCGCGGAGCGCCAGGTGCGCGGTCCCCCGCCTCCTCCACCTACAGGAGGTGGGGGAAACCCCCGGCCTACAACCTGAGAGGGACGCGGTTTCGGCACCTGCGGCCGATCCCCCGAGCTGCCGCCGCTCCTAGCGTGGGGGTATGACCACGCCAGTGTGCACGTACGCATCGAACCAGTCGTCGCACCCGTCGTCGTACCGGTCGCACCCGTCGTACCCGTCGTTCTCGTCGTACGTACGGACCCGGGGGACGTCCCTGATGCGTACGGCGCGCTCGCTGACCGCCAACCCGTGCGATGCCGAGGACCTGCTGCAGACGGCCCTCGCCAAGACCTACGTCGCGTGGGACCGGATCGAGGACCACCGGGCCCTCGACGGCTACGTCCGCCGGACCCTGGTCAACACCCGCACCTCCCAGTGGCGCAAGCGCAAGGTCGACGAGTTCTCCTGCGACGAGCTGCCCGAGACGGACGTGGCGCCGGCCGCCGATCCCGCCGAGGCGCAGGCACTGCGCGACGCGATGTGGCGCGCGGTGACCCGGCTGCCCGACCGGCAGCGGGCCATGGTGGTGCTGCGCTATTACGAGGACCTGAGCGAGGCCCAGACCGCCGAGCTGCTCGGGGTCTCGGTCGGCACGGTCAAGAGCGCCGTCTCCCGGGCCCTGGTCAAGCTGCGCGAGGATCCGGAGCTGACCCCGGTCCGCTGATGTTTCACGTGAAACAGCGACTCTCCCTCTCCGGGTAGTGACATGCCGAGCGGTACGTGAGCAGAATCGGCAGCATCCGTAGCCGCCGCAGCGCTGCAGCGCCCACCGGGAGGACGCTTTGCTGAGCACCATGCAGGACGTACCACTGCTTGTCAGCCGCATACTTCGACACGGCATGACGATCCACGGAAAGTCCCAGGTCACGACCTGGACCGGGGAGGCCGAGCCGCACCGGCGCAGCTTCGCGGAGATCGGTGTCCGAGCCACCCGGCTGGCCAACGCCCTGCGGGACGAGCTGGGTGTTCAGCAGGACGACCGCGTGGCGACGCTGATGTGGAACAACGCCGAGCACGTGGAGGCGTACTTCGCGATCCCCTCCATGGGGGCGATCCTGCACACCCTGAACCTCAGGCTGCCCCCCGAGCAGCTGGTCTTCATCGTGAACCACGCCGTCGACCGGGTCGTGCTCGTCAACGGCACCCTGCTGCCGCTGCTGGCTCCGCTGCTGCCGCACCTGCCCACCATCGACCACGTCGTGGTGTCGGGCATCGGTGACCGCTCGGTGCTCGACGGTCTGGGCGTCCAGGTGCACGAGTACGAGGACCTGCTGGCCGGCCGCCCGGACACCTACGCCTGGCCGGAGCTGGACGAACGCCATGCCGCCGCCATGTGTTACACCTCCGGCACCACCGGGGACCCCAAGGGCGTCATCTACTCCCACCGCTCCATCTACCTGCACTCCATGCAGGTCAACATGACCGAGTCGATGGGCCTGACCGACCGCGACACCAGCCTCATCGTGGTCCCGCAGTTCCACGTCAACGCCTGGGGCCTGCCGCACGCCACCTTCATGACCGGCATCAACATGCTGATGCCGGACCGCTTCCTGCAGGCCGCTCCGCTCGCCGAGATGATCGAGCGCGAGCGCCCCACGCACGCGGCGGCCGTCCCCACGATCTGGCAGGGGCTGCTCGCCGAGGTCACCGCGCACCCGCGCGACCTGACCTCCATGAAGCACGTGACCATCGGCGGCTCGGCCTGCCCGCCCTCCCTCATGGAGGCGTACGACAAGCTCGGCGTCCGCGTATGCCACGCCTGGGGCATGACCGAGACCTCCCCGCTGGGCACCATGGCCCACCCGCCGGCCGGTCTGAGCGCCGAGGAGGAGTGGCCCTACCGTCTCACCCAGGGACGCTTCCCGGCGGGCGTGGAACCGCGGCTCGTCGGCCCGGGCGGCGACGTGCTCCCCTGGGACGGCGAGTCCGCCGGCGAGCTGGAGGTGCGCGGCAACTGGATCGCGGGCGCCTACTTCGGCGGTGCGACGGGCGAACCGCTGCGTCCCGAGGACAAGTTCAGCGCCGACGGCTGGCTCAAGACGGGTGACGTCGGCGTGATCAGCCCCGATGGCTTCCTGACGCTGACGGACCGGGCCAAGGACGTCATCAAGTCCGGCGGGGAATGGATCTCCAGCGTCGAATTGGAGAACGCCATCATGGCCCACCCAGAGGTCGCCGAGGCGGCCGTGGTGGCCGTCCCGGACGAGAAGTGGGGCGAGCGGCCGCTGGCCACGGTGGTCCTCAAGGAGGGCGCGACGGTTGACTACGCCGGCCTGCGGGCCTTCCTCGCCCTGTCCATCGCCAAGTGGCAGCTGCCGGAGCGCTGGTCGATCATCGAGTCCGTACCGAAGACGAGCGTGGGCAAGTTCGACAAGAAGGTGATCCGCAAGCAGTACGCGGAAGGCGCCCTGGACGTCGCCACGCTCGACTAGCCGGCCCCGCGGCTGACCACGGGGGGCCCGGACGGCTCCGGGCCCGCCGGGTCAGCCGCGCGTGAGCCACGGCCGCAGCAGTTTGCTGACGGCGGGCATCGCGACGTACGTCATCAGGGTGCTGAAGACGACGGCGAAGGCGGCCGTCCGCAGCACGAAGTGCACGTTCACGAGGTAGGGCCCGAGCAGCGCGTTGCCGAGCAGCGAGATCGGGAAGATGGCCAGGCCCGAACTGACCGCCATCTTCCAGCGCGGCGGCGCCGGCCGGGTGGTACCGGGCTTGGCGAACCACGTCTCCATGCCGTGCAGTTCGCGCCGGGCTATCTCGGTGTGGTGATGGCCGTGGCAGTTGGCGAACCACTCGGACCGCTCGGCGGAGTCCTGCCACCGCTGGAAGGCCGCCTGATGGCGGAAGCGGTGGACGAGGAACCACGGCCCGCCCTCGGTCGCCGGGCGGAACAAGCCGTACCCGAGGTGGTCCGGGAAGGTCGCCGCGGTCTCCAGGATCCCGCGCGCCCAGACCTCGAACGCCTCCTCGTGGCCCGGCTCCACCTGCCGGGCGATGAGGAGGCTCACCTCTCCGTTGTCGGCGGGGACGGTGTGCTCGGTCGTGTCGATGATGGCCATCGGACCAGGGTGGCTAATTGGTCCCGATCTTGGCGAGCAGGTCCACGATGCGGCCCTGCACCTCCGCCGTGGTGGACCGTTCGGCGAGGAACAGCACGCTCTCGCCCGAGCCCAGCCGCGGCAACTCGGACGGGTCGATCCCGGCCGTCGTGTAGACGACGAGCGGGGTCCGGTTCAACTGCCCGTTGGCGCGCAGCCAGTCCACGATCCCGGCCCGCCGTCGACGGACCTGCATCAGGTCCATGACCACGAGGTTCGGCCGCATCCGGCTGGCCAGGTCCACCGCGTCGGTGTCGGCGCCCGCCCGCGCCACCTGCATCCCGCGCCGCTCCAGGGCGGCGGTGAGCGCGGTGGCGATCTCGTCGTGCTGCTCGATCAGCAGCACGCGGGAGGGGTGCTGCTCGCTGTCGCGCGGAGCGAGCGCCTTGAGGAGCACGGCGGGATCCGCGCCGTACGCCGCTTCGCGCGTCGCGTGCCCCAGCCCGGCCGTCACCAGGACGGGCACCTCGGCGGCGACGGCGGCCTGGCGCAGTGACTGAAGAGCGGTCCGGGTGATGGGTCCGGTCAGCGGGTCCACGAACAGCGCGGCGGGGAACGCGGCGATCTGCGCGTCCACTTCCTCGCGCGAGTGCACGATCACCGGGCGGTAGCCGCGCTCGCTCAGCGCCTGTTCGGTCTGTACGTCCGGGGCGGGCCAGACCAACAGTCGCCGCGGGTTGTCCAGCGGCTCGGGCGGCAGCTCGTCGTCCATCGGGCGCGGTGCGGGCCGGTTGACCACCTCGACGGCGCCACCGGGCCCGTCGAGCGGCTCGGGGCCCTCCGCGGCGCCGGCTTCGGGTGCTCCTATGGCGAAGGCCCGACCCTGGGGCGCGGGTTCGGACAGCCGCCGCCTGCGGCCGGAGCCGGAGTCCACGGCAATGCCCTGGCCCAGGGTGCTGCCCAGGGGGCGCACGCTGATCGGCTGGCCGGCCGGAGCCTGGGCCGCGGTGTCCGCGGACTGCCGGGCACCGGGCAGCGCCACCGAGGCGGCCGGCTCCTCCTCCTCGGGAGCGGTCCGCGCGGCAGGGACCGGCCAGGCGGGGGTGGCCGGTAGGGCCCGGCGGCGCCCGGTGGGCGACTCGGGGGAAGCGTCGGGCTCCGCCGTGACCGGCGGCGCGGCCTTGGCCGGTGCCGGGGGCGCGAGGGGGGCCTGCGGAACGGCAGCCTGCGGAGCGGCGGCCGCCTGCGGTGCGGCGGCCTGCGGGGCGAGGGGCTGCGGGCTGCCGAGCGCCCGCCGGACACCGGCGTTGCTGGTCCCGGTGCCGGGTACGGGAGCCGCGGGCGCCAGGCCCGTGGCGGGCACCGGCTGTGAGGGGCGGTCCGCCGCGTCGTTGCCCTGCGCGGGGCCCAGCGCGCGGCGGCGGCCCGCGGGGGCCTCGCCGGGCGGTCCCTGCACGGGAGCGGGCGGGAGGGCGGGCATGCCCTGCGGGGGCACCGGCCGCCGGGCCGGGCCGTCCGCGGGTCCGTTGCCGCCGGTGGCGCCCTCCGCGTCACCGCTGTCGCCGTCACCGGCACGGCCGCGCCGGCGACCCGTACCGAGACCGGCCGGGTTCACCGGGGACGGGGCCAGACCGCCGCCCGCGGGGGCGTCGGCGGCGTCCACGGCATCGCCCGCGCGGCGCCGCCCGGACGGCAGCGCGAGCGCGCCGCCCGAACCGGGCTCTGCCGCGGCGGGCTGACCGGAACGGACCTCGTCGTCGAGGAAGGCGTCCACGCCGCGCCGGGCCCGACGGCCACCGGGACCGTCCCCCGCGCCGTCCTTGCCCGCGTCGTCCTTGCCCCGGCCGACCGCCGCGGGCTCGGGCGGCGGGTCCGGCAGGGTCACCGTGCCCGCCCCCGCCCCCAGGGGAAGTTCCAGGACGAACGCACCGCCGGGCGCGCCGGGCACCTTCACGGTCTGGAGGACTCCGCCGTGCGCGGCCACGATGCCCCGCACGATCGGCTCGTGCACCGCGTTGCCGCCGCTGTACGGGCCGCGCACCTCGATCCGTACGACCTCGCCGCGCTGCGCGGCGGCGACCACGATCGTCGAGTCCGTGTAGCCACTGCCCTGAGGGGTCTTGCCGGTGGCGTCCACCCCGGCGACGTCCGCGATCAGGTGGGCCAGCGCCGTGGAGATCCGGTCCGCGTCCACCTCGGCCTCGATGGTCGGGGCGTGGACGGCGAACTGCACGCGCCCCGGCCCGATCAGTTCGACCGCTCCGTCGACGCCGGCCGTGACGACCCCGTCGATCAGCACCTTCTTCTTCGCGAGCTTCTCGGTGCCCGCGTCCAGCCGCTGGAAGCCCAGCACGTTGTCGACCAGCGTGGTCATCCGGGCGTAGCCCGCCGACAGGTGGTGCAGCAGTTGGTTCGCCTCGGGCCACAACTGCCCGGCGTCGTCCGCGGCCAGGGTGGCCAGTTCGCCCCGCAGCTCCTCCAGCGGGCCCCGCAGGGAGTCGCCGAGGACCGCCAGCAGCTGCGCGTGGCGCGCCGCCAGGGCGTCGTAGGGGCGCCGGTCGGTGAAGGTCATCACGGCCCCCACCAGCAGCTCTCCGTCGCGCACCGGTGAGGTCGTCAGGTCGACGGCGACGGGCTTGCCGCTCTTGTTCCACAGCACTTGTCCGCGCACCCGGTGCTTGCGTCCGCTGCGCAGGGTGTCGGCGAGCGGGGACTCGTCGAAGGGGAACGGGGAACCGTCGGCGCGCGAGTGCTGGATCAGGCCGTGCAGTTCGCGGTTGCCCAGGTCGGTCGCGCGGTATCCGAGGATCTGCGCGGCGGCCGGATTGACCAGCACCACGCGTCCCTCGGTGTCCGTGCCGACGACGCCCTCGGCGGCGGCGCGCAGGATCATCTCGGTCTGGCGCTGCGAGCGGGCCAGCTCGTTCTCGGTGTCGAGGGTTCCCGTGAGGTCACGGACGACGAGCATCAGCAGCTCGTCGCCCGTGTAACCGGGGCTCGGGTCGCGGTAGGCGTCGCGGCCGTCGAGGTTGGCGCTGGTGACCTCGACCGGGAACTCGCTGCCGTCGGTGCGGCGCGCGACCATGCGCGTCGGCGTGGCGCGCTGTTCCTTGTCCTCGTCGGGACGGCGCATGGAACCCGGGATCAGCTTCGAGTCGAATCCGGGCAGGAGGTCGAGCACTCCGCGCCCCACGAGTCCCGTTCCGGGACTCTCCAGCATCTCGAGCGCGATCGAATTGGCGTTGACGACTGTGCCGTTGGCGTTCACGAGCAACAGTGCGTCAGGAAGAGCGTCGAGTATTGCTGCGAGGCGAGCAGCGCCTCGGGATGGCCTGCTGCTCACGACGAGCTTCCTCCCTGACCACGACTACCGGCATGTCACGGGAGGAGTCTAAGGCCACCTCCCCCCGGCGGGGCGGCGGATGCGATGCCCGAGTCGGGCATATCCCGCATCCCGACCGCATCCTCCCTGGTCAGGAACGCGCACTCGGAAGCAGAGGTTCCAAGTCGTTCCACCGACGGATCTCGCACCCGTTGCTGCGGTCGAACCGGGCGTTCACCTCGTGTCCGTGCCAGGTTCCGGTGACCCGGGCGGTCGCCGGCCCGCCGTCCTGCTGGGTGCAGAGCTGCCGCTTCGAGACCGGGGCGAAGGGGTCTTTGCGTTCCTTGGCGAGTTCGGCGAGCCGCGCGCACGCCTTGGCCGCCTGCGGGTGCGTACCGCTCGGCGGCGGACCGCACTCCAGTCGGTACTCCCCGTCCGCGCGCGGATTGCCGGTGGAGGACACGCTGACGGTGAGCCGGTCGGGTGGCGCGAGCAGGCCCAGGGGCAGCGGTGGGAGGGGTCCGGTGGCGGCGGCGGCCAGGGCGGAGGTGGTGACGGCGAAGGCGGCGAGACGCAGCATGGGGCACTCCAGGTCGTCCGTACGTCGTACGCCTGCCCAACGACGCGCCCGCCCCGATGTTCCGTGGGCAATGCGTGCTCTTAAGGCTTTGCCCTGGGGGCTTGCTGCCTAGTACCGTAAGAGCGGATTGGTGAGCGGCCCTGCGCCTGTGTCATCATCTGCACGCACCTTCGTACGCGGGGGTGTGCTGGAGGCGTCGCCTAGTCCGGTCTATGGCGCCGCACTGCTAATGCGGTTTGGGGCTTACCCCCCATCGAGGGTTCAAATCCCTCCGCCTCCGCACCTCACCGAAGCCCCGGTCCTCTTGGACCGGGGCTTCGGTGCGTTCGGGGCGCGGTCGGTGCGTTCCGGGTGCGGGAGGCGGCGCAGACCCTCGCTGTCCGAGCCGTGGAGGCGCGGGGGACACCCGCCGGGGAATCACCCGTTCCAGGGCGTTTCCGCAGGTCAGGGGCCATGTGGCTAATGGATTTCGCGTCCCGCCGAGGTCCATGTATTGTTGTTCTCGCAAGGCCAACGGGGCGCAAAACCCCGGGAAGCACAAGCACTCGTAGCTTAACGGATAGAGCATCTGACTACGGATCAGAAGGTTGCAGGTTCGAATCCTGCCGAGTGCACAGCCCAAGAGGCCCCCTGGAGAAATCCAGGGGGCCTCTTGCGTTGAACCTGTCGGTGAGCCTGTCAACGGAACGAGGGGGGCCCTCATGGGTCTGTTCGGGAACGCGCACACGGTCGACCCCGTGTCGGCGCAGCGGGACTACGCGCGGCTGCTGGGGCACGGGGAGCAGGTGCACGCCGCGTACTTGTTGATACGCGACACGATCCTCTTCACCGACCGGCGGCTCGTGCTGGTCGACAAGCAGGGGATCACGGGCAAGAAGGTGGAGTACCACTCGGTGCCCTACCGCAGCATCACGCACTTCTCGGTGGAGACGGCCGGGCACTTCGATCTGGACGCCGAGCTGAAGATCTGGATCTCGGGCACCGCGGCGCCCCTCCAGAAGACCTTCACCAAGGGCGTCGACATCTATGAGGTCCAGGCGATCCTGACGCAGTTCGTCGCCCGCTAGCGAGAGCGGGCCGAATGAAATTTGGCCCGATGGTGGTATTGCAGGATGGGGTACCGTCTCGGTGAGGGGTCGCCGGAGTCGCCGGGATCCGCGGGACACCGGCGGGGCGGTAGGCACACGTGGACGACATCGACCGGGCGTTGATCTTGCGGCTGCAGGAGGACGCCGGACAGTCCTACGCCGCCCTCGGCACGGCCGTCGGGCTCTCCGCCGGGGCCACCCACGAGCGGGTGCGCAAGCTGCGCGAGCGCGGGGTCATCCGCCGGACCACCATCGACGTGGACCCCGCGGCCGTCGGCAGCGGGGTCCTCGCCTACGTCCACGTCGATTCCACCGCCTGGATGGGTGAGTCCGCGGCCGCCTTCGCGGCGATCCCGGAGATCCAGGAGGCCCACATCATCGCGGGCACCGCCTCGGTCCTGGTCAAGGTCCGTACGGCCACGACCGAGCGGCTCCAGGACGTGCTGCGCAGGCTCTACGCCATCGAGGGCGTGAGCGGCACCCAGGCGACCGTGGTCCTGGAGACCTTCTTCGAGCGGCCGCTCCCGCTGTGACCTGGCGGTGCACCGGCATGGGATGGAGCGGCGGGCAGCCCTCCATCGGCTGGTACGCCGAGGGCCGCGGCCCGGGGCCCGGAGCCGACGAGCGCAGGAGCGTGCTCGCCTACGGGCAGCGCCTGTCCTTCGTCGGCCGGGGCGAGCGGCGCTGCCTCGGCGTCCGCCGGGCCGGGAAGCGGACGCCGTGTCCCACCGCCGCCACCGTCTCCGAGCGCGCGGGCAACGCCCAGTGCCCCGAGTGCGCCAGGCTGGACCGGTCCTTCTCGGTGGCCGCCGACACCAACGTCGCGGATCCGCGCACCTACCGCGTCTACCTCGCCTGGTTCGGGCCCGGCCTGGTCAAGGTCGGCATCACCGCCGAGGAGCGCGGTCCGGACCGGTTGCGCGAGCAGGGCGCGGTGACCTGGAGCTGGCTCGGACGCGGACCGTTGATGGCGGCCCGGCGCACCGAGGAGCTGCTGCGGGCCGCCCTCGGGGTGCCCGACCGGATCGCCTACGCCCGCAAGCGCGCCGTACGGGCTCAGCTGCCACCCGCCGAGGAGCGGGCCCGGGAGGTGGCCGACCTGCACGCGCGGGCCGGCGCGCTCGCCGACTGGCCCGAATCGCTGGAGCGCACGGGGTGCGAGGTCGCCGACCACGCCGGGCTGTTCCGGTTGGACGCCCTGCCGGTGCCCGCGCGGGTGATCACCGGGATGATCCCCGGCGGAGCCGTCGACGGACTGCTGGTGGGCGCGGCCGGGCCGGACCTGCACTTCGCCGACGGGCTCGTGGTCGACACCCGGCTGTTGGCCGGCTGGGCGCTCGTCGCCCCGGAGGGGTCGCACCCGCCCGTGCCCGCGCCGTGGACGGACCTCGCGCCCCCGCCCGCCGCCGAGCAGGACGGGCTCTTCTGACCCCGGGCATGGACACGCGAGGGGGCCGCCGCCGAAGGTGGGTGCCATGAGCAACCAGTTGAGCGGCGCGGCGGCCGCGCCCGGTACGACCGGGTCGGTCCGTGCCTTCCGGGAGCGGCTCGGGCTCCCCGGGCTGATCGACGTCCACACGCACTTCATGCCCGAACGCGTGCTGGCCAAGGTGTGGGACTACTTCGACGCCGTCGGTCCGCTGACCGGCACGCGATGGCCCATCACCTACCGGCACGAGGAGCGGTACCGGGTCGACCTGCTGCGGGAGTTCGGCGTCCGGGCCTTCACGGCGATGCTGTACCCGCACAAGCCCGCCATGGCCGCCTGGCTCAACTCCTGGTCCGCGGAGTTCGCCGCCCGCACCCCCGACTGCCTGCACACCGCGACCTTCTTCCCCGAGGCGGGGGCCGAGGAGTACGTGCGCCGGGCGGTGGAGGGCGGCGCCCGCGTCTTCAAGGCACACCTCCAGGTCGGCGCCTACGACCCGAACGACGAGCTGCTCGACCCCGTCTGGGGGCTGCTCGCCGAAGCCGGTGTCCCCACGGTGATCCACTGCGGTTCCATGCCCACCCCGGCCGCCTTCACCGGGCCCGAGCCGCTGGCCCGGCTGCTCGCCCGGTACCCCCGGCTGCCGTTGGTCATCGCGCACATGGGGATGCCGGAGTACACCGAGTTCCTGGACCTCGCCGACCGCCACCCCGAGGTCCGCTTCGACACCACCATGGCCTTCACCGACTTCTCCGAGCGGATGAGCCCCTTCCCGGTCCGCGAGCTCGGGCGGCTCGCGGCGCTCGGCGACCGGATCCTGCTCGGCACCGACTTCCCGAACATCCCCTACCCCTACGAACACCAGCTGGCCGCCCTCGAAGGGCTCGGCCTCGGGGACGACTGGCTGCGCGCCGTCTGCCACGACAACGCCGCCCGGCTCTTCGACCTCTCCTGAGCATCGGAGAGGGGATTCTCAGGAGAATCACAGAAAGGGCCAAGGGGGCTTTCACCGGCGCAGGCGAGCGTGGGCGCCATGACTGCGACGACCACTTCCCACGCGTCCACGTCCACCAGCAACCCCATGGCCCTCGTCCGGCCCGATGGCGGCCCGTGCCGGGTCCTCGTCGTGGACGACGAGGCATCGCTGTCCGAGCTGCTGTCCATGGCCCTGCGCTACGAGGGGTGTGAGGTCCGCAGCGCGGGTGACGGAGCGGGTGCGGTGCGGACAGCGGCGGAGTTCCATCCCGACGTGGTCGTCCTCGACATCATGCTCCCGGACATGGACGGGCTGGCCGTCCTCGGCCAGCTGCGCCGCCGGCTCCCGCAGGTCCCGGTGCTCTTCCTCACCGCGAAGGACTCGGTCGAGGACCGCATCGCCGGTCTGACGGCGGGCGGCGACGACTACGTCACCAAGCCCTTCAGCCTGGAAGAGGTGGTCGCCCGGCTGCGGGGTCTGGTCCGCCGCTCCGGCGCGGCCCAGGCCGCGCGCGGCGAATCCGTGCTGGCCGTGGGCGACCTGCGGCTCGACGAGGACAGCCACGAGGTGAGCCGGGGCGGTCGGGAGATCCAC
Source organism: Streptomyces sp. NPDC028419 (assembly GCF_055565515.1). Taxonomy (NCBI): domain Bacteria; kingdom Bacillati; phylum Actinomycetota; class Actinomycetes; order Kitasatosporales; family Streptomycetaceae; genus Streptomyces; species Streptomyces sp. NPDC028419. Next base: position 100,525 of record NZ_JBVHUE010000001.1, on the reverse strand, counting down.
CTGACCGCCACCGAGTTCGAGCTGCTGCGCTACCTCATGCGCAACCCGCGCCGGGTGCTCAGCAAGGCGCAGATCCTGGACCGCGTGTGGTCCTACGACTTCGGCGGCCAGGCCAACGTGGTCGAGCTGTACATCTCCTACCTGCGGCGCAAGCTGGAGAGCGGCCCCGGCCTCCCGCCGCTGATCCACACCCGGCGCGGCGCCGGATACCTGATCAAGCCGAGCGAATAGTGGCGCTGCGGATCCCCGGTCGGCGGCCCTGGTCCCTGCGGACCCGGCTCGTCGTCTCGGCCGTGCTGCTCATCGCGGTGGTGGGCGCGGCCATCGGTACCGTCACCATCCTGGTCCTGCGCTCCTACCTCGTGGGTCAGCTCGACCGTCAGCTCACCACCTCGGTGAACATGGCCTCCCGGGGACCCGGAGCCGAGAAGCCCACGCGGGACACCCTCGCCTTCGTCCTGGGACCCGGCAGCCCCTTCGGCGCGGCCGGAGTGCGCCTCGACTCGGACGGCAAGGTCATCGCGGCGGCCCGTAGCGTGCCCGCCGACGGCCCCGCCCCCGACCACCGCCAGACGCTCACCGATCCCCAGACCAAGGCCCTGCTGGAGGCAGCCGGGAAGGCCAGGTCGGGGGAGGAGCGGCCCGTCGACGTACGGCTGCACGGCCTGGGCAACTACCGCGTGCTCACCGCCGCCGACGGCAGCCTCGTGCTCGGCTTCCCCCTCGACGGGGTCGACTCCACCGTGAACACCCTGATCGGCGTGGAGGTCTGCGTCACCCTCGCCGGCCTGATCGCCGCCTCCCTCGCCGGGCAGGCGCTGGTCGCCGTGGCCCTGCGGCCGCTGCGCCGGGTCGCCGCCACCGCGACCCGGGTATCGGAACTGCGCCTGCACAGCGGCGAGCCCGCCCTCGACGAGCGGGTCCCGGAGGCGGAGGCGGATCCCCGGACCGAGGTCGGCCAGGTCGGCGCCGCCCTCAACCGGATGCTCGGCCACGTCTCCGCCGCGCTCACCGCCCGCCAACAGAGCGAGACCCGCGTCCGGCAGTTCGTCGCCGACGCGAGCCACGAACTGCGCACCCCGCTGGCCTCCATCCGCGGGTACGCCGAACTCACCCGCCGGGGCCGCGAGGAACCCGGACCCGACACCCGGCACGCCCTGGGCCGGATCGAGTCCGAGGCGACCCGGATGACCGGGCTGGTCGAAGACCTGCTGCTGCTGGCCCGGCTCGACGCGGGCCGCCCGTTGTCCTACGCCGCCACGGACCTGGCACCCCTGGTCGTGGACGCCGTCAGCGACGCCCGCGCGGCCGGACCCGAACACCACTGGAGACTGGAGCTGCCGTCCGAGGCGGCCCCGGTGGCCGCCGATCCGGCCCGGATCCAGCAGGTCCTGGTGAACCTGCTGGCCAATGCCCGCACCCACACCCCGCCCGGCACCACCGTCACCGCCCGTGTTTCACGTGAAACAACCTCCGTCCGCGTCGAGATCGAGGACAACGGCCCCGGCATCCCGAGCGAACTGCTCCCCCACGTCTTCGAGCGCTTCGCGCGCGGCGACGCCTCCCGTTCCCGCCACGCGGGCTCCACCGGGCTCGGGCTCGCCATCGTGCAGGCCGTCGTCTCGGCCCACGGCGGGACGGTCGGCGTCCGCAGCGCGCCCGGACGGACCCGCTTCGAGGTCCGGCTCCCCCTCCACACCGAGCCCGGACATCCGGCGGCCGTGGACGCACCGGCCGGCCACTCACAGACGGGCCACAGGCTCACCACACAGCCGTGACAGCCCGCCCCGCGAGAGTCGGTGCATGCCAACCGACCTCTTCCCCGGGACGGGGACCCTGCCCGCCCGGGCACCGCTCGCCCCCGTGCCCGGCGCGCCCGTACTCGACGTGGTCATCCCGGTCTTCAACGAGGAGAAGGACCTCGGCCCCTGCGTGCGCCGGCTCCACGAGCACCTGACGCGCACCTTCCCCTACGCCTTCCGCATCACCATCGCCGACAACGCCAGCACCGACCGCACCCCCGAGGTCGCGGACGCCCTGGCCCGGGCCGTCGCCGGAGTCCGCAGCACCCGGCTGGAGGAGAAGGGCCGCGGCCGGGCCCTGCGCACCGTCTGGTCCGCCTCCGACGCGCCGGTCCTCGCCTACATGGACGTGGACCTCTCCACCGACCTCAACGCCCTGCTCCCACTGGTCGCCCCGCTGATCTCCGGGCACTCCGACCTCGCGATCGGGACCCGGCTCGCCCGCTCCTCGCGGGTGGTGCGCGGCGCCAAGCGCGAGTTCGTCTCCCGCGCCTACAACCTGATCCTGCGCTCCTCGCTCTCCGCCCGCTTCAGCGACGCCCAGTGCGGCTTCAAGGCGATCCGGCGCGACGTCGCCGAGCGACTGCTGCCCCTGGTGGAGGACTCCGGCTGGTTCTTCGACACCGAACTGCTCGTCCTCGCCGAGCGCGCCGGGCTGCGCATCCACGAGGTGCCCGTCGACTGGGTGGACGACCCGGACTCCACGGTCCACATCGTCCGCACCGCCACCGAGGACCTCAAAGGGGTCTGGCGGGTGGGCCGGGCCCTCGCGGTCGGCGCCCTCCCCCTCGACCGGATCGCCCGCCCCTTCGGCGACGACCCGCGCGACCGCGCGCTCAGCGGAGTCCCCCGGGGCCTGGCCCGCCAGCTCATGGGCTTCTGCGCGGTCGGCCTCCTGAGCACCCTGCTCTACCTGGCGCTCTACTCCGCCTTCCGCGCGGGCGCCGGACCCCAGCTCGCCAACGGCGCGGCCCTGTTGCTCTCCGCCGTCGCCAACACCGCCGCGAACCGCCGACTGACCTTCGGCGTTCGCGGCCGTGACCGGGCTGTGCGCCACCAGGCCCAGGGCCTGGTGGTCTTCGCCATCGGGCTGGCCCTGACCAGCGGCTCCCTGGCCGCCCTCGGCGCGGCCACCACGACTCCCGCGCACGGCACCGAGCTGGCCGTCCTGGTGACGGCCAACCTCGCCGCGACCGTGCTGCGCTTCCTGCTCCTGCGCGCCTGGGTCTTCCCGGACCGCTCCGCCCCTGTGAAGGAGACCCTCCGATGACCGCGGCCGTGCCCCTGCTGGACTCACCCTTCCCCGAACGCGCCCCGGCGGCCGCGATCGCGCTGCGGCCCCGCTGGGAGCGCCCCGCGTTCCTCGCGCTCCTGCTCGTCACCGCCGTCCTCATGCTGTGGGACCTGGGCGCTTCCGGCTACGCCAACTCCTTCTACTCCGCGGCCGTCCAGGCGGGGAGCGAGAGCTGGAAGGCCTTCTTCTTCGGTTCCTCCGACGCGGGGAACTCCATCACCGTCGACAAGCCGCCGGCCGCCCTGTGGCCGATGGCCCTGTCCGTCCGGCTGTTCGGCCTCGGCAGCTGGCAGATCCTGGTCCCGCAGGCCCTCATGGGAGTCGGTACCACGGCCGTCCTCTACGCCGCCGTACGCCGCCAGTTCGGCCCGGTGGCCGGGCTGCTGAGCGGCTCGGTCTTCGCGCTCACCCCCGTGGCCGCGCTGATGTTCCGCTTCAACAACCCCGACGCCCTGCTGGCCCTGCTGATGACCGTCACCGTCTACTGCGTCCTGCGCGCCCTGGACGGCGCCCACACCAGGTGGCTGGTCGGGGCCGGTGTCGCGGTCGGCTTCGCCTTCCTCACCAAGACCCTCCAGGCGTTCGTCGTCCTGCCGCCGCTCGCCCTGCTCTACGCCGTCTGCGCGCCCACCCGGCTGCGCCGCAGGCTCGGCCAACTCGGCCTCGCCGCGCTCGCCATGGTGGCCGCCGGAGGCTGGTGGGTGGCCGTCGTCGAGCTGTGGCCCGCCTCCTCCCGCCCGTACATCGGCGGTTCGCAGAACAACTCCTTCCTGGAACTCACCCTCGGCTACAACGGACTCGGCCGGATCAACGGTGACGAGACCGGCAGCGTCGGTGGCGGCGCGCGGGCCGGTGGCGGTCCGGGTGGCGGCGGGGGCGGTGGTTGGGGCGAGACCGGCATCGATCGGCTCTTCTCGGCCAACATCGGCGGCCAGATCTCCTGGCTGCTGCCCGCTGCCCTGGTGCTGCTCGTCGCCGGACTGGTGATCACCTGGCGCGCCCGGCGGGCCACCGACTCCCTGGAGGGCATGGCCCGGGCGTCCTTCTTGGCCTGGGGCGGCTCCCTGCTGATCACCGCACTCGTCTTCAGCTACATGCAGGGCATCTTCCACGAGTACTACACCGTGGCGCTGGCGCCGTACGTGGCCGCGCTGACCGGCATGGGAGTGGCCGTGCTGTGGGAGGAGCGGGGTGGCCGGGCCGCCGGTATCACCCTGTCCGGTGTCCTCGCCCTGAGCGCGGTGTGGTCCTACGTCCTGCTCGGCCGGGCCGAGGGCCATCTGCCCTGGCTGCGCTGGGCGGTGCTGGTGGCCGGGCTCCTCGCGGCCGCGGCGCTGCTGGTGGGTGCCCGCCTCGGACGCCGGGCCGTGCTGGTCGCGGCCGCGGTGGGCGTCGCCGCCGTACTGGCCGGGCCCCTGGCCTACACCGTGGACACGGTGGGTACGGCGCACACGGGCTCGATCGTCACGGCCGGTCCCGCGGTCGCGGGCGGCCGGGGGCCGGGCGCCATGGGGCCGCGGTTCGCCGGGGCGGAAGGCGGGCCCGGCCGGGCCGGCTTCCCGCAGGGCGCTCCGCCGCGGGGCGCGGGCCTGGGCGCCGGGCGCGGTGCGGCGGCGGGCGGCGGGCCCGCGGGCCAGGGCGCCCCGGGCGGCGCCGGCGGCTTCGGCGGCGCTCCCGGCGGGAGCCGCGCGGGTGGCGGCGGGGGCATGGGCGGGTTGCTGGGCGGTACGAGGACGAGCGCGGCGGCCACGGCGGCCCTGCGCGCGGACGCGGACCGCTACACCTGGGCGGCCGCGGCCGTCGGTGCGCAGAACGCCGCGAGCTACCAGCTGGCCTCGGGCGAGCCGGTCATGCCGATCGGCGGCTTCAACGGCAGCGACCCGTCACCGACCCTGGCGCGGTTCCAGGCGTACGTGAAGGCCGGCAAGATCCACTACTTCATCGGTCAGGGCACGGAGGAGGGCGCCGAAACGGGCGCCGGCGGCCGGGCCGTCACCCGCGGCGGCGGGGGCCCCGGAGGCGGCACGAGCAGCGCCATCGAGACCTGGGTGAAGGCCAACTACCGCCCCACCACGGTGGGCGGAGCCACCTTCTACGACCTCACCCCGTCCTGAACCGACCACAACACGAGGGGCACCCTCTAGCATCATCAAGAGGGCGGACCGGGCATTCCGGGTCGATCCACCTGTCTTGAGGAGGGTGCCTCCATGGCCACCACGGCGGACCCCGTGACCATCCGGACCAGCGTGTGGCTGGCCGCGCGGCCCGCCTCCGGGGCCAGACGGCGCAGCGAGGACACCTCCGGACTGGACCGGGACCGGATCACCGGCGCCGCGGTCGGGCTGCTCGACTCCGACGGGCTCGCCCGCTTCTCCATGCGCCGCCTCGCGGGCCGGCTCGGAGTGACCGCGATGTCCCTGTACTGGTACGTCGACACCAAGCACGACCTGCTGGAACTCGCCCTGGACAGCGCCTTGGGCGAGCTCACCCTGCCCGCGGACTCGCCCGCCGGGGGATGGCCCGCCCGGCTGCGTTCGCTGGCCTGCGGATACCGCGGGCTGCTCGCCGAGCGGCCGTGGGTGGCGACGCTGGCCACCGAGTACCCCAACATCGGCCCGCACGCCCGGGCCTTCGACGCGGCGCTGCTGCGGCTGCTCGACGCCACCGGGCTGACGAACGCCGGCCGGACCGGAGCCCACCTCGCCGTGTCGCAGTTCCTGCACGGCTGTGGGGGTCCGGTCCGGCGGGCGCCCGAGGGCGACTTCCACTTCGCCCTCGACGTCCTCATCGCGGGCATCGAGGCGAAGACGGGGCCTTGGACGGGGCCTTAACCGATCGACTCGGAACGGGCCGGCACCTGGGCCTCGGCGACCGCGGGGGCGGCGGCCGTGCCGGCGGCCGGGGAAGCGGCGGCCGGAGCCTCGGCCATCGGCTTCGAGCGCAGTGCCACCTCCTTGATGAAGACCACCAGCACCAGCGCGAGCAGCGCGGTCGGGGCGGCGTAGAGGAAGACGTCGCCGACGCCGTGGCCGTAGGCGGACTCGATGACCGTGCGGAAGGGCGCGGGCAGCGTCTTCAGGTCGGGGATGGCCCCGCCGCCGGTGCCGCCGTGGCCCATGGCCGCGGCCTTCGGGCCGAGCTCGGCCAGGCCGTCCTTGACGTAGTGCGTCACCCGGTTCGCCATCACCGCGCCGAGCGCGGAGACGCCCACGGCGCCGCCGAGCGAGCGGAAGAAGGTGACGACCGAGCTGGCCGCGCCCAGGTCCTGGGGGGCCACCTGGTTCTGGGTGGCGAGGACCAGGTTCTGCATCATCATGCCGAGACCGAGGCCGGTCAGCGCCATGTAGATCGCGATGTGCCAGTACGGGGTGTCGTAGCGCAGGGTGCCGAGCAGGCCCAGTCCGGCGGTCAGCAGGACGCCGCCGGAGACCAGGAACGCCTTCCACTTGCCGGTCTTGGTGATGACCTGACCGGAAACCGTGGAGGAGACGAACAGGCCGCCGATCATCGGAATCGTGAGGATTCCGGACATCGTCGGGCTCTCACCGCGGGCCAACTGGAAGAACTGACTGAAAAACACGGTGCCCGAGAACATCGCGACGCCGACGAACAGCGAGGCGGCCGAGGCCAGCGTGATGGTCTTGTTGCGGAAGAGGCGCAGCGGGATGATCGGGTCGCTCGCCTTGGACTCGACGAAGAGGAAGAGCAGGCCGAGGACCACGGCCCCGCCGGTCATCGTCCAGGTCTGCCAGGAGATCCAGTCGTACGAGGTGCCGGCCTGGGTGACCCAGATCAGCAGCGTGGAGACGGCGGCGCTGATGAGGAAGGCGCCGAGCCAGTCGACCTTGACGTCGCGGCGGACGACCGGGAGCCGCAGGGTCTTCTGGAGCACGATCAGCGCGATGATCGCGAAGGGCACGCCGACGTAGAAGCACCAGCGCCAGCCGAGCCACGCGGTGTCGGTGATGACCCCGCCGAGCAGCGGGCCGCCGACGGTGGCGACGGCGAAGACCGCGCCGAGGTAGCCGCTGTAGCGGCCGCGCTCGCGCGGGGAGATCATCGCGGCCATCACGATCTGGGCGAGGGCGGACAGGCCGCCGACGCCGATGCCCTGGACCACCCGGCAGGCGATCAGCATGCCGGTGTTCTGGGACAGGCCCGCGACGACCGAGCCGAGGACGTAGATCACCAGGGATATCTGGACCAGCAGCTTCTTGCTGAAGAGGTCGGACAGCTTGCCCCACAGGGGGGTCGCGGCGGTCATCGACAGCAGGGCGGCGGTGACCACCCAGGTGTAGGAGGACTGGGTGCCGCCGAGATCGCTGATGATCTGCGGCAGCGCGTTGGAGACGATCGTGGAGGAGAGGATCGCCACGAACATGCCGAGCATCAGCCCGGACAGCGCCTTCATGATCTGCGGGTGCGTCATGGGTGCGCCGTCGGGCATGGGCTCCGACTGGCCGCCTCCCCGCACACCGGTGGGTGTGGTCGTAGCCATGTGAATCCTTACGTTCTAGAAGCTCGATCGGAGTCGGGCCAGCAGGGTGGTCAAGGTGGTGACGTCCTCGGCGGACCAGTCGCCCAGCGTCCGCTCCAGGGCGGCCGTGTAGCGGACGCCGAGTTCGCGGAGCAGGCTCCGGCCCGCCGGGGTGAGGCGCAGGATCCGGCAACGGCCGTCGCCGGGGTCGGCCTCGCGGGCGATCCAGCCGCGCTCGGCCACGTGAGCCACGTGGCGGCTGGTGACCGAGATGTCGATGGCGAGCAGCTCGGCGAGGCGGCTCAGCCGCATCTCGCCGTGCCGGTCGAGGACGGTGAGCACGGCTGCCGAGCCGGGCGGGCAGTCGGGCGGGAGGGTACGGGCGAGGTCGCGCTTGATCGCGCCGATCCCGGTGAGCTGGCGGGCCAGCTCTTCGTACAGCTCGTACTGCGTGCCGGTCCGTGTCGCGTCTCGCGTGAGCACCGCGCTCCCCTCCCCATCTTGTTGCTTTGAGCAACCATAGAAGCAGATGGTTGCTACAGGCAAATGAATCCGGGGTGGAGGGCGGTAAAGGAATCGGAAAACCCGCTAGGGTCCTGAGCCATGGCTGCACACACCAACTCCCAGGGCCCCGAGGGCAACTACGACCCCGCGGGCAGCACCCAGATGTTCCGTGCCTTCGTGGACGAGGCGGAGGCCGCCCGTCCGGCGGCCGCGGCCGCCTCGCACCGGCAGCAGGCTTCCAGGACGGGGGTGTGGCTGGCCGCGGTGGTCGCCCTCGTGGTCGTCATCGGCGTCGTCGCCTGGCTCGCGCTGAGCTAGAACGCCCGAGCGGGCGGCTCAGCTCCAGGTGGCGGTGACCCGCTGGGTCTCGATGTGCATGCCCAGGGGCACCCGCCAGGACTCCACGCACACCGTGTACGTCTGCGTCTTCGCCGCCCCGCCCGCGATCGGTGCGGGCAGGGGCTGGGTCGAGGTGATGGTGGCCCAGTCGATGCCGAGCGCGCCGATGATGTGGGTGGAGAAGGTCACCGTGCCCGAACGGGCCGCCGTGGTGCCCGTGTTGGTGAAGGTGACGCCGACCCGCTCGCACCAGCGGTCCGCGGCCGCCGACCGGGCGGGGGCGCCGAGCTGGATCCGGGCCGGGGTCGCCGCCGGGGGCTTGGGCGGCGGGGGCGTGGTCGAGCCACCGGAGCCGGCCGAGCCGCCGGACGTGCCGGAGCCGCCCGAGCCGCCTGACGTGCCCGTGCCGCCTGACGTGCCCGTGGCGGGTGGGGGTGCGGTGGTGCCGGGGGTGTCGCCGGGTCCGCCGGCCGGGGTGGATCCGGGGGCGCTCGCGGAGCCCGTGGGGGCGCCCGGGACGGCTCCGCCCGCGCCGGAGCCCGCGGTCGGCGGGTTTCCCGGGGCAGGGGGCGACGTACTGCTGGGCGGGGCGGAAGCGCCCGCGGGGCCGGCGAGGGGTTGGTACTCCACCGCGCCCTTGGGGGCCACGGTCTCCCCCGCGCCCCGCTCGGAGCCGGGAGCGGCGGCGCCCACCGCGACGTAACCGTCGCGCGGCGGACCGCCGCAGCCCGTCAGGGTCGCGGCGGTCACGCACACGGCAAGCAGGGTGAGCGATCCCTTTCGCATCGCGCCAGTTTTCCTGACGGATCGTCAATTGGGAAGCGCCCGCGGCATGGTTACCCGGCTCGCCCGACGTGCCCGCGGTCCGGGCTACTCGCCGATCAGGCCCTGGCGCAGCTGCGCCAGAGTGCGGGTCAGCAGCCGGGAGACGTGCATCTGCGAGATGCCGACTTCCTCGCCGATCTGCGACTGGGTCATGTTCGCGAAGAAGCGCAGCATGATGATCTGGCGCTCCCGGGGCGGCAGTTTGGCGAGCAGCGGCTTGAGCGACTCGCGGTACTCGACGCCTTCGAGCGCGGTGTCCTCGTAGCCGAGGCGGTCCGCGAGCGAGCCTTCGCCGCCCTCGTCCTCCGGTGAGGGCGAGTCCAGCGAGGACGCGGTGTACGCGTTGCCGACGGCGAGGCCGTCGACGACGTCCTCCTCCGAGACCCCGAGTACGGCGGCCAGCTCGGGCACGGTCGGCGAGCGGTCCAGCTTCTGGGCCAGCTCGTCGCTCGCCTTGGTCAGCGCGAGGCGCAGCTCCTGGAGCCGGCGCGGGACGCGGACGGACCAGGAGGTGTCGCGGAAGAAGCGCTTGATCTCGCCCACGACGGTCGGCATGGCGAAGGTGGGGAACTCCACGCCGCGTTCGCAGTCGAACCGGTCGATCGCCTTGATCAGGCCGATCGTGCCGACCTGGACGATGTCCTCCATCGGCTCGTTGCGGCTGCGGAAGCGGGCCGCCGCGTAGCGCACCAGGGGCAGGTTCAGCTCGATCAGGGTGTCGCGCACGTACGCCCGGTCGGGGCTGTCCGCCTCCAGCGCGGCGAGGCGGTGGAACAGGGAGCGGGAGAGCGTGCGGGTGTCATTGGGCGCTGTGGGCGCTGGCGGGGCTTCCGTGCGGTCGGACACAGCCGGCGTCTCGCTCTTGACGAGCGTGAGCACCTTGGAGCTGCCCTGTTCTACGGACATGCCACCCCCTTGGGATCGCGGACGGTCGCGGCGGGCGCGCCCGTCGGAGGAACGCAGCCTCCACCTGAATACCGGAGGCGGGGCTGCGGCAAACGCGGTTCCAGCAGAATGTCACATGTCGGCAACACGCTGTAGCGCCAAGTCGACATATAACTCCAGCGACAGAAGGGGTGTCAGCGGTTCTGTCGGTAAAGCGTCCGGAGGCTTTCACCCGTTCCGGTTACGCCTCGATCCTGTTTGCGGACCGCAGTCGCGCGAAGCTCCGGGCGAGCAGTCGGGACACGTGCATCTGGGAAACTCCCAGCTCCGCGCTGATCTGTGACTGTGTCAGGTTGCTGTAGTAGCGCAGCAGCAGGATCCGCTGCTCGCGCTCGGGCAACTGGACGAGCAGGTGGCGGACCAGGTCGCGGTGCTCGACCCCGGTCAGCTCGGGGTCCTCGTAGCCGAGCCGGTCGAGCAGGCCGGGCATGCCGTCGCCCTCCTGGGCGGCTTCGAGCGAGGTCGCGTGGTAGGAGCGGCCCGCCTCGATGCAGGACAGCACCTCGTCCTCGCCGATGCGCAGCCGCTCGGCGATCTCGGGGGTCGTGGGCATGCGGCCGTGGAGCGTGGTGAGGTCCTCGGTGGCCGCGTTGACCTGGACCCACAGCTCGTGGAGGCGGCGCGGTACGTGCACGGTGCGCACGTTGTCGCGGAAGTACCGCTTGATCTCGCCCACGACGGTCGGCATGGCGAAGGTGGGGAACTGGACCCCGCGTTCCGGATCGAACCGGTCGATCGCGTTGATGAGCCCGATCGTGCCCACCTGGACGACGTCCTCCATGGGCTCGTTGCGGCTGCGGAAGCGGGCGGCCGCGTACCGGACGAGCGGGAGGTTCGCCTCGATGAGGGCCCCCCGCACCCGGCTGTGCTCGCTGGTGCCCGGCTCCAGGCCCTTGAGCCGGCCGAAGAGCACCTGGGTGAGGGCCCGGGTGTCGGCGCCCCGGGTGCTGGGGGCGCGCGGGGCGAAGGGGGCGGTGGTGACCGTGGTGGTGGCGGTGCTGCTGGTGCTGGTGGCGGTGCTGGTGGTGCTGGTGACGGTGGTCGCCGTGTCCGCGTCGGACGGTGGATCGTCCTGGGGATCCTGCTGGGGTGGCACTTGAGGCGCAGTACTGGCCGGCACGGTCACGCCACCCCTTCAGTCAAGTTAACCAATCAGTCAAAAGCGGTCATAGCATCACAAGACATGTGCACTGTGCGCAAGCACCGTATATCGCCGTGTTGAGGGCAAGTTGGGCATTTGGCGGGTATCCAGGGGCAATGTGAAATCGAACGGCGAGCATGACCGGGGAACGCGAAAGGTCCCCCACCCGTCGGAGTGGGGGACCGGAGGTCCGGAAGCCGCAACGGCGTACGAGTTCAGCGCACCAGTTCGGTCATGAACTGGCCGATACCGGAAGCGGCATCCGAGATGCCCTGGAATCCGATCTGAACGAATTCCGCCGCTTTGACCGGTTGAGTGATGATCACATAGAGCACGAAGACGACGAGTCCGCCCACGACGATCTTCTTGATGTCCACGAGCGGGTTCGGCCTCCCCTGCCAATCCTTGCAACGTCGAGTGAGTCTAACCGCTCCGGTTCGATCACTCACCTGTCCTTTAAGGACCAATGACCTGACGGTCCAGGCCCTTTGCCGCTGCGGGGACGGGGGTGGGAGGGGCAGGATTGAAGACGAGCCCACCGGTTCTGGCAGGAAATCGGTGAGCTAGGGACAGGACCTCACTGCGGGGTCCGAGCCGCAAGCTTCCCCCCTGACTGCGGCTCGGGCTGGCAGGTCCCGTCCTCATCGGGGGAAGTGACTTGTCCCCCCGATGTCACTTCCCCCGTCCCCACCGTACGAAGGTCCCGACTCCGGTCGGGGCCTTCTGCGCGTTGGCCCCCCTATTCGATCTATTCGATGCCGGTCGCGAGGTTGGTCACCGGCGCCACCGTGTCCGTCAGGGGCGAGAGCTGGTCGGGCAGGGTCATCAGCTGGTTGAGCTGCTGCAGGGGCTCGCTGACCTTCGCGCCGATCTCCTGGACCGATCCCGGCGTCGCTCCCTCCGGCATGCCGGGGGCGGCGACCGGCAGGTCCGGCAGGGTGATCGGGGCGGCGGAGGCGACGGGGGCGGTGGCGGCGGCGAAGCCCGCCGTGGCGCCCGCGAGGGCCAGGGCGGCGAGCATGCGCTGGGTCTTGGTCATGCCGTGTCAACGGCCGAGCACCCGCCCGGTCACGCACGCCCGGTCCGACGCGGCCCCGGGCTCACCGGTGCGGAGTACGTCGGGGGCGCGTGGACGCGGCGCGGATCGACGGTTCCCGGAACGCCGAGAGCCCCGACCCTTGCGGGGCGGGGCTCTCGGACCAGAGCGGTAGCGGTGGGATTTGAACCCACGGATAGCTTGCACCATCACACGCTTTCGAGGCGTGCTCCTTCGGCCGCTCGGACACGCTACCGAGAGAGAGCTTAGCCCAAGGTGGGCCGTGCTCTGAAATCGATAGGCGGCGGGGGGTGAACGGTCCCCCGGAGGGTGCGGTCAGAGGTTCCGGAAGAAGCCCGTCAGCTGCTGCGCGCACTCCTCGGCGAGCACGCCGGCGATCACCTCGGGCCGGTGGTTGAGCCGGCGGTCCCGCACGAGGTCCCAGAGCGAACCGGCGGCGCCCGCCTTCTCGTCGCTCGCGCCGTAGACGACGCGCGCGATCCGGGACTGTACGAGCGCGCCCGCGCACATCACGCAGGGCTCCAGGGTCACCACGAGGGTGCACCCGGGCAGCCGCCACTCGCCGAGCCGCGCGGCGGCCCGGCGGATGGCGACCACTTCGGCGTGCGCGGTCGGGTCACCGGTCGCCTCGCGTTCGTTGTACCCGGTCGACAGGACGCTCCCGTCCGGGCCGAGCACGACGGCGCCGACGGGTACGTCACCGGCCGGTACCGCCCGGGCGGCCTCCGAGAGCGCCAGGCGCATGGAGGTCCGCCACGGGTCCCGGACCGGATCGGATCCGGCGCCGGGGTCGGATCCGCTACCGGTGCCGGGGTCGAGGTCGGGGTGGACAGGGGGGTCGGGAACGGGGTGGTGCGAAGGGCCCACTAGCGAACGGCCTCCAGCACCTCGGTCGCGCCGAGCGACTCGGCGATCTGCGAGAGCGCGTCCCCGTCGAGGTCCAGCAGTTCCTTGTGGCCCACTCCGAGGTCGTCGAGCAGCCGGGGGTCGCCGAGCGGCCCCGCGGGCACCGGCTCGACGCCGGTGTCCTCGTCGTCGTCGATGTCGTCCTCGGTGGAGGACCCTTGCTCGAACACGGCGACCACGTCCTCCTCGCCGTCCTCGGTGCCGTCGAGGTCCAGCTCGTCGAGTACGTCTTCCTCCTCGTCGCTGCCGAGCAGCTCTTCGGTGAGCATCGAGCCGTAGGAGCTGCGGGAGGCCGCGGCGGCGTTGGAGACGAAGATCCGCGGGTCCTCCTCCCCGTCCACGCGGACGACGCCGAACCAGGCGTCCTCCTGCTCGATGAGGGCGACCACCGTGTCGTCGTCGACAGCGGTGGAACGGGCGAGATCGATCAGATCGGTCAGCGACTCGACGTTGTCGAGATCCGTGTCGCTCGCTTCCCACCCGTCTTCGGTGCGCGCGAGCAGTGCGGCGAAGTACACCGTGACTCTCCCACTGGTGATAGGCGTGCCGGATGGAGGTCCCCCCGGCCGGAGGATGGGGTCGAACGGCCGTCGTGCTCGCCGTCGTGCCCCGCCCAATCGGCATCGTGGCAGAAACAGCGGCTTTGCGAGAGGTCTTCCGCGCTTGCGTCGTGCCGTGCCGTGTCGCCGGTGGGCTGCTCGGGGGGTGTCCGGCGGGGGCGCGCGGGTCGCTCGGGGGGCCTGTGCCGGGGGCGTCCGGGGTGGCGCGAGAGGCGTACGGGCGGGCGTGGCGGAGGTCGTGCGCGGTCGCGGGGATCCCCGTGCGGACACGGGGCGGGCGGGTCCGCGGGCGCCGTCCGCGCACCCGTCACCAGCGGAAGGTGCGCATCCGCATCTGCTGGCGCATCCGGGCCGCGCGGGCGCGTCGGGGCTGCACCCGGTCGCGCAGCTCACGGGCCTCGTTGAGATCGCGCAGGAACTGCGCGCGTCGCGCTCGTCGCTGCGCGGCGCTCTCCTGCGGCTGCGGTGCTTCCCTGTCCTCTTCGGTCGGCTGAACGTCGGGCATCGGCCACCACCCCGGCTGGTCCGGTCGTCCTCCTCCGCGTCGCGAAGCAGACCCCCCGCCCCCCACCTTCCCCCGGACCCGCGGGTTGATGCCAGTGGATCCGCGGCATCTCGGCAGGTCACACGAGCGGCCGGGCCGGGCGGGCGGGGGATCCGAGGAGCGGGCCCCGGGGCAGCTCCGCGGTGGGTCGGCGAGCCCGGCCCCGGATCGGGCCACGAGGTAGGTCACAGGCCGCGGCCCGTTCGCGCGGGCTCCGGGGGCGGTCCGCCCGGTTACTGTGGAGTCATGCGGATTCATGTCGTCGACCACCCGCTGGTGGCGCACAAACTCACCACTCTGCGCGATGAGCGCACGGACTCCCCGACCTTCCGGCGGCTCGCCGACGAGCTGGTGACCCTGCTCGCCTACGAGGCCACCCGGGACGTGCGCACCGAGCAGAGCGACATCACGACTCCGGTCGGCCCGACGACGGGTGTGAAGCTCTCCTACCCGCGCCCCCTCGTGGTGCCGATCCTGCGCGCCGGTCTCGGCATGCTCGACGGCATGGTGCGGCTGCTGCCCACCGCCGAGGTCGGCTTCCTGGGCATGGTCCGCAACGAGGAGACCCTGGAGGCCTCCACGTACGCGACGCGCATGCCCGAGGACCTCTCCGGGCGCCAGGTCTACGTCGTCGACCCGATGCTCGCCACCGGCGGCACGCTGGTCGCGGCGATCCAGGAACTGATCAAGCGCGGCGCCGACGACGTCACGGCCGTGGTGCTGCTGGCCGCGCCCGAGGGCGTCGAGGTCATGGAGCGCGAGCTGGCGGGCGCCCCGGTGACCGTCGTGACGGCGGCCGTGGACGAGCGCCTCAACGAGCACGGCTACATCGTGCCGGGCCTGGGCGACGCGGGCGACCGCATGTACGGCTCCGCGGAGTAGCACGGCAGCGGAACAGCCAGGCCCCACACCGGAGCGCCCCCGAGCACGGCTCGGGGGCGCTCCGGCACGTCAGCGGTAAGGCACGTCAGCAGGTCGCGGCGGGCGCGGGCCTCGGGTGGGCCAGGAGGGCCAGCGTCTTGTCCGCGTCCTCCTTCTTCGTCAGTTCCTTGAAGGAGTCGCCGAGGATCAGGTCGACGTCCGCGCCCTCGCGGGCGTCGGTCTGCGGTGTGGCGCCGGCCAGCTGCGCGCCGAGCACGGAGAAGACGGCCTTGTCGGTCCTGGGCGAGCCCAGCAGTATCCCGGCTCCGGTGACCTTCTTGTCGAAGTCGGCCGGGGCGTTGCCGACCTGGCCGATCAGGAAGCCGCGTTTCTTCAGTTCGTCGCCGACGGCCTTGGCCAGCCCCGCGCGCGGGGTGGCGTTGTAGACGTTGACGGTGATCTGGCCGGGCTGCGGCAGTGCGACGGCCGGGCTGGCCTTGGGCGCGGCGGCCGGTTCGCCCCGCGCGCCGCCCGTGGTTCCCGCCTTGGCGACCTTCGCGCAGTCCTTGGCGGCCGTGGCCACGGGGCGTTTGCCGTCGCCCCCGAAGACGCCGATGAGCTGCAGTGCCCCGTAGCCGAGCAGCGCGAGCGCGACGACCGCACCGAGCACGGCGAACACGATCCTCCGGCGACGCCGGGGACGGTGCATGCGGGGGTAGGCAGCTCCCGTGACGCGGTACTTTCCGCCCATGCCGGGGGGAGTGAGCATGCTCATGGGCGGCAGCGTAGTGCGGCCCGGTGACGATGCCTACTAAATGATCTGTTCATAGGCCAAGGGAGACCCGAAAGGCGCAATCCCGGGGATTCCCGGCACCCGACCCGGCTGCCTTGAGCAGCTACCCGGCCGGGACGCGGCGGGGACCCAGCCCATGCGGCGGGGACTCAGCCCATTTCGAGGACGCGCGCGTGCAGCACCTGGCGCTGCTGGAGCGCGGCGCGGACGGCGCGGTGCAGTCCGTCCTCCAGGTAGAGGTCGCCCTGCCACTTCACGACGTGCGCGAAGAGGTCGCCGTAGAAGGTCGAGTCCTCGGCGAGCAGCGTTTCCAGGTCCAGCTGTCCCTTGGTGGTCACCAGCTGGTCGAGCCGGACCGGGCGCGGGGCTACGTCCGCCCACTGCCGGGTGGTTTCCCTGCCGTGGTCGGGGTACGGCCGGCCGCTTCCGATGCGCTTGAAGATCACACGGAAAGCCTACCGGTCAAGGGCCTGCGGGCGCAGCCTCGCCTCCCTGGTGCAAAAGTGGCAGATAGCCCTATTACGGGAGTGATGCATGAGCGAGAGCAGCCACCAGAGCAGCGAAACGGCCGACCGGATCGTTTCCGGGTACGCCTTCACCGGACCGGCACTCGACCTGGGGGCGCTGCTCTGGGACGGGACCTGCCTGCCGGACCACCAGATCCGCATCCCGCTGTCCATGCTCAACCGCCACGGCCTGGTGGCGGGTGCGACCGGCACCGGCAAGACCAAGACCCTCCAGCTGATCGCCGAGCAGCTCTCGGCGAACGGGGTGCCCGTCTTCCTCGCCGACGTCAAGGGCGACGTCTGCGGCATCTCGGCCCCGGGCGTGCCCGGCGAGAAGGTCCAGGAGCGGGCGAAGGACGTGGCGCAGGACTGGCAGCCCACGGGTCACCCCTGCGAGTTCTACGCGCTGGGCGGGATCGGCCCGGGAATTCCGGTCCGGGCGACCGTGACCAGTTTCGGGCCGGTACTGATGTCGAAGGTGCTCCAGCTCAACCAGACGCAGGAACAGTCGCTCGGCCTCATCTTCCATTACGCCGATGCCAAGGGCCTGGAGCTCATCGACCTCAAGGACCTGCGGGCCACCGTCGCATTCCTCGTCTCCGACCAGGGGAAAGCCGAGCTGAAGGGGATCGGCGGGCTTTCCACGGTCACCGCCGGGGTGATCCTGCGCGCGCTCACGGCGTTCGAGCAGCAGGGTGCCTCGGAGTTCTTCGGGGAGCCGGAATTCGACACCAGTGAATTCCTCCGTACGGCCGCGGACGGGCGCGGCACGGTCTCCGTGCTGGAGCTGCCCGCCGTCCAGGACAGACCGCAGCTCTTCTCCACCTTCCTCATGTGGCTGCTCGCGGACCTCTACACCGACCTGCCGGAGGTCGGCGACCTGGAGCGGCCCAAGCTCGTCTTCTTCTTCGACGAGGCGCACCTGCTCTTCAACGGCGCGTCCAAGGCGTTCCTCGATTCCATCACCCAGACCGTCCGGCTCATCCGTTCCAAGGGCGTGGGCATCTTCTTCGTGACGCAGACGCCGAAGGACGTGCCCGCCGACGTCCTCGCGCAGCTCGGCAACCGGGTGCAGCACGCACTGCGCGCCTTCACCCCGGACGACGCCAAGGCCCTGAAGGCGACGGTGAAGACCTTCCCCCGTTCGGAGTACGACCTGGAGGAGCTCCTCACCCAGCTGGGCACCGGCGAGGCCGTCGTCACCGTGCTGAGCGAGAAGGGCGCGCCGACACCGGTGGCCGCGACCCGGCTGCGCGCCCCGCAGTCCCTGATGGGCCCGGTCGAGCCGGCCGTCCTCGACCAGGCGGTGAAGGCCTCGCTGCTCTACTCGCGCTACGCCGAACCGATCGACCGGGAATCGGCGTACGAGAAGATCGGCGCCGAACAGGCGGCCGCCGAGGCCGCGGCCGAGGCGGCGGCCGCCGCGGCGGAGGCGGAGAAGCAGGCGAAGGCGGCCGAGAAGGCGGCGCGCAGCGCTCCGAAGCCGGATCCCTCGCTGGCCGAACAGGTGGTGGGCAGCGGGCTGTTCCGCTCCCTGGCCCGCTCGATCGGGACCCAGCTGGGCCGGGAGATCTCCCGCTCGATCTTCGGCACGGCGAAGCGGCGCCGCTGAGGTCCCGGGCCCCGGGCCGGTGCTTCCAGGGGGAATCGAGCCATCCGGGTGACGTCGCCGTACCGGACGCTGAGAGACTCCTGGGATGCGGACCGAACTCACCGACACCACGTCCAGCCAGGTAAACCGGGCCCTCCTGGAGGCCCGCCGGGCCGTGGGCAGCCCGACCATGGGCCTCGTCCTGACCCTGGTCGTGGTCACCGACGAGGAGAACGCCTACGACGCCGTCCGCGCGGCCTCGGAGGCCTCGCGCGAGCACCCCTGCCGGATCATCGCGGTCATCAAGCGGACCTCGCGCGGTCCGCACAAGCTGCGCCAGACCCGGCTCGACGCGGAGCTGCGGGTCGGCTCGGACGCGGGCAGCGGGGAGGTCGTGCTGCTGCGGCTGCACGGCGAACTGACCGGCCACCCCGGTTCCGTGGTGCTGCCGCTGCTGGTGCCGGACGCGCCCGTCGTGGCCTGGTGGCCCGCCGACGCCCCGGCCGATCCGGCCCGGGACGCGCTGGGCGCGCTGGCCAAGCGCCGGATCACCGACGCGCAGGCGGCGCTGGACCCGGTCGCGGTGCTGGACGAGCGCGCCGCGGTGTACGCGCCCGGGGACACCGATCTGGCGTGGACCCGGCTGACGCCCTGGCGGGCGCTGCTGGCCGCGGCGCTGGACCAGAAGCCGCTCCCGGTGACCGGCGGGTCCGTGGAGAGCGAGGCGGACAACCCGAGCGCCGAACTGCTCGCCCGCTGGTTGGAGGACCGGCTCGGGGTGCCCTTCACCCGGGTGACCACCGAGGGGCCCGTCATCACCCGCGTCCGGCTGGAGACCACGGGCGGCGAGATACGGGTGGACCGGCCCAAGGGAGCGCTGGCGACGCTGGTGCTGCCGGGGAGTCCGGACCGTACGGTCGCGCTGAAGATCCGCAGCGACGCCGAGCTGATCGCGGAGGAGCTGCGGCGCCTGGACGCCGACGAGACCTACGGCTCGGCGCTGCGCCGGCGGCCGCTCCAGGCGGCGCTCTCGGCGTAGTGGTTGTCGTACACGGGCGAGGAGTCCTTGATGTCCTGGACGGTGGCCTCGCCCGCGTTGACCCGGCCCAGCAGCCGGTAGTAGTCGAAGCGGCCCATGCCGGGCGTGAAGCCGACGAGGACCTCCGCGGTGTGCCCGGCGGCGGGCGCGAAGGCGTGCTTGACGCCGGGCGGGACGGCGAGGAAGTCGCCCTTGCCCAGCGTCTGGACCTCGTCGTCGACCAGGACGTCGAGCTGACCCGAGGTCACGAAGAAGAACTCGGTCGCCTTGGTGTGGAAGTGCACCGGGGCGCCGGCCGCGCCCTCCTCGAAGACCGCGGTGTTGCAGGTCAGCGCGCCGCCGGTGGTGTCGGAGTCGGCGAGCAGGGTGATCAGGCTGCCGGGGGCGTCGGAGATGGCCTCGGCGGTGGCGGAGCGGGTCAGGTGCGCGGTGTGGTGTGCGGCTGCGGTGTTCATGTCCCCTAATCTACGGGCCCTGTTGACCGGATTCAGGGGCCAATTCCGGCACTGTTTCTCCGGTCAATTCCCGGCGGTCGGGACATGGGCGGCCGCCTTGGCGGCGGCCTTCGCCTCCTGCTTGTGCGCCCGTACCTTCGCGAGGGACTCCGGCCCGGTGATGTCGGCGGCGGACCGGTGGACCCCGGCGTCCCCGTAGCCGCCCGCGGCCTCGCGCCATCCCTTCGGCCGTACGCCGAGCCGCTTGCCCAGCAGCGCCAGGAAGATCTTGGCCTTCTGCTCGCCGAAGCCCGGCAGCTCCTTCAGGCGCCGCAGCAGCTCGGCGCCGGTCCCGACGCCGGTCCACACCGCGGCCGCGTCCCCGTCGTAGTGCTCGACCAGGTACGCGCACAGCTGCTGCACCCGCTTCGCCATCGACGCCGGATAGCGGTGGACGGCCGGCTTCTCGGACAGCAGCGCCGCGAAGGCGTCCGGGTCGTGGGCGGCGATCGCGTGCGCGTCCAGGTCGTCCGCCCCCATCCGCCGGGCGATCGTGTAGGGGCCGGTGAACGCCCACTCCATCGGTACCTGCTGGTCCAGCAGCATGCCGACGAGGGCGGCCAGGGGGCTGCGGCCGAGCAGGGCGTCGGCCTCCGGCTGCTGGGCGAGGCGCATCGTGATGTCCATGGCTCCAGCGTCGCGCGAGCCCGCGTTCCGCGCGCGGGGGACGCACCGCGCGCCTAGCGTGGGAGGGATGACCGGTGAGGGACCGCAGACTCAGGAGTCGATGGCGATGACCGATTTCCCGGAAGGCGCGCCGTGTTGGGCGGACGCGATGTTCACCGACGTGGAGGGTGCCAAGAGCTTCTACGGCGCGGTGCTCGGCTGGACCTTCGGCGATGCCTCCAGCGAGTACGGCAACTACACGCAGGCCTACGCCGACGGCAAGGCGGTGGCCGCCGTGGTCCCGCCGATGCCGGGGCAGGAGGGGACCTCGCAGTGGTGCCTCTACTTCGCCTCGCCCGACGCGGCCGCGACCGCGTCGAAGATCAAGGCGGCGGGCGGCGAGGTCTTGATGGAGCCGATGCAGGTCGGCACCTTCGGCACGATGGCGATCGCCAAGGAACCGAGCGGCGCGGTCTTCGGCGTCTGGCAGCCGGGGGAGCACAAGGGCTTCGAGAAGGTGGCCGAGCCGGGCGCGTACTGCTGGGCCGAGGTCTTCACCCGGGACGCGGCAGCGGCGGACGCCTTCCTGCCGAAGGTCTTCCCCTACACCTCGCACCAGGTCGACCTGGGTGACGGCCCGGAGGCCGAGGGCATGGACTTCAAGGTCTTCGGCCTGGGCGGCCCGGACAATCCGGTGCTGGGCCGGATGACGATGGGCTCGGAGTTCCCGCCGGAGATCCCGTCCTACATCCAGGTCTACTTCACGGTCCCGGACTGCGACGCGGCGGTGGCCAAGGCCACCGAGCTCGGCGGGACGCTGCACTTCGGGCCGATGGACAGTCCCTTCGGCCGCTTCGCGGCCGTCACCGACCCGCAGGGTGCGGCCCTCGCCCTGATCGACGTCACCACCACGGTGGGCGAGATGCCGAAGCTGGGCTGAGGACGACGCCGCCGGCGCGCCGGGACCGCTCAGCGCGCCGCCGGGGCCGCTTCGAGGGCCGCCTTGAGGTTGCGCAGGGTGGTCCGGATGTTGCGCCGCTGGAAGTCGGCGAAGGTGTGCCCGCGGGTCGCCACCCGGTCGAAGGCGTGGGCCACGGGGTCGGGCCAGGAGCGGCGGTCGTCGGTCCAGGTCTCCGTCACCCGGGTCCCGCCCTCGGCCGCCTCGAAGCGGTACTCCCAGGTGGCGATGGGTCCGGGCAGGCGCGGTCGCTTGAAGCCGATGGAGTGGACCCGGAAGCGGAAGAGCCGGTCCGGGTCGGCCGCCGTGACCGTGCAGCGGGTGGTCCAGCGGAAGGCGCCGCGCTTGTTGTGGCCGTCGAAGGACATGCCGACGTACGCGCCCTCCCGGCGCCCGTCGCGCAGGGTCGCCCCCAGGTTCTCCGGGCTCCAACTCCCCATGGCCACGGGGTCGGAGACGCGCAGGTAGGCGGTGGCCGGGCTGACGTCGATGAGGATGCTGTCGGACACGCTGAAGGTGCGGGGCATGGCACTCCGATCTCGTCTCTCGACGGCTCACGCTACCGCCGGAGCTACCGATCGGTAACCCCCGCGCCCGCGGGCCGGCCACCCGGGCTCGGCGCCGTCGGGGCGCCGGCACGTCGGCGTGCACGTCCGTGGACTTCACCCCGGAAAATCCCCGGTGGTTCGAGGTGCATTTGTCGACCTGTGGACTGGCGTAATACCTGCTGTCGCGGATACCGAAACTGTGTTCAAGCACCCGCCCGATCATGTCAATTCGAATAACTGAACCACAGCGGTGCCGCTCAAGGCCGTGGTACTGTCGAATCAGTTGCAGTTGTGGTTCCCAAAAGACGACAAGCGCTTCCGACCTGGTGTTTCCCAGCGGACGCGCTTTTTGTTTCCGGTGCTTTCCGGGTACGGGGCAATCATCGCGGCGATGCGGGGCTCGCACAGTGCGGCCCCCGGAACTGCCCCCGTTTGAAGGAGAAGTGGCATGGCTACTGGCACCGTGAAGTGGTTCAACTCTGAAAAGGGCTTCGGCTTCATCGCGCAGGACGGCGGCGGCGCCGACGTCTTCGCCCACTACTCGAACATCGCTTCCCAGGGCTTCCGCGAGCTCCTGGAAGGCCAGAAGGTCACCTTCGACGTGACGCAGGGGCCGAAGGGCCCGCAGGCGGAGAACATCGTCGGCGCCTGATCGCCGAGGCGAATTCGCCGGGGCCCGCACCTTGGGTGCGGGCCCCGGTTCGTTTATCTCCGTCCATCTCTGCGCCGCGTCGCCCCAGGAGGGCCTTCACCACCCGCGTCACCAGTAGGACCCCTGACCGGAATTGCCGGGCGGGGGCGCTTCCGGCCCGAGGAGGTACCACCATGCGTCTTGTGATCGCCCGTTTCCCCTTCGACCTGAGCAAGGGCGAAGTGGAGGCGTCCATGAAGGGCGTCGCACCCCAGCCGATCACCGTCGCCTCCGTGGCCTCGGTGACCATCGGCCGCCGGGTGTACCCCGTCAAGCAGGTCGGCCAGGTCATCACCCGTCAGGACCCGCGTGACTTCACGGCCAACGAAGTGGTCAGGGCGCTGACCCGGCTCGGCTTCACGTGTCAGCCCGCACTCGCCCCGGAGGAGCCGGCGCCCCCGTCCGGCGACGGCGTCAACCTCTGGTAGCCGCCCTCCCCCGCTGCCCCCGGCCGGCGGCCCGTGCGCGGTGGCTCAGGTGGCAGCGGGACGCGCGGCGCCGTGGAAGACCTCTTGGGTGTGCCAGACGCGGTGGTCCGCCGCGACGGTGGGGGCCCCCGGCTGGGGCCCGGTCAGCGGGCGGCCCGCGAGGTCTATGACGTGCGCGCGGGCGGCCGGGCTGTGGCCGACGAAGCGCTGCGAGACCAGGACGCGGTGGTCGTCGCCGATGCCGAGGGCGCCCTTGTCGAAGAGCTTGTGGTGCAGCGAACACAGGCACAGCCCGTTGGCGACGTCGTCCGGCCCGTCGAAGGCCCACCAGCGCACGTGGGCGGCCTCCAGCCCGACCGCCACGGCGCCGAGCCTGCCGTCGTAACCGCAGAAGGCGCACCGGTACTCGTAGGCGGTCAGCACCTGTTCCCGCATCCGCCGGTCGCGCTGCCTGCGCCCGGTGGAGGGCCGCCCGGTCCCGGCGGCCGGCTCCAGCTCCAGGCCGGTGGCCTCGCACAGCTCGTCGTGGAGCGAGGGCGGGAAGTTCAGGTCGAGCAGGGCGCGCGCCATCCGGTCGAGCAGCGCCGGTTCCCGCCGCAGGGCCGCCCGCAGCTCCGGGGCCAGCCGCCCCGCGGCGCCCGCCGCCCGCAGCTCCCGCACGCCGCTCCCGGGACTCCCGGGGCCGCGCACGGTCCGCACCTCCCACACGCCGTCGCCGACCAGGTGGTGGAAGGGGTACGCGGGCGTCGTCCGGTGGGGCGGCCCGTACTCGGCCAGCAGCCGCTTCAGGTCCTCCTCCACCGCGCTGTAGGGGAGTTCGCCGTCGGCGTCCTGCCGGAAGCGGGCGAGGGCGTACAGGAGCAGCAGCGGCTTGTGCGGAGCGCGCGCCCCGCTGCGGGTCCACTGCCTCAGCCGCGCGACGCGCTCCAGCCAGTCCATGATCCGCGATCGTATCCGCGCCCACCCCGCCCCGGCCCCCGGACCGGCAACGCCGAAGGGCCCCGCAGCAAGCTGCGGGGCCCTTCAACGTATTGCCCGGTGAGAGCAATGGCGGAGGATACGAGATTCGAACTCGTGAGGGGTTGCCCCCAACACGCTTTCCAAGCGTGCGCCCTAGGCCACTAGGCGAATCCTCCGCGACGAACAATACAAGACGTTGGGGGGTGCTCGCGAACGTGATCGCTCGCGGGGGATCCGTGGAAGGTCCGGGTGGGGTCCGGCTCGATTCCCGGGGCATCCATCGGCTAGGGTGGGGTCAGCCCCTCACGTGGCGCTATCTCACCCAACTCCCCCAGGGCCGGAAGGCAGCAAGGGTAAGTGGGCTCTGGCGGGTGCGTGGGGGGCGCTTTGCGTTCCGGGGCGGGTGCCGTGCCGGGGTCGGGCGGGAGCGGGAGTCCGCGGCGCCCCGTGATCCCCGCCCGCGATCCCGCCCGTGATCCTCGCTCGTGTTCCTCGTCTGCGTCGCGTTGTCGGCGGGCCCGGATAACCTCGTGAGTGTGTCGTCCCTTGCGCTGTACCGCCGCTATCGCCCCGAATCGTTCGCCGAGGTCATCGGGCAGGAGCATGTCACTGCCCCGCTGATGCAGGCCCTGCGCAACAACCGGGTCAATCACGCGTACCTGTTCAGCGGGCCGCGGGGGTGTGGCAAGACCACCAGCGCCCGCATCCTGGCGCGCTGCCTGAACTGTGAGCAGGGCCCCACGCCCACGCCCTGCGGGGAGTGCCAGTCCTGTCGCGACCTCGCGCGCAACGGGCCGGGCTCCATCGACGTCATCGAGATCGACGCCGCCTCCCACGGTGGCGTGGACGACGCCCGTGACCTGCGGGAGAAGGCCTTCTTCGGGCCCGCGGCGAGCCGGTACAAGATCTACATCATCGACGAGGCGCACATGGTCACCTCGGCGGGCTTCAACGCCCTGCTGAAGGTGGTCGAGGAGCCGCCGGAGCACCTCAAGTTCATCTTCGCGACGACCGAGCCCGAGAAGGTCATCGGGACGATCCGCTCGCGCACGCACCACTACCCCTTCCGGCTCGTGCCGCCCGGCACCCTGCGCGACTACCTCGGCGAGGTCTGCGGCCGTGAGGGCGCCACCGTCGAGGACGGGGTGCTGCCGCTCGTGGTGCGCGCCGGCGCCGGTTCGGTGCGCGACTCGATGTCCGTCATGGACCAGCTGCTCGCGGGCGCCACCTCCGACGGTGTGACGTACGCCATGGCCACCTCCCTGCTCGGCTACACCGACGGCTCGCTCCTCGACTCCGTCGTGGACGCCTTCGCCGCCGGGGACGGGGCCGCCGCCTTCGAGGTCGTGGACCGGGTGGTGGAGGGCGGGAACGACCCGCGCCGCTTCGTCGCCGACCTGCTGGAGCGCCTGCGCGACCTGGTGATCCTGGCCGCGGTGCCCGATGCCGGGGAGAAGGGGCTCATCGACGCCCCCGCCGACGTGGTGGAGCGCATGCAGGCCCAGGCCTCGGTCTTCGGGGCCGCCGAGCTGAGCCGCGCGGCCGACCTGGTCAACACCGGGCTGACGGAGATGCGGGGGGCGACCTCGCCCCGGCTCCAGCTGGAGCTGATCTGCGCCCGGGTGCTGCTGCCGGCCGCCTTCGACGACGAACGGTCCTTCCAGGCCCGGCTCGACCGGCTGGAGCGCGGCGGCGCCGCCTTCGCGGGTGCGGGCGTCGGCGCGGGCCCCGCCGCCGTGGCCCCGCTGCCCGCCGCCGCGCCCGCCGCGCCCGCCGCGCCCGTGTACGCCGCCCCGCCCGCCCCGGTCCCGGCGCCGGCCCCCGCCCCGGTCGCGCAGCCCGCGGCCGCCGCTCCCGCGATGGGATACGTCGCCGGTCCCGAGGCGCACGCCATGGCGCCCGCGGCCCCGGCTCCGGCCGCGGCCCCCGCGCCCGCCGCCGCGGCCCCCGCCCCGGGAGCCTGGCCCGGCGCGGCGCAGCCCGCGCGCGGGGCGTGGCCCAGCGCCGCCGCGCCCGGCGCCCCGGCGCCCGCCGTCGCTCCCGCGGCGCCGGCCCCGGCCCCGGTCGCCGCGGCTCCCGCGCCCGCCGCCCCGGTGGCCTCCGGGCCCGGGATGGCCGCCGGGGCCGGACAGGTCCAGGCGATGTGGCCCGGCGTCCTGGAGGCGGTCAAGAACAAGCGCCGCTTCACCTGGATCCTGCTCAGCCAGAACGCCCAGGTGGTCGGCTTCGACGGCGCCGTCCTCCAGCTCGGCTTCCCCAACCCCGGAGCCCGCGACAACTTCGCGAGCAGCGGCAGCGAGGACGTCCTCAAGCAGGTCCTGTCCGAGCAGTTCCAGGTCAACTGGAAGATCGAGGCCGTGGTGGGCGGCGGTCAGCCCGCCCCCGTCTCCACCTCCTACTCGGCCCCGCCGCCGTCGTACGCGCCCCCCGCCCCGGCCCCCGCGCACCAGCCGCCGCAGGCCGCGGCCCCGCAGCAGCCGGCGGCCCCGCAGCAGCCGGCGGCCCCGGCGTACCAGCCGCCGCAGGGCCAGGGCCAGGGCCACCAGCAGCAGCCCCCGGCCGCGCCCGCGCCCGTCCCGGTGCGGGAGCCCGTACGCCCCGAGGACGACGTACCGGAAGAGGACGATCCGGATCTCGTGGACAGCGCGCTGACCGGACACGACCTGATCGTGCGCGAGCTGGGAGCCACCGTGGTGGAGGAATATACGAACGAGTAGGGCCCCCTCATTGGGGTGGCCGCACGAAAGGCATCGTCGCAGGCGGGCTAGGCTGCACCCGTGAAGGTCCTCGTCATCGGCGGCGGCGCCCGCGAACACGCCCTGTGCCGCTCTCTGTCCCTCGACCCCGACGTCAGTGCGCTCTACTGCGCCCCCGGCAACGCCGGCATCGCCGAGGTGGCGGAGCTGCGCCCGGTGGACGCCCTCGACGGCGAAGCCGTGGCCCGGCTGGCCACCGAACTGGGGGCGGGCCTGGTCGTCGTCGGGCCCGAGGCGCCCCTGGTCGCCGGGGTCGCCGACGCCGTGCGCGCGGTCGGCATCCCCGTCTTCGGCCCCTCCGCGGAGGCGGCGCAACTGGAGGGCTCCAAGGCCTTCGCCAAGGACGTGATGGCCGGGGCCGGTGTCCCGACCGCCCGTTCCTACGTCTGCACCACCCCCGAAGAGGTGGACGAGGCACTCGACGCCTTCGGCGCCCCGTACGTCGTCAAGGACGACGGACTCGCCGCCGGCAAGGGCGTCGTGGTGACCGAGGACCGGGCCGCCGCCCGCGCCCACGCGCTGGCCTGCGACCGGGTGGTCATCGAGGAGTTCCTCGACGGCCCCGAGGTCTCGCTCTTCGCCATCACCGACGGCGTCACCGTGCTGCCGCTCCAGCCCGCGCAGGACTTCAAGCGCGCGCTCGACGGCGACGAGGGCCCCAACACCGGTGGCATGGGTGCCTACTCGCCGCTGCCCTGGGCCGACCCCAAGCTCGTCGACGAGGTCATGGCGAGCGTGCTCCAGCCGACGGTGGACGAACTGCGCCGCCGCGGCACCCCCTTCTCGGGCCTGCTCTACGCCGGTCTCGCGATCACCTCGCGCGGCGTGCGCGTCATCGAGTTCAACGCGCGCTTCGGCGACCCCGAGACCCAGGTGGTCCTCGCCCGGCTGAAGACCCCGCTCGCGAGCGTCCTGCTGAACGCGGCCCGGGGCACGCTGGACGCCGAGCCGCCGCTGTCCTGGCGCGCGGACGCGGCCGTCACGGTCGTCATCGCCTCCCACAACTACCCGGAGACCCCGCGCACCGGGGACCCGATCGAGGGCCTGGCCGAGGTCGCGGCCGAGGACGCCCCGACGGCGTACGTGCTGCACGCGGGCACCCGCCGGGAGGGCGACGCCGTCGTCAGTGCGGGCGGTCGCGTGCTGTCGGTGACGGCGACCGGTTCCGATCTGGCGCAGGCCCGCGAGAGGGCGTATAAGGCCGTCGCGCGGATCCGGCTGGCGGGTTCGCAGCACCGCACGGACATCGCGGCCAAGGCCGCCGAAGGCCGCTGAAGTCGGCCGCGGAGCACTGACCAGCGGGGTCTCCCCCACCCATCCATCACGCGGGCCCGGAGCGCACTCGACGCGCTCCGGGCCCGCGCGTGCGACTGCATCCGGCCGCGTTCGAACGCACCCAGCTTTACCCAAAGCCATTCCATCGGGTGATCGATGCCCCGTCCGCCTGACGGCCGCCCCGGCCCCAACTAGGGTGCGGCGCAAGCACTCCGGCACTTGGCCCACCGGCATTGCGATGTCAGTGGCGGGTGTCACAGTGGGGGAGTGACCAAGACCGTCGCAGGGCAGAGGGGGTGACGTCCGGCCGTGTCCGGAACCGTATCGACCAAGGTGGTGGGCGCGCAGTCCGCGCGCTCCCGGGCCCTGGCCGTGCTGCGCGTGCGCAGCAGGGCACTGGCCCTCGCACTCCTGCCCGCCGCCTTCGCGGTGGTCCTGGTGGCCGCGCGCACGACCGGGCGGCTGGCCGGTGACCCCTGGGGCACCGTCACCCTCGTCCTCTGCGTCGTCGCGGCGCTCGTGCTGCTGGTCGCCGGCGTGTTCGGCGCGGTGGTGCTGCGGGCCGCGCCCGCCGTGACACCGACGGTCGCGCTGGCCGAGGCCGCCGCGCCCGACCTCTACCGGATGGTGCGGGACCTGGCCGACCGGATGCAGGTGCCGGCGCCCTCCGCGATAGCCCTGACCCCCGACTGCGACAGCTGGTTGGAGGACCGTACCCACGCCGCGCACCGCAGGCGGGGCGCGGTCGCCGGCCGGCCGACCGCCCCGGAGACGGTGCCCGGCGCGGCTCCGGTCCTGGTGATCGGTTCGCCGTTCCTGTGGTGGATGCGGGTCGCCGAGCTACGGGCGGTGCTCGCCCCCGTCGTCGCGGGCACGGGCCCCTCCGCGCACCCCGACATAGCCGACGCCCGCCGTTTCGTGCGCGGGCTGGACGCGGCCGCCGACGTCGGCAACCGGCCCGGCCTCGGCTGGATCGGGCGGACGGCCCGGCTGCTGCTGCGGCTCTGCCGCACGGACGCGGCCGAGATGGAGCGCGGGGTGGCCGCGGCCGCCGCGGACCGGGCCCAGGGCGTGGACTACGGGCTGCGCATCGTCGCCCAGGAGCAGGTCGGCCTCGCCTACGCGGGCTGGGACCGGCTGCTGACCCGGGTGGCGCTGCCCGCCTGGCGGATGGGCCGCTGGCCCGCGCACCTCGACACCGGGGTGGTCCGCGCGCTGACCGAGCTGTCCCGGCGCGACCGGCTGGCCGAGGGGTTCACCTCCCGCCTCGGCGAGCGTCCCGCCTGCGATCTGCTGGAGCAGCCCGGGGTGGTCGACGAGGCGGCGTCGCTGCTGGCCGCGCGGCTCTTCCACGGCGGTCCGGCCGAAGTGGGTCCGGACTGGTCGCCGGTGGACTGGGCGGCGTATCCGGAGGAGGTCGTGGACCGCAAGTGGCGCACGGAGGCGGCCCGCCTGCACCACTCGCTGGACGTCCTGGCCGGGGCCGCGCCGCAGGGCGCGCCGGCAGGGGACGCGGTGACCGGACCGACGCTGGAGCGCGTGCTGCGCCACCTCGCCTCCGACGGGGCGGTCGGGGCCGACGGCGCCGACGCGGACGCACTGGCCGCGCGGCTCAGCGCGGACGTGGCGCGCGAGGAGCGGGCCGTGGCGGAGCGGGCCGGCGTGGGCGCCGGCGCGAAGGCGCGCGGCGCGGACGCGGTCCCGCTGTTCCCGCTGCAGGCCCCGCGCAGCGGTCGGGACCTGCTGGCCGACCACGTCATGGCCATGGTGTGCTGCGCGGCCGTGGACTCGGCGGGCGGTGCGCCGGGCCTGGACTGGCTGGACGGACCGGTGCTGTTGGTCGCCGGGGCGCGCTGCGCGGACCTGGCGCTTCCGGTGCTCGCCCTGGTGGAGGACGGTGACCCCGCCCCGCTGCGCGAGTGGCTCGCGGACCTGGGGATCCGGCCCGAGAAGCCGGTGCGGCTGGTCTGACGCGCCCGTCGCCCGCGCGCCGGGCGCGACCTCCGTGCCCCGGAAGAGGGCGCGGAGGGGAGCGCGTGGCGACCGTGGAGGCGTACGGGTCGCACGGATAAGCGGATGCGTATGTTCCGGTCACGTCAATTCGCGACGAACGGTGACGGAGTGCGTGCGTAATGTGATGTGCTGGGACCGGTCGCGGGCATGGACGCGGCGAGGTAGGGCATACGCGTTCGGGGGAGCGAGGGAGGGGAGCGATATGGGTGTGGACCAGATCCGGCGTTGGGAGTCAGGTGCGCTCGCGCACGCGGTGAACGACCCCTTCGGCCAAGGTCCGTTGCCCTGGTTCCGGGGCAGCGAGGTGTACATCGGCGACACCGGCCAGGTGCTTCCCTGGTACGTGGACCCCGCCCTGGCGCCCGGTCAGGTCCCCCGCGCCCGCACCAGCGGCCCCCGCACCGCCGACGACGTGCACCGCCAGATCAAGGGCTTCGCCTCCACCGGGGCCGTCGCCCCCGGCGAGGCCATCGACTTCCGCATCACCGTCGACCCGCCCCAGCAGTTCTCGGTCGACATCTACCGGATCGGCCACTACGGCGGCGACGGCGCCTCGAAGATCCACTCCAGTCCGCGGCTGTCGGGCATCGTCCAGCCCGCCCCGCTCACCGCCGACCGCACGGTCTCCTGCCACCACTGGTGGCTGTCGTGGCGGCTCCAGGTGCCCTCCTACTGGAACCTCGGCGCGTACGTCGCCGTCCTCACCACCGACGACGGCCACCGCTCGCACATCCCCTTCACGGTCCGCGACGACCACCCCGCCGACCTGCTGCTGCTCCTGCCCGACATCACCTGGCAGGCCTACAACCTCTATCCGGAGGACGGCCGCACCGGCGCGAGCCTCTACCACGCGTGGGACGACGAGGGCCGCCTCCTGGGCGAGGAGGAGGCGGCCATCACGGTCTCCTACGACCGCCCCTACGCGGGCGCGGGCCTGCCGCTCCACGTCGGCCACGCCTACGACTTCATCCGCTGGGCGGAGCGCTACGGCTACGACCTGGCCTACGCCGACACGGGCGACCTGCACGCGGGCCGCGTCGACCCGACCCGCTACCGGGGCCTGGTCTTCCCCGGCCACGACGAGTACTGGTCGGTCCCGATGCGCCGGACCGTCGAGCGGGCCCGCGACCACGGCACCTCCCTGGTCTTCCTCTCCGCCAACACCATGTACTGGCAGGTGGAGCTGTCCCCCTCACCGTCCGGGACCCCCGACCGGCTGTTGACCTGCCGAAAACGCCGCGGCCCCGGCCGCCCCGCCCTCTGGCGCGAGGTGGACCGGCCGGAACAGCAGCTGCTGGGCATCCAGTACGCCGGCCGCGTCCCCGATCCCGCGCCCATGATCGTGCGCAACGCCACCCACTGGCTCTGGGACGCCACCGGGGCCACGGAGAACGACGAGCTGCCCGGCCTGGTCGCCGGCGAGGCCGACCGCTACTTCCCGCGCACCCAGCTGCCCCAGCACCAGGACCGGATCCTGCTCGCGCACTCCCCGTACGACGACACCGAGGGCCACCGGCGCCATCAGGAGACCTCCCTGTACCGCGCGCCCAGCGGCGCCCTCGTCTTCGCCTCCGGCACCTTCGCGTGGTCCCCGGCGCTCGATCGCCCCGGCCATGTCGACGAGCGGGTGCAGAAGGCCACCGCGAACCTCCTCGACCGGATCTGCAAGCGCGACTGACGGGGGCGCGGGACCCCTGGGGCCGGCGGGCCGCACCCGATGCGGGAGAATGGGCCTGCGCTCGTACAGAACCACAGGGAGACCCCGTGTCCGGATTCGTCGAAAAGCCCGAGCCGGTGCAGGTGCCGGGCCTCGTCCACCTCCACACCGGCAAGGTGCGCGATCTCTACCGCGACGGGGACGACAACCTCGTCATGGTCGCGAGCGACCGGATGTCCGCCTTCGACTGGGTGCTGCCCACCGAGATCCCGGACAAGGGTCGCGTCCTGACGCAGCTCTCCCTCTGGTGGTTCGACCAGCTCGCGGACATCACGCCGAACCACGTCATCAGCACCGAGCTGCCGGCCGGCGCCCCCGCCGACTGGGCGGGCCGCACGCTGATCTGCCAGAACCTCGACATGGTCGCCGTCGAGTGCGTGGCCCGCGGCTACCTCACCGGCTCGGGGCTCGCCGAGTACGAGCAGACCCGGACCGTGTGCGGCCTCGCGCTCCCCGAGGGCCTCGTGGACGGCTCCGAGCTGCCCGCCCCGATCTTCACCCCGGCGGCCAAGGCAGCGGTCGGCGAGCACGACGAGAACGTCTCCTACGAGGAGGTCGCGCGGACCACCGGTCCCGAGACGGCGGCGCTGCTGCGTCAGGCGACCCTCGCCGTGTACGGGCGGGCCCGCGACATCGCCCGGGACCGCGGGATCATCCTGGCGGACACCAAGTTCGAGTTCGGCTTCGACAAGGACGGCGCCCTGGTCGCCGCCGACGAGGTGCTGACCCCGGACTCCTCCCGCTTCTGGCCCGCCGACCTGTGGGAGCCGGGCCACGCACAGCCCTCCTACGACAAGCAGTACGTCCGCGACTGGCTGGCCTCCCCGGCCTCCGGCTGGGACCGCCACGGCGAGCTCCCGCCGCCCGCGCTGCCGCAGGACGTGGTCGAGCGGACCCGTGCCAAGTACATCGAGGCGTACGAGCGGCTCACCGGCCAGAGCTGGAAGAGCTGGACCTGATCCGCGCCTCCCGGGCCCGCCGTACGCGGTGGGCCCGGGAGCGGGGTCGCCGGACACGCAGCCGGACAGGCAGCCGGACACGAAGAAACCCCTGGTCGATGACCAGGGGTTTCTTCCTCACAGAGCGGACAACGCGACTCGAACGCGCGACATCCACCTTGGCAAGGTGGTGCTCTACCAACTGAGCTATGTCCGCAAGCGCCGTAAGGCGAGACCTACTATACCCAACCCCGGGCCCGTGCGAGACGCACTGCCGTGTGCCGGTTCTCGGCGCCCAGCTTCGCCGCCGCCGAGGAGAGGTAGTTGCGCACGGTGCCCTGCGACAGCGAGGCCCGCTCCGCGATCTCCGCGACCGGCGCCCCGTCCGCCGCGAGCTCCAGGACCTCCGCCTCCCGGGCGGTCAGCGGGGAGTCCCCCGCGCTGATCGCGTCGGCCGCCAACTCCGGGTCCACGTAGCGCCCTCCGGCGTGCACGTCCCGGATGATCTCGGCCAGCCGCCGCGCCGACACGGTCTTGGGCACGAAGGCCCGCACGCCCGCGCTCAGGGCCCGCTTCAGGTGCCCGGGGCGGCCGTGACTGGTCACGATCATGGTCCGGCAGCCCGGGAGTTCGGCCCGCAGGGATGTGGCCACGCTCACACCGTCCGCCCCGGGCATCTGGAGGTCCAGCACCGCCACGTCCGGCCGGTGGGCCCGCGCCATGGCGAGGGCCTCGGGCCCCGTGGCCGCTTCGGCGACCACCAGCAGGTCGTCCTCCAGCCCCAGCAGCGCGGCCAGCGCACCCCGGATCAGGTGCTCGTCATCGGCGAGCAGCACCCGTACGGGACCCACCGCGCCGCCCGTACCGTCCGTCCCGCCGGCGGTGTCCGCGTTCACGTCCGTGCCTCCTCGTGCGTGTGCTCCGCCCGCGGCCGCTGCCCCGGCACCTCGGCCCGCAAGCGGAAGACGCCCGACCCGGCGGCCGGCACGGTCCCCGCCTCCAGCGAACCCCCCAGCGCCGCCAGCCGCTCCCGCAGCCCCGCGAGCCCCGATCCCCCTTCCCGACCGGCCCCGGCCGGCTCCGGCGGCGCCCCGTCGTTCTCGACGACCAGCACCACCGCCCCCTCGTCCCCGCCCGTCAGCCGGATCAGGCAGCCGCGGGCGTCCGTGTGCCGCAGGACGTTGGTGGTCGCCTCGCGGACCACCCAGCCCAGCACGGACTGCACCGCCACCGGCAGTTCCGGCGGCTCCGACAGCTCGACCCGGCAGTCGATGCCGGCGGCGCTCAACACCCCGCGCGCTCCCTCCAGCTCCACCCCGAGATCGGCCTCGCGGTAGCCCCGCACCACGTCCCGCACCTCGCGCTGCGACTCCCGCGCGATCCGCTGCACCTCGACCATCTGGTCCACCGCCTCCGCGCGCCCGCGCCGCGCCAACTGGACCGCCAGCTCGCTCTTGAGCGCGATCACCGCCAGGTTGCGGCCCATCACGTCGTGCAGGTCCCGGCCGAAGCGCAGCCGCTCCTCGGCGACCGCCAGCCGGGCCTGTAGCTCCCGCGCCCGGTCCAGCTCCCACACCGTGGCCAGCAGCCAGCTGGAGAAGGCGTGGGTGCAGTAGAGCAGCGGGCTGCTGAGCAGCACTCCGACCAGCAACCCGAGGGCCAACAGGCCGCCGTGGCCCAGCGCGAGGGCCGCCAGCGCGGTGGCGAGCGCCGCGGCCGGGGGCACGTACCGCGCGCGGCGGGCGGACTTGAGCGCCATCGTCAGCGCCGCGGAGCCGAAGCCGACCGCCCCGACCACCACCGTCGAGCCCACCTTCGGATCGAGCAGGGCGGGGTCCGTCATCAGGGCGAGCGGGACGACCACCACCGCGCCGCTGACCGCCGTGGTGGCGAGGGCCAGGCGCGCCGGGCGCTCGCGCCGGCCCACCACGAGGTCCAGCGCGCGCGAGGTGAGCAACCCGCACAGCGCGGAGTGCGCGCAGACCAACAGGAGGACCAGGACGCCGAGCCGGCCGCTCTTCTCGGACGACATGACCGGGAACAGCCCGATCGACAGGAACTCCGTGGCCGCGAAGAAGTGGAACGAACCGCGGGTGTACAGCTCGACCTTGGCCGCGCTGCCGCGGTCCTTCCACCACCCGGTCAACCTGGACACAGACCCGTTCCCCCCTGGTGGCGGCATCGCACGGCTCAGCGCCGCGGTTCCCAGCGGAACCACCGACCCACAGCAAACACCGTGCCGGCGATCCAGGCCAGCGTGGTCGCGGCCGGTGCGAGCAGGGCCGCGTCCCCGCCCGCCCAGCCCGCCCGCACCAGGGTCATCACCCCGCTCAGCGGCAGCAGTTCGGCCACCCGCCCGACGCCGTCGGGCAGCGAGTCGGCCGGCACGAACAGCCCCGAGCCGAGCATCGAGACGAGGAAGAGCGGGAGCGTGGTCAGGCCCGCGCTCTCCACATTGCGGGTGAACGCGCTGGTGAGGGCCGAGAGTCCGGCCAGCAGCACGATCCCGGCGAGGACCGCGGGGACGAGCACCGCGGGGGCGCGCGGGCCGGGCACGTGGAGTACGGGCGCCCCCGCGAGGACCAGGACGGCGCTCTGCGCCAGCGCCAGCACGGCGGCGGGCAGCGCGGTCCCGGCCAGGATCTCCAGGTCCCCGGCCTCGCCGGTGCGCAGCCGCTTGAGGACGAGCTCCTCGCGCCGGGCGACGTACGCCGAGACGAGGTTCATGTGGACGACGAGCAGCAGCACCGTGCCGATGCCGCCGGTCAGGGTGGCTTCGCCGACGGCGGCCGCGCCGTTCGCGCTGAGGGTGGAGCGCAGGGAGAGGACCAGCGCCAGCGGCATCAGCAGCGCCACGGACAGCGCGGCCCGGTTGCGGACCAGGAGGGTGATTTCGGACCGGCCGAGGGCGGCGATCCGCCGCGCCCTCAGGTCCGGGAGGCGCGGGCCGCCGGTCGCGCCGCGGGTCGCGGTCCCGCCCGTCGGGCTCATCGGCTTCCCGCCGTCGCGTCGGCGCGCTCGTCCGCGCGGCGGTTGCGGGCGATCTCCAGGAAGGCCTCCTCCAGCGAGGCGGAGCGCGCGTCCAGCCCGGCCAGCTCCACCGCGGCCCCCTCCGCCCAGCGCAGCAGCTCGCCGAGCGTCGACTGGAGCCGGTCGGTACGGATCTCCACCCGCTGCCCGTCGGCGGCGGCCCGCAGCGCCAGCGGCAGCCTGGCCGCCGCCACCCCCGCGGGCAGGGTGAACCGGATCCGGGCCGGCCGGGTCGCGCTCACCTCGGCCGGGGTGCCGGACAGGACGAGCTCCCCCTCGTGCAGGATCGCCAGCCGGTCCGCCAACTCCTGCGCCTCCTCCAGGTAGTGCGTGGTCAGCAGCACCGTGGTGCCCTCCTCCCGCAGGGCCCGCACCAGCGCCCAGGTCTCCCGGCGCCCTTCCGGGTCCATGCCGGTGGTCGGCTCGTCGAGGAAGAGCACCTCGGGCCGCCCGAGCAGGGCCAGCGCCAGATCGAGCCGCCGCCGCTCCCCGCCGGACAGCTGCTTGACCCGTACGTCCGCCCGCTCCCCGAGCCGCACCAGCTCCAGCACCTCCGCGCCCGGGCGGGCGCCGCTGGTGACCCCGGACCACATCCGGACGGTCTCCGCGACGGACAGGTCGGAGGGGAAGCCGCCCTCCTGGAGCATCACTCCGGTGCGGGGGCGCACGGCCGCCCGCCGGCGGAAGGGGTCGAGCCCGAAGACCCGGACCCGGCCCGCGCTCGGCTCGGCCAACCCCTCCAGCAGCTCGACGGTGGAGGTCTTCCCGGCCCCGTTGGTGCCGAGGAGGGCGAAGACCTCGCCGCGGGCGACGGAGAAGGAGACGCCGCGCACGGCCTCGAACCCGCCCGAATAGCCGCGGCGCACCCCCTCGGCTTCGATCACTGTCCGCTCGGTGTCAGTCATGACCCCAGCCTCCGGCCGGTTCCGGGAGCGGGTCAGTGCGCGCTGTCACCACGACCGATGACATTTGTCATCGCAGATCGGCAGACCCCGGGGCGCTCGGGGCGCGAGAGCCAACGCAGAAGGCCCCAGTCGATGACTGGGGCCTTCTGATGAAACTCTTGAATCAAGAGCGGACGACGAGACTCGAACTCGCGACATCCACCTTGGCAAGGTGGTGCTCTACCAACTGAGCTACGTCCGCAAACGCGCGATGATCGCTTCCCGAAGGGGGCCATCAAGCGGTTGCGAGCATCACTCTACCCGATCCACCACAGTGGTCGGTAAAGCGTGCAGAGCGGGTGACAGGAATTGCACACTGCGCCTTCCCCCTGGAAGAGGGATGTTCTGCTACTGAACTACACCCGCACGACCTTCGGGGCTTTGACCTGCGGTCTGGCCCCTCGGCGTGATCCACACACTAGCCGATCCCTGGGGGTGGATGGCAAATCGGGGGTCAGTGGGCGGCGTTGTACGCCTCGTAGACCTTCTTGGGGATGCGGCCGCGGGGCGGCACGTCGAGCTGGTTGGAGCGCGCCCAGGCGCGGACGACCGCCGGGTCGGGGGCGATCGACGTGTGCTTGAAGGTCTTCCCGGAGCGGGACTGCCGGCGCCCCGCCGCCACGTAAGGAGCCAGACCCTTGCGGAGCTTCTTTGCGTTGGCGACATTGAGGTCGATCTCGTACGACTTACCGTCCAGAGCGAAGACGACCGTTTCCGCCGCTTCTCCGCCGTCGATGTCGTCGGAGATCGTGACTACTACGCGCTGCGCCACGGATATCGGTCCCTTCGTGCGGCACCGGCACGGGTTGACGTGGGGTGATGCCGACTGTGTGGATGCTTCGGAGCATTGCTTCTTTCCCCCGGTTTTCGGGGGGATTCCTTTGTACCGTGATTCACGTTGTATAGCGAAGCCCAGTTAATTCGCTCCGCGTGTCCCGCCGCAATCCCGAGTGCGTGTTTTTCCGAGGGATTTTGCGAAGCGTTGGTGAAGCCGAAACCGCCCGACGGGGGTCTCCGTCCGATATCTACCCGCGTAGAAATTTTGGCCGGGTACGCTGATGGAACCGCCTTCGCACCAACCACCACACGGGAGTGCCCGATGGCACGCGTCGTAGTCGACGTCATGCTCAAGCCGGAGATCCTCGACCCCCAGGGCCAGGCGGTGCAGCGTGCACTGCCGCGCCTGGGCTTCGAAGGGATCGCCGACGTCCGCCAGGGGAAGCGCTTCGAGTTGGAGGTGGAGGGACCGGTCGACCAGGCCGCCCTCGACCGCATCCACAAGATGGCCGAAACGTTCCTCGCCAACACCGTCATCGAAGACTTCACCGTGAAGGTCGAGGCCTGACGGTGACCACTCGCATCGGAGTCGTCACGTTCCCCGGAACGCTCGACGACCGTGACTCGCTGCGCGCCGTCCGCCTCGCGGGGGCCGAGCCGGTCTCGCTGTGGCACCGCGACAAGGACCTGCACCAGGTCGACGCGGTCGTCCTCGCGGGCGGCTTCAGCTACGGCGACTACCTGCGCGCCGGAGCCATCTCCCGGTTCTCGCCGGTGATGGAGACCATCATCGAGCAGGCCAAGGCGGGCATGCCCGTCCTCGGCATCTGCAACGGCTTCCAGGTCCTCACCGAGGCCCACCTGCTGCCGGGCGCGATGCTCCGCAACAACCACCTGCACTTCATCTGCCGCGACCAGAAGCTGCGCGTGGAGAACGCGGAGACCGCGTGGACCAGTGACTACACCGCCGGCCAGGAGATCTCCGTACCGCTGAAGAACATGGACGGCCGCTACGTCGCCGACGAGCACACGCTCGACGAACTGGAGGCCGAAGGTCGCGTGGCCTTCCGGTACCTCGACGTGAACCCGAACGGTTCCCTGCGCGACATCGCGGGCATCACCAACGCCGCGGGCAACGTGGTCGGCCTCATGCCGCACCCGGAGCACGCGGTGGAACCGCTGATCGGGACCGGCCGCACCGACGGCCTCCCGTTCTTCACCTCGGTCCTGAAGAAGCTGGTCAGCGCATGAGCCTCGACACCGTCAAGAACGCCACCGAGACCCCGGACGCCTCCCAGCCCTGGAAGGAACTCGGCCTCAAGGAGGACGAGTACGCCCGGATCCGCGAGATCCTCGGCCGCCGCCCCACCGGCGCCGAGCTCGCCATGTACTCCGTCATGTGGTCCGAGCACTGCTCGTACAAGAGCAGCAAGGTCCACCTGAAGCAGTTCGGCGAGAAGATCCCGGAGAACGACGCGATGCTCGTCGGGATCGGCGAGAACGCCGGTGTCGTCGACGTCGGCCAGGGCTACGCGGTCACCTTCAAGGTCGAGTCGCACAACCACCCGTCGTACATCGAGCCCTACCAGGGCGCGGCCACCGGCATCGGCGGCATCGTGCGCGACATCCTGGCCATGGGCGCCCGCCCGGTCGCGGTCGTGGACCCGCTGCGCTTCGGCGCCGCCGACCACCCCGACACCAAGCGCGTCCTGCCGGGCGTCGTCGCGGGCATCGGTGGCTACGGCAACTGCCTGGGTCTGGCGAACATCGGCGGCGAGGTCGTCTTCGACGCCTGCTACCAGGGCAACCCGCTGGTCAACGCCGGTTGCATCGGCGTGATGAAGCACGAGGACATCCACCTCGCCAAGGCCTCCGGCCCCGGCAACAAGGTCATCCTCTACGGCGCCCGCACCGGTGGCGACGGCATCGGCGGCGTCTCGGTCCTCGCGTCCGAGACCTTCGACGACACGAAGCCCACCAAGCGCCCCGCGGTGCAGGTCGGCGA
The DNA here is from genome assembly GCF_055565515.1 of Streptomyces sp. NPDC028419. Classification (NCBI taxonomy): domain Bacteria; kingdom Bacillati; phylum Actinomycetota; class Actinomycetes; order Kitasatosporales; family Streptomycetaceae; genus Streptomyces; species Streptomyces sp. NPDC028419. The sequence goes on along the minus strand of NZ_JBVHUE010000001.1, from coordinate 61,201 downwards.
CCCCTTCCAGGAGAAGCTCCTCATCGAGTGCACCCTGGAGATCTTCAAGGAGAAGCTGGTCGCCGGCATCCAGGACCTCGGCGGCGCCGGGCTCTCCTGCGCCACCTCCGAGCTGGCCTCGGCCGGTTCCGGCGGCATGCGCGTCGAGCTGGACACCGTCCCGCTGCGCGACGCGACGCTCTCGCCCGAGGAAATCCTCATGAGCGAGTCGCAGGAGCGCATGTGCGCGATCGTGGAGCCGCAGTACGTGGCCCGCTTCATGGAGATCTGCGAGAAGTGGGACGTCATCGCCACCGTCATCGGTGAGGTGACCGAGGGCGAGCGCCTGGAGATCTTCTGGCACGGCGAGCAGATCGTGGACGTGCCCCCGGGCACGGTCGCCCACGAGGGTCCGGTCTACAACCGCCCCTACGCGCGCCCCTCCTGGCAGGACGCGCTGCAGGCGGACGACGCGAACAAGCTGGCCCGTCCGCAGACCTCCGAGGAGCTGCGCGCGCAGGTCCTGGCCCTGGTGTCCTCCCCGAACCAGGCGTCGAAGTCGTGGATCACCGACCAGTACGACCGCTTCGTGCAGGGCAACACGGTGCTCTCGCAGCCCGAGGACGCCGGCATGGTCCGCATCGACGAGGTGACCAACCTCGGCGTGGCGATGTCCACGGACGGCAACGGTCGCTTCGCGAAGCTGGACCCGTACGCGGGCGCGCAGCTCGCGCTGGCGGAGTCGTACCGCAACGTGGCGGCGACCGGCGCCAAGCCGCTGGCGATCTCGAACTGCCTGAACTTCGGTTCCCCCGAGGACCCGGACGTCATGTGGCAGTTCGCCGAGGCCACCCGCGGTCTCGCGGACGGCTGCCTGGAGCTGGGCACCCCGGTCACCGGCGGCAACGTCTCGCTCTACAACCAGACCGGTGACACCGCGATCCACCCGACTCCGGTCGTGGCGGTCCTCGGTGTGATCGACGACGTCAACCGCCGCACGCCGATGGCGTTCGCGGAGGCCGGCCAGCTGCTGTACCTGCTGGGCGACACGGCCGAGGAACTGGGCGGCTCCGCCTGGTCCGAGGTCGTCCACCAGCACCTCGGCGGCCTGCCGCCCAAGGTGGACCTGGGCCGCGAGAAGCTGCTCGGCGAGATCCTCATCTCGGGCTCGCGCGACGGCATGATCGACGCCGCGCACGACCTGTCCGACGGCGGTGTCGTCCAGGCGCTCGTCGAGTCCTGCCTCAAGGGCGGCAACGGCGCGCGGATCGTGGTCCCGGAGGAGCTGGACGCCTTCACCTTCCTCTTCTCCGAGTCCGCCGGCCGGGCCATCGTGGCCGTCCCGCGCAGCGAGGAACTCCGCTTCACCGACATGTGCGGCGCGCGCGGCCTGCCCGCCACCCGCATCGGCGTCGTGGACGGCGAAGAGATCGAGATCCAGGGCGAGTTCACGCTCACCCTGGAGGAACTGCGCACCGCGCACGAGGCGACCATCCCGGCGCTGCTCGCCTGAGCCGCCGCTGCGTCGCGAGCCGAGCCCCCGTCCGGAACCGATCCGGGCGGGGGCTCGTCCGTTCGATCGAGCGGGCAGCCCGCACCGTCGTCGGTGCGGGGCCGGCGGGGGAACGGGGGCGACATGTCGCGCAGTCGGGGCCGATGGCTCCTCGGGGTCGGGTTGCCGGTGGTCCTGGTGGCCGCAGGGGTGGCCGGTTGGTTCGTCTACGACCGCTACGGGGACCGCGCGCGGAGCCGGTCCGAGATCACCACGGCCTGCCGGGGGCTGGTCGACCCGGACGTGGTGATGCGGGTTGGCGGGAACACGATGGACGCCGGCCCGGCGGGAGCGCAGCTGTGCGTGCTGCGGCGCGCGGTGACCTTCGAGGGCCAGCAGGAGATGCGGGAGTTCCTCTCCCTCACGGTGACCTCCTCCAAGGACGCCGAACCGGGCGACAGCCGCTTCGAACAGGGCCCGCGCAGCGTCACGGCGATCGCGAAGTGCGCCGATCCGACGGCGTCCGGCGCCGTGACCTCCGTGCGGGTGACCGCCGCGGCCGAGTGGGACGGTGTGCTCCGCGGCGAGCCCGACTTCCTGGCGGGGCTGGCCCGCGAGGCGGCCCTGCGCGCGGCGACGGAGGCGGGCTGCGCGGCCACCTTGCCGCCGGCCCCGAAGTCCTGACGGCGCGCGCGTCCCGGTGGACCCGGGACGCGTAGGGTCGGCCCATGCCGCCCGCCAAGAAGAAGCCGCGCACCTACGACCACGCCAGGACCCGCACGGCCGTCCTCGCCCAGTTCGGTCATGTCCGCGACGCCGTACGGGGGTTGGACCCCGAGCAGCTGGCCGGGCCGAGCGGGGTCGGGCACTGGTCCGTCGCCGAACTCGCCGCGCACATCGCCTGGATCGCCGACTCGCTGGCCGCCGGACTCGCCCGGCCGCCCGCCGCCGTCGCCGAACTGGCCGTCGAGGAGTGGCCCTCCGCCACGGCCTCCCTGGCGGGGAAGATCGCCGAGGCGGCGAAGGAGACCCTGGAGGGGGCCCCGCTCGCGGAGCTGTACGACCGGGCCGGGGCCCGGCTGGCCGAGGCGCTGGAGGCGCACCCCGGCAGCCGGGTCCTGGACCTGTGGATCGGGGCCATGACCCTGGCCGACTTCCTGGTCACCCGTACCGTCGAGCTGGTCGTGCACACCGATGACCTGCGGCGCGCCACCGGCATCGAGGTTCCGCTCGACCGCCAGGCCCTGGCCGCCTGCACCCGGCTGCTCGCCGACGCCCTCGCGGTGAAGGCGCCGGGCGGAGCGGTGGAGTTCCGCGTACCGCCCTTCGCGGTGGTCCAGTGCGTCGAGGGACCCCGGCACACCCGGGGCACCCCGCCGAACGTGGTGGAGACCGACCCGATCACCTGGATCCGGCTCGCCACCGGCCGTGAGGGCTGGGCCGAGGCCCTGGCGGACGCCCGGGTCCGGGCCAGCGGCGAGCGCGCCGACCTCCGCGCGCTGCTCCCCCTGATGAGCTGATCGGCCGACGCCCCGTGCGGTGCGGGATCAGGCCGGGTACGGGAGCAGTCCCGCGTCCGTCTTCTCCCAGGCCGCCCGCAACTCCGCGAGGCGGGCCGGCTCCAGGGCCGCCTTGTCGGCCTGCTCGCGCAGGTCCCCCGCCAGGTTGAACAGCTGGTCGCGGCCCCCCTTGCCGCGGTAGTACTTCCAGTCGCCCCGGCGCAGCGCCCGCTCCCCGCGCACCCGCCAGAACAGGTCGTGCTGCGGGGCCTTCTCGCCGCGCAGCAGGTACCCGGCCAGGCTCCTGCCGTCGAGCGGGTAGGCCCGGTCGGGACGGGCCCCGGCCAGCTCCAGCAGGGTCGCCGTCCAGTCCGGGGTGACCACCGGCACGTGGCTGACCTGGCCGCCGTCGATCCGGGCCGGCCAGCGGACGATGGTGGGGACCCGGATCCCGCCCTCCTGCAAGGCGGCCTTGTTGCCCGTCAGCGGCCAGTTGTAGGAGAAGCGCTCGCCGCCGTTGTCGCTGGCGAAGAAGACGAGGGTGTCGTCCTCCTGCCCGGAGCGCTTCAGCGCGGCGAGCACCTCGCCGACCGAGCGGTCGAGGTCCTCGACCATCTGCCGGTACTTCTCGACCGAGCCGCCGTCCTGGTGCCACAGCGCGCGCCCGTCCCCCGCCTTGATCCGGCGGACGACCTCCTGGCTCGCCTCGGTGTCGCCGTCGGCTATCCAAGGCCAGTGCGGGGTGGTGAAGTTCAGGTTCAGCAGCCACGGCTTGTCGTGGCGGCGGCCGACGTACTCGCTCGCCCGCTCGGTCAGGATCCGGGTGTAGTACCGCAGGTCCTTGTACTCGGCGTCGCCCTCGTAGAGGTCGTACTCGCCGCCCAGGCCCAGCTTGGAGTAGTACTCCAGGGCTCCGCCGAAGTTGCCGAAGAACTCGTCCCAACCGGACTTGGTGGGGCTGTAGTCGGGGAGGTAGCCGCAGTGCCACTTCCCGATCAGCGCGGTCGCGTAGCCGGCGGAGCGCAGCAGCGAGGCCAGCGTGGGGTGGGTGGGCTCCAGCCCCGCCGTCCTGTCGGCGATCGGCTCGGCCAGTCCGCCCTTGGTGCGGCCCGGGTAGCGGCCGGTGTAGAGGCTGAACCGGGTCGGCGAGCAGGTCGCCGACCCCGAGTAGGCGTCGGTGAAGCGGACTCCCTGGCGGGCCAGTCGGTCCAGGTTCGGGGTCTTGATGTGCGGGGCGCCGTAGGAGGACAGGTCGGCCCAGCCCAGGTCGTCGCCGAGGATGAACAGGATGTTCGGGCGGCGCCCGGAGCGGCCGCGGGCCGCCTTGAACTCCCGTTCCCGGGGCTGCGCGTACTGCGCCCCGGGCGCGGCGTCGGCGGCCGGGGCCGCCTGCGCCGGGGAGGCGGCGAGACCGACGGCGGCGGTGGCCGCGCCGGCTCCCACCGCACCGCCGAAGGCGCGCCGGGACAGCTCGGATCGGTTCGTGCTCACAGAGGTACTCCAGTCCAGGGCGGAGCCGCCGACGGAAGTCTCCGGCCGGCCCAGACAGAAAAGACCCAGAAAGGGTCAGAAAAGGGGAAAGAACCGCGAAATGTGAGTGGTTACGCGGAACAGCGACAGATAGCGCTCGCGACACGGACCAGGTCTACGTGGCGACGCTCGACGAGGGTGACGCGCAGGTCACCGAGGGGCTGCATGGAGGGGAGCTTGTGCGAACCCACAGGTACCTGTCAACCAGGGCATCCCGGATATCGAGACGGTCACCCTGCGTCCGGTTTACCGGACTGTCCGCACTGTGACATTTCCTGGCCTTCGCCAATTCGGACCAGTGGTCGATCTCGCCTACACTCAAAGCGTGCCTCGTGGTGATGGACGACTCAACCACGACCTGCTCCCCGGTGAGAAGGGCCCCCAGGACGCTTGCGGCGTCTTCGGTGTCTGGGCTCCGGGTGAAGAGGTCGCCAAGCTCACCTACTTCGGACTGTATGCACTGCAGCACCGCGGACAAGAGTCCGCGGGAATCGCTGTGAGCAACGGTTCCCAGATCCTCGTCTTCAAGGACATGGGCCTCGTGTCCCAAGTCTTCGACGAAACCTCCCTCGGATCCCTCCAAGGTCATATCGCGGTCGGTCACGCCCGCTACTCGACCACCGGAGCCTCCGTGTGGGAGAACGCGCAACCCACCTTCCGTGCGACGGCCCACGGCTCCATTGCCCTGGGTCACAACGGAAATCTGGTGAACACCGCCGAGCTGGCGGGGATGGTCGCCGACCTCCCCCGACAGGACGGCCGTGCCACCCAGGTGGCCGCGACCAACGACACGGACCTCGTGACGGCCCTGCTCGCCGGGCAGACGGACGACGACGGCCGCCCCCTGACCATCGAGGAGTCGGCCACCAAGGTCCTCCCGCTGGTCAAGGGCGCCTTCTCGCTCGTCTTCATGGACGAGGGGACGCTCTACACCGCCCGTGACCCGCAGGGCATCCGCCCGCTGGTCCTCGGCCGCCTGGAGCGCGGCTGGGTGGTGGCGAGCGAGACCGCCGCCCTCGACATCTGCGGCGCCAGCTTCGTCCGCGAGGTCGAACCGGGCGAGCTGATCGCGATCGACGAGAACGGTCTGCGTTCCTCCCGATTCGCGGAAGCGAAGCCCAAGGGCTGTGTCTTCGAGTACGTCTACCTGGCGCGCCCGGACACCGACATCGCCGGCCGGAACGTGTACCTCTCACGCGTCGAGATGGGCCGCCGCCTGGCCAAGGAAGCCCCGGCCGAAGCCGACCTGGTGATATCGACACCGGAATCGGGCACGCCCGCCGCCGTCGGCTACGCCGAGGCCAGCGGGATCCCGTACGGGGTCGGCCTGGTCAAGAACGCCTACGTCGGCCGGACCTTCATCCAGCCCTCGCAGACGATCCGCCAGCTCGGCATCCGGTTGAAGCTGAACCCCCTCAAGGAAGTCATCCGGGGCAAGCGCCTGGTGGTCGTCGACGACTCGATCGTCCGCGGCAACACCCAGCGCGCCCTGGTCAAGATGCTCCGCGAGGCCGGCGCGGCCGAGGTCCACATCCGGATCTCCTCCCCGCCCGTGAAGTGGCCCTGCTTCTTCGGCATCGACTTCGCCACCCGTGCGGAGCTGATCGCCAACGGCATGACGGTCGACGAGATCGCCACCTCCATGGGTGCCGATTCCCTCTCGTACATCTCGCTCGACTCGATGATCGAGGCGACGACCATCCAGAAGCCGAACCTCTGCCGGGCCTGCTTCGACGGCGAGTACCCCATGGAGCTGCCCGATCCGCAGCTGCTGGGCAAGCAGCTCCTGGAGACCGAGCTGGCCGGCGGCAAGGACGCCGCCGACGCGCTCCGTCGTCCCTGATCACGCACCCGCAGTAACCGCAGTAACGACACGAAAGCTCATCCCTGTCATGACAGAGAAGACCACCGGTGCCAGCTACGCAGCCGCGGGCGTCGACATCGAAGCGGGCGACCGCGCCGTCGAGCTGATGAAGGAGTGGGTGAAGAAGACGCAGCGCCCCGAGGTCCTCGGCGGCCTCGGCGGTTTCGCCGGCCTCTTCGACGCCTCCGCCCTCAAGCGCTACGAGCGCCCGCTCCTGGCCTCGGCGACCGACGGCGTCGGCACCAAGGTGGACATCGCCCGCCAGCTCGGCGTGTACGACACGATCGGCCACGACCTGGTCGCGATGGTCATGGACGACATCGTCGTCTGCGGCGCCGAGCCGCTCTTCATGACCGACTACATCTGTGTCGGCAAGGTCCACCCCGAGCGTGTCGCGGCCATCGTCAAGGGCATCGCCGAAGGCTGCGTCCTGGCCGGCTGCGCCCTGGTGGGCGGCGAGACCGCCGAACACCCGGGTCTGCTCGGTCCGGACGACTTCGACGTCGCCGGCGCCGGTACGGGAGTCGTCGAGTACGACGCCCTGCTCGGCGCGGACCGCATCCGTACGGGGGACGCCGTCATCGCGATGGCGTCGTCCGGGCTTCACTCGAACGGGTACTCGCTGGTCCGCCACGTCCTCCTCAACCAGGCCAAGATGGCGCTGGAGGGGCACGTGGAGGAGCTCGGCCGGACCCTCGGCGAGGAGCTCCTGGAGCCGACCAAGATCTACTCGCTGGACTGCCTGGCCCTCACCCGCACCGCCGAGGTCCACGCCTTCTCGCACATCACGGGCGGCGGCCTCGCGGCCAACCTCGCCCGGGTCGTCCCGGACCACCTGCACGCCACGGTCGACCGCTCGACCTGGGCCCCCGGTGCGATCTTCGACCTGGTCGGCCGCGCCGGCAAGGTCGAGCGCCTGGAGCTGGAGAAGACGCTGAACATGGGCGTCGGCATGATCGCCGTGGTTCCGCAGGAATCCGTGGACGTGGCCCTGACCGCGCTGGCCGACCGGGGCGTCGACGCCTGGGTCGCCGGCGAGATCCAGGGCCGCGGCGCGCACACCGAGGGCTCGACCCTCACGGGCGACTACGCGAGCTGAGCTCGGCAGGACCGGCGAAGGGGCCGGGAACGCACGGAAACCCGGTCCGGGGCTTTGGCCCTGGACCGGGTTTCCGTGTTGTTCGGATGCTGGTGGTGCGGTGTAGACGCTGGATGCGTCAAGCGCCGCGACGTTGCGCCGACGGACCGGACTCTTCGTCCTCGTCCTCGTCATCGCCGTTGTACAACTTCGCGTACTTGGCGTACGGGTCGTCGTCGTCGTCCAGCTCGTCATCGACCTCGACCGGCGCGCTGACAGGCAGCGGCTCCGTCGGCGATGCGCCCAGCTCATTGGCCAGACGCGAGAGGTCAGTCCCGCCGCTGTTGTACTTCAGCTGGCGGGCGACCTTTGTCTGCTTGGCCTTGGCCCGGCCGCGCCCCATGGCTCGACCCCCTCGGTGACGGGGCTCGACGGCCCCAGAGTCTGACACGCGTTCATGGTTCGGAGCGGGCTCTCCGTGGAGAGACCGTCCGTAGGGCTTTAACGGTACCTGCTTCCGCGGCCATACGGTACGCCGCCCGCATGACGTGCCCCGGCACAGTGCCTGCGAGACGCCCCGTACTCGCTGGTCAGCTGCGATTTTAACCCTATATTGGCGAGCGACCCGCCGAAGCGCAGTGAGTTCCGTCTCTCCGCAACCCCGGCGGGTGCACACGGGCCGAAAACCGGGGCCGGCGCCGGTCTCCACCGGGCGCCGACCCGTCGATCGAATCCGTTGACTAGCCCCGCGCGGCGCGCGCTTCGGCCATCCGCTGCTCGGCGATCCGGTCGGCCGCCGCAGCCGGCGGAATCCCGTCCGACTTCGCACGTGCGAATATGGCCAGCGTGGTGTCGAAGATCTTCGTCGCCTTGGTCTTGCAGCGGTCGAAGTCGAAGCCGTGCAGCTCGTCGGCGACCTGGATCACGCCGCCCGCGTTGACCACGTAGTCCGGCGCGTAGAGGATGCCGCGGTCCGCGAGGTCCTTCTCGACGCCGGGGTGCGCGAGCTGGTTGTTCGCCGCACCGCACACCACCTTCGCGGTGAGGACCGGCACGGTGACGTCGTCGAGGGCGCCGCCGAGCGCGCAGGGCGCGTAGATGTCCAGTCCCGCCAGCCGGATCAGCGCGTCGGTGTCGGCGACCGCCGTCACCTTGCCCGGGTGCTTGTCCAGGATCCGCTGCACGGACTCGGCGCGGACGTCGGTGATGACGACCTCCGCCCCGTCCGCCAGCAGGTGCTCCACCAGGTGGTGGCCGACCTTGCCGACGCCCGCGACGCCGACCTTGCGGCCGCGCAGGGTCGGGTCGCCCCACAGGTGCTGGGCGCTGGCGCGCATGCCCTGGAAGACGCCGAAGGCGGTGAGCACCGAGGAGTCGCCGGCGCCGCCGTTCTCGGGGGAGCGGCCGGTGGCCCAGCGGGTCTCGCGGGCGACGACGTCCATGTCGGCGACGTAGGTGCCGACGTCGCAGGCGGTGACGTAGCGGCCGCCGAGGGACTCCACGAACCGGCCGTAGGCCAGCAGCAGTTCCTCGCTCTTGAGGACGTCCGGGTCGCCGATGATCACGGCCTTGCCGCCGCCGTGGTCGAGCCCGGCGAGGGCGTTCTTGTACGACATGCCGCGGGCGAGGTTGAGGGCGTCGAGGACGGCCTCCTCGTCCGAGGCGTACGCGTGGAAGCGCGTACCGCCGAGGGCGGGGCCCAGGGCGGTGGAGTGAAGGGCGATGACGGCCTTGAGGCCACTGGCGCGGTCCTGGCAGAGCACGACCTGCTCGTGGCCGCCCTGTTCCGTGCGGAACAGGGTGTGCAGGACGCCGTCGGTCATTTCGGTCACGGTGGTGACTCCCATGGATGAGATGCGGCGGGAAGCGCCCTCCTGCGGGTGGGGAGGGCGTTGTTGGGAGCAGCGTAAGACCTGCGGGCCGCGCCGGAGCGCCCTGTCCGGGGATCGGACGGCCGTTCGGACTTCTGAGCGGATTTCTCCCCTGTCGGGGGCGCGCGGCGGCGTACGGGCGCCCGGCGCGGGGGAGTACGAGAGCGTGAGCGAATCCCCCGATCCCCGGCTGCCCAGCGCGCGCCGGGCACCGACCATCCCCTACGCGTCCTACCTGCGCGTGTACGAACCCCTGGCCGCCTTCGCGGAGCCGGAGCGCGCGCACTGGGCCGACTACGCCCGGCGCGGGCACACCCCGACCGCCCAGGACGAGCTGCGCCGGTCGCTGGCCGACCTGGTGCGCGTGCCGCTGGTCGGGGTGCCGGCGCACGAGAGCGCGGACGCCTTCACCGCGGAGTGGGACGGGGTGCTGCTGGTGTGTCCGTGGCGGACCCGGCTGCGGGGCTGGCTGGCGCTGCAGGAGTTGGTGGCCGACTTCCCGCGCCCGGTGCTGGACGCGGCCCTGCCGCCGGGGGTGCGCCGCCGGGCGGCCGAGGAGTACGACGCCTGGCGGGAGCGGAACCCGGACGCGCGCCCGTGGATCCGCACGGCGGTCTGGCAGGTCCCGCTGCGCTGGTTCGTCCTGGTCGCCGACGAGGAGCGGGAGTACGTGCCCGGGGAGTCGCTGCGCTACCGGACGCCGATGGTCCAGGCGCGCCGCAGGCTCGCGCGCGGGCTGCGGACCCTGCGCGAGGCGGAGGGGTACGGGGCGCTGGCGGACGGCCTGGTCGAGGTCGGCAGCTGGCTGGAGGAGTTCCATCCGCGCTCGATGGTCGAGCTGGACTACGGCGGGCTGGTCCACGGACTGCCGGCGGCGGGGCTGGAGCGGGACCGGTCGGCGGCGGAACTGGCGGCGGGCATCGCGGCGCTGCGGGCGGGGGACACCGAAGGTGCCGTAGAGACGTACGTCATATTGGCCGACCGTTGGCGGGCTGTTCGGGAGAGACTGTTCGCCAACTAGCCGTATCGTCCGAACGGCCACAACCCGTGGTACTTCAGGACGATTCACTCATTAGGGTCTTAGTGCCAGGACCTACGTCCCGATCCGGGCCATTGGCTCAAGCGTGACGGACCGCACTTTCCACACCCTTGCGCCCTTCCCCTACCCTCGTGCCAAAATAGGACAAGGAGTCCGGGGAGGGTTCCTTCCGCCCAACTTTGGGCGGATTGCTCGACATTGCACGCTATGGGGGGTCTAGCGACTCCTGATCGCTCTGTGACTGATCGTTACGGTGGGGTGACTGTCCGTTATGGGACGGTCCATCGGCTTCCGCCGCTGATGAACACCTCGGAGGGCAATTCCATCGGTTTGGCCGACGAGGCTGGACAGATGGTGTAGTTGTAGTGCCGAGGACAAGCCGTTCGTCCTATAACCGACTCGGCCTTCGTCTGTCCATTTCGGGCAACGAGGGCCAAGGTGCAGAATTTAGAGGAAAGAACCGAGATGGTTCGGTTCTCCCGAGGAGGCCGCTCATGACCGCTCGCACCCCTGATGCCGAGCCGCTGCTGACCCCGGCTGAGGTTGCCACGATGTTCCGCGTGGACCCGAAGACGGTCACTCGCTGGGCCAAGGCTGGCAAGCTCACGTCCATCCGCACCCTGGGTGGGCACCGCCGCTACCGCGAGGCCGAGGTTCGCGCTCTGCTCGCGGGAATTCCGCAGCAGCGCAGCGAGGCCTGAGGTCCCGCAGCACAACCTTTTACCGGGTCGATATCGGATCCCCCAATCCGATGAAACCCACATGGCTTCATACGGCCCTGGACCTGCCCCAACAGGTTCTTCAGCCGTCGGTCGCGCTGGACTCCGCCGGGTCCAGCGCGATCTTTTTTTATGCCCTGACGCGGGTGCGGATGTCGCGTCGGAGGGCCCCCTCGGGAGCGGGATGGGAGGGGGTGCCATTGCACATATTAAATCGAAGAGGCGTAGGCGCGTGATAAACGTGGGCGTCTCAAAAACTCATGTGGTGACTCCCGTCACAGCTAACAACTCTTGTACATCCGGCATTGCGCCCGTAATGGGGCTGGCCGGACGGCAGAGGTCACGCCGGAGAGGGACCTTCGGCCCCCGGCGGAGATTCCCGCCCCGCCTCCCGCTCCGCCTTCCGAGCGAGCCGCGTGAGCCGGTGGCAGAGGAGGCAGTGACGCGTGAGGTGGCGGCGTCCGCCCGAGGCCGCCAGGTGGGCTCTCAGGAGCGCTCTGAGCTCGTCACGGGCGTTCATGGGGGAAAGTGCACCTCCCGTGCCTGCGGCGGCCGTACGGCCCGCGATCTTCCCGGAGCCGGTCGTGCACGCCGTGCCGTGCCGTCGGGGAATGCGACAGGGCCCGTATCCCTGGGGGATACGGGCCCTGTCGTTACTGCGAACCTGACGGGACTTGAACCCGCGACCTCCACCTTGACAGGGTGGCGAGCTAACCAACTGCTCCACAGGTCCTCGTTCGCGGCCACTTGGTGGCTGCGAAACCGACTGTACAACAGCTGGGGGGGTGAGGTCGAACCCGATCACGCCGGGCGTCACGGAGCGAGGGCGTCGACCGCCTTCACGATGCGCTTGTCGGAGATCGGATAGGCCGTCCCGAGGGCGTGGGCGAAGTAGCTCACCCGCAGTTCCTCGATCATCCAGCGGATGTCCGTGACCGCCGTCGGCACCGGCCGGCCCTGGGGCAACTGCTCCAGCAGCCAGGCGTACTCGTCCTGCATCTCGTGGACCTTCTCCATGCGCGTGGTGTCGCGCTGGACCGAGGTCGGCATCTGCTGCAGGCGCCGGTCGGCCGCCACCAGATAGCGCATCAGGTCGGGCAGCCGCCGCAGCCCGGTGAGGGTCACGAAGCCGGCCGGCACCAGGGCCGCCAGCTGCTTCTGCACGTCCTGCACGTTCTTGACCAGGGTCAGGCTGTTCGTCGCCTTCAGGCGGCGCTCACAGGCCTGCCAGGCGGCCAGCACCTGCTGCACCTGGGCGACCGTGCGTACGGTCGTGTCCACCAGGTCGGTCCGCACCGCGTCGTAGAGCTTGCGGAAGCCCGCCTCGTCCCAGGCGGGCCCGCCGTGGTCGGCGATCAGCTTGTCGGCCGCCGCCGTCGCGCAGTCCTCGAAGAGGGCCTGGATGGAGCCGTGCGGATTGCGGGAGAGCGCCAGCTTCGCCTGGTTGCCCAGCTTGTCGGAGGCGAACTTGGCGGGGTTCACCGCGATGTTGAGCAGGATCAGCCTCCGGGTCCCGCGCCACATCGCCAGCTGCTGCTCGGCTTCCGTGTCGAAGAGCCGTACGCAGACGCTCGTGCCCGCGTCCACCAGCGCCGGATAGGCCTTCACCGGCTGGCCCGCCCGCCGGGTCTCGAAGACCTTGGTCAGGGTGCCGATGGTCCAGTCCGTCAGCCCGGTCCGCTCGATGGTCTCGCCGCCCGCGCGCTCGGCGGTCGCCGCGGCGGCCTGGGAGAGGGCCTTGCGCGCCTTGGGCCGCAGGCGCAGCCGCAGGGCCTCCAGGTCCTTGTCCTCGGCGAGGTTCTTGCGGCGCTCGTCGACGATCCGGAAGGTGATCTTGAGGTGATCGGCGATCCGGCTCAGGTCGAAGTCCTCGGCCGTGACCGGGACCCCGACCATCCGCTTCAGCTCGCGCGCGAGCGTCACCGTCAGCGGCTCCTGGAGCGGTGTGGCGGTGTCCAGGAAGCGGGTCGCGAAGTTGGGCGCGGGCACGTAGTGCCGGCGGATCGGCTTGGGCAGCGAGCGGATCAGCTCGGTGACGATCTCCTCGCGCAGGCCCGGGATCTGCCAGTCGAAGCCCTCGTCGGTGACCTGGTTCAGCACCGTCAAGGGGATGTGCACGGTCACGCCGTCCGCGTCCGCGCCCGGCTCGAACTGGTAGGTCACCCGGAACTTGAGCGGGCCCTGGCGCCAGGAGTCCGGGTAGTCGTCCTTGGTGACCCCGGCGGCCTTCTCGGTGAGCAGCATCTCGCGCTCGAAGTCGAGCAGCTCCGGCTCGTCCCGCTTCTTGTGCTTCCACCAGGAGTCGAAGTGCGCGCCCGACACCACGTGCTCGGGGATCTTCTGGTCGTAGAAGTCGAAGAGGGTCTCGTCGTCGACCACGATGTCCCGGCGCCGGGCCCGGTTCTCCAGCTCCTCGACCTCGGTCAGCAGCTTGCGGTTGTCGGCGTAGAACTTGTGGTGCGTGCGCCAGTCGCCCTCGACCAGCGCATTGCGGATGAACAGCTCGCGCGAGACCTCGGCGTCGATCCGGCCGTAGTTGATCTTCCGCTGGGCGACGATGGGGACGCCGTACAGCGTGACCTTCTCGTACGCCATCACCGCCGCCTGGTCCTTCTCCCAGTGCGGCTCGCTGTACGTGCGCTTGATCAGGTGCTGGGCCAGCGGCTCGACCCACTCGGGCTCGACCTTGGCGTTGACCCGCGCCCACAGCCGCGAGGTCTCCACGAGCTCCGCGGACATGACGAATTTGGGCTGCTTCTTGAACAGCGCCGAGCCCGGGAAGATCGCGAACTTCGCGGAGCGCGCGCCCAGGTACTCGTTCTTGTCGGTGTCCTTGAGCCCGATGTGCGAGAGCAGACCCGCCAGCAGCGACACGTGGATGTGCTGCTCGGGGGCGTCGGCCTCATTGACGTGGATGCCCATCGTCTTGGCGACCGTGCGCAGCTGCGAGTAGATGTCCTGCCACTCGCGGATCCGCAGGAAGTTCAGGTACTCCTGCTTGCACATCCGGCGGAAGGAGGAGGAGCCGCGCTCCTTCTGCTGCTCGCGGACGTAGCGCCACATGTTCAGGAACGAGAGGAAGTCGCTGGTCTCGTCCTTGAATCGGGCGTGGTTCTGGTCGGCCTGGGTCTGCTTGTCCGAGGGCCGCTCGCGCGGGTCCTGGATCGACAGGGCGGCGGCGATGACCATGACCTCGCGCACGCAGTTGTTCTTGTCCGCCTCGACCACCATGCGGGCCAGGCGCGGGTCCACGGGCAGCTGGGACAGCTGGCGGCCCATGGGCGTGAGCCGCTTGCTGTGGTCCTTCTCGGCCGGGTCGAGCGCGCCCAGCTCCTGGAGCAGCTGCACGCCGTCGCGGATGTTGCGGTGGTCCGGCGGGTCGATGAAGGGGAACTTCTCGATCTCGCCGAGGCCCGCGGCGGTCATCTGGAGGATGACGGAGGCGAGGTTGGTGCGCAGGATCTCCGCGTCCGTGAACTCCGGACGCGAGAGGAAGTCGTCCTCGGAGTACAGGCGGATGCAGATGCCGTCGGAGGTGCGGCCGCAGCGGCCCTTGCGCTGGTTGGCGCTGGCCTGCGAGATCCGCTCGATCGGCAGCCGCTGCACCTTGGTGCGGTGGCTGTAGCGGGAGATGCGGGCGTTGCCCGGGTCGATCACGTACTTGATGCCCGGGACGGTCAGCGAGGTCTCGGCGACGTTCGTCGCGAGCACGATGCGCCGTCCCGTGTGCTGCTGGAAGACGCGGTGCTGCTCGGCGTGCGAGAGCCGTGCGTAGAGGGGGAGGACCTCCGTGAAGCGCAGGTTGCGCTTGTTCAGCGCGTCCGCGGTGTCGCGGATCTCGCGCTCGCCCGAGAGGAAGACCAGGATGTCGCCGGGCCCCTCGGACTGGAGCTCGTCGACCGCCTCGCAGATCGCGGTGATCTGGTCGCGGTCGCTGTCGTCGCCGTCCTCTTCCAGGAGCGGGCGGTAGCGCACCTCGACCGGGTACGTACGGCCGCTGACCTCGACGATCGGGGCCTCGCCGAAGTGCCGGGAGAAGCGCTCGGGGTCGATCGTCGCCGAGGTGATGATCACCTTGAGGTCGGGGCGCTTGGGCAGCAGCGTGGCCAGGTACCCGAGCAGGAAGTCGATGTTCAGCGACCGCTCGTGGGCCTCGTCGATGATGATCGTGTCGTAGGCGCGCAGCTCGCGGTCCGTCTGGATCTCCGCGAGGAGGATGCCGTCGGTCATCAGCTTCACGAAGGTCGCGTCCTGGTCCACCTGATCGGTGAACCGGACCTTCCAGCCGACCGTCTGGCCGATCTCGGACTTCAGCTCCTCGGCGATCCGCTCCGCGACCGTGCGTGCGGCGATCCGGCGGGGCTGGGTGTGCCCGATCATGCCCCGGACGCCGCGCCCCAGCTCCATGCAGATCTTGGGGATCTGCGTGGTCTTGCCGGAGCCGGTCTCGCCGGCGACGATCACGACCTGGTGGTCGCGTATCGCCTCGGCGATCTCGTCCTTCTTCTGGCTGACCGGGAGGTTCTCGGGATAGGTGACCTCGGGCATGCGCGAGGCGCGGCCGGCCAGTCGCGCGGCGGCCTTCTCGGCCTCCGCGGCGATCTCGTCGAGCACGGCCTGCTTGGCCTCGGGCTTACGGATGCGGCGGGCGCCTTCGAGGCGGCGGCCGAGGCGGTGCGCGTCACGGAGGGAGATCTCACCGAGAAGCGTCTGCAGGGCGGCGAAGGAAGTAGACATACCTGGTCGAGGATCTCACCCGTGGGCGTCGGGTGGCGAACGCATTTGTGGGACGGCCCCGTACCATTTCCGGACGAGTCACCCGAAGTGACCCCGCCGTTTCCCTGAGAGGCCCGCCATGTCCCGCCCCGGTCCGCGCCTGTGGTGCCTGCTCGGCGCCGTCCTCGCGGTGCTGCTGGGCTGCGCGGCGCAGGGACCGGCGCAGCCGCCGGGTCCCGCGGCGGCCTCCGCGAGCGCCTTCGCGCGCGCGGCGGACGGGAGCCACGCCGCGGCGGCCGCGCACGCGGTTCCCGACCGGGGCCCCTCCTGCGCGCCGGGCGACCCCGACCGGGGGCGGGTGCCCGCGCTGCCGCTGCGCGGGCCCGGGGACCACGGCTGCACGCCGCTGGCGCGGTGGGCCCCGGACCAGGTCGAGCACGCCCGGGGCGCCCCCGTACGAGCGCCCGCGCGCGGCCCGGACCGGGCGGCGCCGGGCCCGCTGGAGCTGTCCGTGATGCGGGTCTAGGAGGACCGGTACCCCCGGTCCGTCCTCGTCCCCTCCCGTACGTCACTCCGGAGCACCCGCATGCCTTCCTCCTCAGGTTCCGCACGTCCGTCCCGCAAGCCCCTGCTGATCTGCGCCGGGGTCGCGCTCGCCGCCGTCACCCTCGGCATCGTCTCCTGGCAGGCCACCTCCACCGAGGACGCCGGCGCCACGCGCTCCTCCGCGTCCGCGCCCGAGGTCCCCGACGCCAAGGCCGAGCTGATGAAGCTGGCCCGCCGCGACGCGAACGACAAGCTCACCACCGGGCGCGCCGACGCGCCCGTCGTCCTCATCGAGTACTCCGACTTCAAGTGCGGCTACTGCGGCAAGTTCGCCCGCGACACCGAACCCGAACTGGTGAAGAAGTACGTCGAGGACGGCACCCTGCGCATCGAGTGGCGCAACTTCCCGATCTTCGGCGCCGAGTCCGAGGCCGCCGCGAAGGCCGCCTGGGCCGCCGCCCAGCAGGACCGCTTCGGGGCCTTCCACGCCGCCGCCTACGCGGACGGGGCCAAGGAGAAGGGCTTCGGCGAGGCCCGGCTGCTGGAGATCGCCAAGGAGGCGGGCGTCCCCGACCTGGACCGCTTCGCCAAGGACATGGGCGGCGAGCAGGCGGCCGCCGCCGTCGCCGCGGACCAGGAGGAGGGCTATCGCATCGGCGTCACCTCCACCCCGTCCTTCCTCGTCAACGGGCAGCCGATCGCGGGCGCCCAGCCGGCCTCGGCCTTCGACGCGGCGATCACCAAGGCGAAGCGGGCCGCGCAGGCGGCCGCGAAGTGAGCGACATCGGATACCTGGCCGCCCTGCTGGGCGGTCTGCTCGCGCTGCTCAGCCCGTGCAGCGCGCTGTTGCTGCCCGCCTTCTTCGCGTACTCCATCGATTCCACGTCCCGGCTGCTGGCCCGGACCGGGATCTTCTACGCCGGGCTCGCGACCACCCTGGTCCCCCTGGGCGCGGCCGGTTCGTACGCGGGCCGCTTCTTCCACGGCAACCGGGACGCCCTGGTCCTCTTCGGCGGCTGGCTGATCATCGCGCTCGGTGTGGCGCAGGTGCTGGGCATGGGCTTCGCCCCGCGCCGGCTCTCGGAGCTGTCGGGCCGGATCCGCCCGACGACCGTGCTGTCCGTGTACGCGCTGGGCGCGGTCTACGGGTTGGCCGGCTTCTGTGCCGGGCCGATCCTGGGCAGCGTCCTCACCGTCGCGGCGGTGAGCGGCAGCCCGGTCTACGGCGGTCTGCTGCTCGCGGTGTACGCGCTGGGGATGGCCCTGCCGCTCTTCCTGCTGGCCTTGCTCTGGGAGCGGTTCGACCTCGGGCGGCGGCGCTGGCTGCGCGGCCGGGTGATCCGGGCGGGCCGCTTCGAACTGCACACCACCACGCTGGCGTCCGGCCTGTTCTTCATCGCGCTCGGCGCGATGTTCCTGGCGTACGACGGCGCGAGCGCGCTGCCGGGGCTGCTGGACGTGGACGACTCGTTCGCCGTGGAGGAGTGGGTGCGCTCCGCCGCGGACGCGGTGCCGGACTGGGCGCTGCTCGGGCTGGTCGTGGCCGGGGCGCTGGTCGCGGGCCTGGCGCAGTGGCGCCGTAAGTCCCGGACCGCCGACGGGGCGGAGCCGGAGGAGGGATGACGCAGAAGGCCCCGTCCGATGGACGGGGCCTTCTGTACTGGTGGCTGGGGCCGGGGTCGAACCGGCGACCTATCGCTTTTCAGGCGATCGCTCGTACCAACTGAGCTACCCAGCCACGAAACTCTTGCGAGCTTCAGCGAACCTGACGGGACTTGAACCCGCGACCTCCACCTTGACAGGGTGGCGAGCTAACCAACTGCTCCACAGGTCCTTGCTATGTGCGAGCGCAAGTCTCGCACATGGTGTTGCGTACCCCCAACGGGATTCGAACCCGTGCTACCGCCTTGAAAGGGCGGCGTCCTGGGCCACTAGACGATGAGGGCTAAAGGCCCGCCTAGGCACTTTCCAGCGCGTCGGGGACGTGAGAAGCATATGGGATCGGGGCGGCGATCGCCAAAACGGTTTCCCCCACCCGATCCGCGGCTCCGCCGCCCCGGCCTGCGGGTCAGCCCCAGCCCAGCTCGTGGAGGCGTTCGTCGTCGATGCCGAAGTGGTGGGCGATCTCGTGCACGACGGTCACGGCGACCTCGTGCACCACGTCGTCGGGCGCCTCGCAGTAGCGCAGGGTCGGGCCCATGTAGATGGAGATCCGGTCGGGCAGCACCCCGGCGTACCACTCGCCGCGCTCGGTGAGCGGCGTCCCCTCGTAGAGGCCCAGCAGTTCCGGATCGTCCGCGGGAGGTTCGTCCTCCACGAACACGGCCACGTTGTCCATCACCCGGGTCAGTTCGGGCGGGATCCGGTCCAGGGCCTGGGCCACCAGCTCTTCGAAGTCGTCGCGCGTCATCTGCAGCACCCGCCCATTGTCCGGGAGCCGGGCGCCGACCGGGAGGGATGCGCCCCGGCGCGTGAGAATGGGCCGCATGGAAATCCCCGTGGGAGACCCGGTGGGGGCGAGCGCCCCGCCGGGCCCGGAGCGGCAGGGACCGGTGCTCGCCGCCGTCTCGGCGGGAGGTGTGCTCGGGGCCTCGGCGCGCTACGGACTCGCACTGCTGTGGCCGGCCACGCCCGGGGCGTTCCCCTGGGCGACCTTCTGGACCAACGTGATCGGCTGCGCGCTGATCGGCGTCCTGATGGTGCTCGTCGCGGAGGACGTGCGCACCGGGCCGCACCCGCTGCTGCGGCCCTTCCTCGGGGTGGGCGTGCTCGGCGGCTTCACCACCTTCTCCACCTACGCCCTCGACGTCGAGCGGCTGCTGGACCGGGGCGCGGCCGGTACGGCCCTGGCCTACGCCGGGGCGACGCTGGCCGGGGCTCTGGGCGCGGTGTGGGCGGCGGCGGCGCTGACCCGGCGCGCGGTGGGCGGCCGACCGGCGGCCGGCGGGGACGGGGCGGTGCGGGCGTGAACTGGCTGTTGGTGGTGATCGGCGCGGCCGTCGGGGCGCCGCTGCGCTATCTGACGGACCGCGCGGTGCGGCCGCGGCACGACTCGGTGTTCCCCTGGGGGACGTTCGTGGTGAACGCGGGTGCCTGCCTCGTGCTGGGCGCGCTCACGGGCGCCGTGCTGGACGGGGCGGCCTCGTCGCGGCTGAGCCTGCTGCTGGGGACGGGCCTGTGCGGGGCGCTGAGCACGTACTCGACGTTCTCCTACGAGACCCTCCGACTGGCCGAACGGGGCTGGAAGTTCCTCGCGCTGGCGAACGTGGCCGCGTCCGTGCTGGTCGGACTGGGCGCCGTACACCTGGGGTTGCGGGTGGCGCGGGCGCTGGCCGGGGGCTGAGCGCCGGGGCGCGTGCAGCCGGTGGCGCAAGGGGCGTGTCTCTTACGGGGCAAAGAGAGTTGGGCACATTGACCCGTTCACCGCGGAACCCTGCCCCGTCCCGGAGGTGCCACCCGTGCGCCACTTGTCCGCTCCCGTCCGACTGGCCGTCGCCACCCTCGCGCTCGCGGCCACGGCGGGCTGCATGAGCGTCGGCGCCGACGCCGCCAAGCCCGGCGCCACCTCCCCGGCCGGCCACCGAGGAGCCGCCGCCGACTCCGAGGGCGCCTCCGCCGGGGGCAGGGCCGGCGGGGCGCACGGCAGCGGGCACGACAAGAAGGGCGCCGCGGGCGACAAGGGGAGCGCCATGGGCCCCGACGGGAAGGCCCTGCCCCCGGGCGCCTCGGCCAGCCCCGGCGCCGTGACGGCGGGGCTGCCCGGCGGCCCCTCGCCGTCGGCCGGACCGGGCGCGGCGTCCGGCGGGGGCGCGGGCGGACCGGTGGGCCCCGGCCCCGGGACCCAGCTGCCGCCCTCGGCGGGCGGGACGACCACGGGGGCGGGTGGGACGAGTGGGGGTTCACAGCCCTCCGCCACGCCCTCGGCGGAGCCTTCGCCTGTGACTCCGCCCACGTCCCCGTCCCCGTCGCCGGAGCCCTCGGCGAGTCCCGGGGGGTAGTCCGGCGCCCTCTCCGGGCCGTGCCGTACGGGTGCGCGTGATGCGTACTCCCGTTCGACGCAGTGACGTTCTTGCAGGTCAGCGGCCTCGTGGTCGGGGTGACTTGCCAGAGTGGGGGGAGGGTGCGTATGGTTATAGATCGTTTGATCCCATTGCCCGGCGCCGAATCCGAAGAGCGCCGCGTGGCGCGTACTCTCCCCTACCGTGGCTGACCGCATTGAGGCGGTCGATTTGCGATTCACGGAGTTTGGGCGCGTGCCGAGACTCCGGAAGGTTTCGCATTTCGCATGTCCATTTCCAGTTCTGACCGTCCCGTCATGCCCGAGAACGACTCCATCGACGCCGCCCAGGCCATCGAGTCCGTCGAGATCGTCGAAGCAGTCGACACCCACGTGATCGACCCGACCGTCACCGACTCGCTCGCCGCCGACATCGATGCAATTGAGGCCGACATGACGAACGACCAGTCCATCGACGCCGTCGCAGCCGACGAGGCCGCCGACGCCGAGCCCACGATTACCTTCGGCGACCTCGGTCTGCCGGACGGGATCGTCCGCAAGCTCGCGCAGAACGGTGTCACCGCCCCCTTCCCGATCCAGGCCGCGACCATCCCGGACGCCCTGGCCGGCAAGGACATCCTCGGCCGTGGCCGCACCGGCTCCGGCAAGACCCTCTCCTTCGGTCTGCCGACCCTGGCCTCGCTGGCCGGCGGCACCACCGAGAAGAAGAAGCCCCGCGCGATCATCCTCACGCCGACCCGCGAGCTCGCCATGCAGGTCGCCGACGCGCTCCAGCCGTACGGTGACGTGCTCGGCCTGAAGCTCAAGGTCGTCTGCGGCGGTACCTCGATGGGCAACCAGATCTACGCCCTGGAGCGCGGCGTCGACGTCCTCGTCGCCACCCCGGGCCGTCTGCGCGACATCATCAACCGCGGCGCCTGCTCGCTGGAGAACGTCCAGGTCGCCGTCCTCGACGAGGCCGACCAGATGTCCGACCTGGGCTTCCTGCCCGAGGTCACCGAGCTGCTCGACCAGATCCCCGGCGGCGGCCAGCGCATGCTCTTCTCCGCCACCATGGAGAACGAGATCGGCACGCTCGTCAAGCGCTACCTGTCGAACCCGGTCACCCACGAGGTCGACAGCGCGCAGGGCAACGTCTCGACCATGAGCCACCACGTCCTCGTCGTGAAGCCGAAGGACAAGGCGCCGGTCACGGCCGCCATCGCCGCCCGCAAGGGCCGCACGATCATCTTCGTCCGCACCCAGCTGGGCGCCGACCGCATCGCCGAGCAGCTCATCGAGTCCGGCGTGAAGGCCGACGCGCTGCACGGCGGCATGACGCAGGGTGCCCGCACCCGCGTCCTGGAAGACTTCAAGAAGGGCTACGTCAACGCGCTCGTCGCGACCGACGTCGCCGCCCGCGGCATCCACGTCGACGGCATCGACCTGGTCCTGAACGTGGACCCGGCCGGCGACCACAAGGACTACCTGCACCGCTCGGGCCGTACCGCCCGTGCCGGCAAGTCGGGTGTCGTGGTCTCGCTGTCCCTGCCGCACCAGCGCCGCCAGATCTTCCGCCTGATGGAGGACGCGGGCGTCGACGCCTCGCGCCACATCGTCGGCGGTGCGGGCGCGTTCGAGCCCGAGGTCGCCGAGATCACCGGTGCCCGCTCGCTGTCCGAGGTCCAGGCCGACTCCGCGAACAACGCCGCGAAGCAGGCCGAGCGCGAGGTCGCCGACCTCACCAAGCAGCTGGAGCGCGTCCAGCGCCGCGCCGTGGAGCTGCGCGAGGAGGCCGACCGCCTCGTCGCCCGTTCCGCCCGTGAGCGTGGCGAGGACCCGGAGGCCGCCGTGGCCGAGGTCGCCGAGGCCGCCGTGGCGGAGGTCGCCGCCGAGGCCGCCGCCGCCGCTGCCGCCGCCGAGGCGCAGGCCGTCCAGCGCCGTGACGAGCGCGGCAACTTCGAGCGTCGCGACGACCGCGGCGAGCGCAGCGGCCGTGGTGGCTTCAACCGTGACGACCGCGGTGACCGCGGTGGCGACCGTGGCGGCTTCCGCTCCGGTGGCGACCGTCGTGACGACCGTCCGTCCGGTGGCTTCCGTCGTGACGACCGCCCCTCCGGTGGCTTCCGCTCCGGTGGCGACCGTCGTGACGAGCGCCCCTCGGGTGGCTTCCGTCGCGATGACCGTCCGTCCGGTGGCTTCCGCTCCGGTGGCGACCGTCCCACCGGTGGTGGCTTCCGTCGTGACGACCGTCCGTCCGGTGGCTTCCGCCGCGACGACCGTCCCTCGGGCGGCTTCAACCGTGACGACCGTGGCGGCGACCGCCCGGCCGGTGGCGGCTTCCGTCGCGACGACCGTCCGTCCGGTGGCTTCCGCTCCGGTGGCGACCGTCCGGCCGGTGGCGGCTTCCGCTCCGGTGGCGACCGTCCCTCCGGTGGTGGCTTCCGTTCCGGTGGCGACCGTCCGACCGGTGGTGGCTTCCGTCGTGACGACCGTCCCTCGGGCGGCTTCAACCGTGACGACCGCGGTGGCGACCGTCCCTCCGGCGGCTTCCGCTCCGGTGGCGGCGACCGCCCCTACGGCCGCCGTGACGACCACCGTCCGTCGAGCTCCGGCTCCTCCTTCGGTGGCGACAGCGCCCGTCGCGACGACAAGCCGCGCTGGAAGCGCAACGGCTGATCGTCGGCCCAAGTGACACCTGACGCCTGACCCCAGGCGTCCGCTCGGCCCCCACGGCACTTTGGTGCGGTGGGGGCCGACGTGCGTCCACGGCCGGTTCCCCGGCCGGCGCCGGCGGCTCCCGGCGGGGTTTGTATCGGGCGGGCATCGGGGACCGCTTGGTCGGGCATCGGTCGCGCGCACCGCGCGGTGCGCGGCTGCGGCCGGAGCCGTGCTCTGCCTATCGTTCATCAGGGGCCCCGCCCTTCACGGGCACCCCGCCCGCGCCGCCGAACAGGAGCCGCCCGCAGTGTCCTCGCCCGAGCCCCCCGTGCGCGTGCTCCTCGTGGAGGACGACGACCTGATGCGCCGGTCCTTCACCATCGCCCTGGAGCGCTACGGCTACGCGATGAAGGCCGCCGCCGACGGACTGACGGGGCTGGAGCTCTTCCGCGAGGAAGCCTTCGACCTGCTGGTCCTCGACGTGATGCTGCCCGGCCTGGACGGCATCGGCCTGTGCCGCAAGGTCCGGGAGACCAGCCTCGTACCGATCCTGATGATGTCGGCCCGCGGTGACGGGCTCGACGTCGTCGCCGGCCTGGAGGCCGGGGCGGACGACTACGTGGTCAAGCCCGTGGACACCTACGTACTCGTGGCCCGCATCCGCTCGCTGCTGCGGCGGGCGACCTACGCGCCCACCCCGCCCCCGGGCCGGCCCGCGGACCCCGAGGGGGACGTGCTGGTCTTCGGGGACCTGACCATCGACACCGGCGGCCTGGACGTCTCCCTCGCCGGCAGCCCGGTGGCGCTCACCCCGACCGAGCTGCGGCTGCTGCTGGAGTTCGCCGCCCACCCCGGCATCGTGCTGGAGCGGCACACGCTGCTGCGCGACGTGTGGGAGTACGGCTGGGACGGCGACAGCCGGGTCGTGGACCTGTGCGTGCAGCGGCTGCGCGCCAAGGTCGGCCGGGACCGGATCGAGACGGTCCGCGGCTTCGGCTACAAGTTCAGGCGGTGAACGCGGTGAGCGCGCCGAGCGCGGCGCGTGCAGTGCGCCCCCCGGGCGGCCGGCGGCCGCGCCGCGGCCTGCCGCTGCGCTGGAAGATCGCCGCGCTGGCCGCCGCCACGGCGTGCCTGGTCGCGGTGGCGGTGGGCCTGCTGGTGCACCTGTGGACCGCGCACGACATCCGCAGCCGGGCCGAGCGCGACGCCTTCAACGGGGTGTACGCGGCCATGGACACCTACCGGCGCACCGGCGCCCTCCCGAGCGGCGCCGAGCTGGATCCGCCCGACCTGCCCTACGCCCTGCGGGACCCGACCGACGGCGACCGCCACGTCGCCTACGGCGGCAGCCTCCCCGGCAGCATGGACCCGACGGTCTGGGGCGCGCAGCGCACCGGCGGGCCGGGCAGCCCCGTGCTCGCCGTCCACGTCGCCATCACCACGGAGTTCCACGAGCTGTACCGGCTGGACGCGACCATGGCGGTGGCCTCGCTGATCGCCCTCGCGCTGACCACGCCCCTGGCGTTCTACGGCTCCGGGCTGCTCGGCCGACGGCTTCGGCAGGTCTCCGAGACCGCGGGCCGGATCTCCGCCGGGGACCTGGACGCCCGTACCGGACCCACCAAGGGCCGCGACGAGGTCGCCGACATCGCCGCCACCGTCGACCTCATGGCGGACACCCTCAGCCGGCGGCTGCGCGACGAGCGCCGGTTCACCGCGGACGTCGCCCACGAGCTGCGCACCCCCGTCGGCGGTCTGCTGGCCGCGGCCGACCTGCTGCCGGCGGGCGAGACGGAGGACCTGCTGCGCGCCCGGGTGCGCGATCTGCGGGGCCTGGTCGAGGACCTGCTGGAGATCTCCCGGCTGGACGCGGGAGCCGAGCGGCCGGTCCGCGCCCGGGTCCCGCTCGCCGCGGTGGTCACGGAGGCGGTGGCCCGTACGGGCTTCGACGCCGAGGTCACGACCGCTGCCCACGAGTCGGGCGCCGGAACCGTGGAGACCGATCCGCGCCGCCTCGAACGGATCGTCGCCAACCTCGTCGTCAACGCGCACCGGCACGGGGGCGCGCCCGTGCGGGTCACCGTCGACGCGGGGGCCCGTACGGTCGTCGTGCGCGACCACGGGCGCGGCTTCCCCGCGGACCTGCTGGCCGGCGGCCCGCGCCGCTTCCACACCGGCGCCGCCGAGCGCGGTACGGGCCACGGGCTGGGCCTGACCATCGCCGTGGGCCAGGCCCGGGTCCTCGGCGCCGAGCTGCTCCTGGAGAACGCGCCGGACGGCGGCGCCGTCGCCACCGTGCGGCTGCCCGGCTGAGGTCCCGCCTCCCCTACACGACCGGTACGCGGCGGAGCGCCGACCGATACACGACGGACCGGGCGCCGATACGTTCCCCGGACACCCTTCGGAGTGCACCTTCCGCGCCCGTAGAGGAGTCCTTCGTGACCGCCGAACCCCTTGCCCCGTACGCACCGCACGTGAGTCCCGGGACGGCGGCCGCCACCACGGACCTGACCAAGGTCTACGGCAGCGGCGACACCCGCGTCGTCGCCCTGGACCGGGTCAGCGTCTCCTTCCGCGAGGGCGAGTTCACCGCGATCATGGGCCCCTCCGGCTGCGGCAAGTCGACCCTGATGCACTGCGCCGCCGGGCTCGACTCCTTCAGCTCGGGATCCGTGCGCATCGGGACCACCGAACTGGGCGCGCTGAACGACCGCCAGCTCACCCAACTGCGCCGCGACCGGGTCGGTTTCATCTTCCAGGCGTTCAACCTGCTGCCCACGCTGACCGCGCTGGAGAACATCACGCTGCCGCTGACCGTCGCGGGCCGGCGGCCCGACCGGGCCTGGCTGGACCGGGTCGTCGCCATGGTCGGCCTGTCCCAGCGCCTCGGCCACCGGCCCGGCGAACTCTCCGGCGGGCAGCAGCAGCGCGTCGCGGTGGCCCGGGCGCTGGTCTCCCGTCCCGCGATCGTCTTCGGCGACGAGCCCACCGGCAACCTCGACTCGCGGGCCGGGGCCGAGGTCCTCGGCTTCCTGCGGGATTCGGTGCGCGAGCTGGGCCAGACCGTGGTCATGGTCACCCACGACCCCATCGCCGCCGGCTACGCGGACCGGGCGCTCTTCCTCGCGGACGGACGGCTCGTCGACGAGATGGCGCGGCCCACCCCGGAGCGGGTCCTGGACCGGATGAAGGCGTTCGACACCCGCGCGCACACCGCCGGCTGACCGTCCGCAACCGCGCCGCCCGCCCCTCTGCCCGCCCCTCTGCCCGTCCGCCAGGCCGCCCGCCCGTCCGCCCGCTCGCACCCGCCGAGCCCGCACCCCTCACAGGACCCGCCCCATGTTCCGAACCGCCCTGCGCAACGTGTTCGCGCACAAGGCCCGCCTGCTGATGACCGCGTTCGCGGTCATGCTCGGCGTCACCTTCATCACCGGAAGCCTCGTCTACGGCGACAGCCTGAACCGCGCCGCCACCACCCGGGTGAGCGACGCCTTCCGCGACGTCGACGTCAGCGTCTTCGCCCGCGACAGCCGCGCGGGCGGCGGACCGCGGGCGGGCATCGACGCCGCGACCGTGGCCGAGCTGGCGAAGGTCGAGGGCGTCCGCACCGCCTCGGGCCGGGTGAAGGGCTTCGCCGCCGTCGCCGACCGGGACGGCCGCCTGCTCGGCAGCGGCGCGGAGCACAAGGCCGCCAACTTCGCCCCGGGCCCGGACGGGAAGGACCCCGCCCACCACTTCACCCAGGGCTCCGGCCCGACCCGCGACGACCGGATCGCCCTCGACGAGAAGACCGCCGCGAAGGGCGGCTACCGCGTCGGCGACACCGTCCGCGTCGGTACGAACGAGGGCGCCGCCGGCTACACCCTCAGCGGGATCTTCCGCGCCGACGGGCCCGAGACGTCCGGCGGCGCCAGCCTGACGCTGTTCACCGACGCCACCGCCCAGCGGCTCTTCCTCCAGAGCGGCCGCTACGAGAACGTCGTGCTGACCGCCGCGCCCGGCACGAGCGCCCAGCAGCTGCTCGGCCAGGTCGAGGCGAAGCTGCCGCAGGGCCTCGACGCGGTCACCGGAGCCCAGCTCGCCCGGATCCAGACCCGCCTCGCCACCGGCGAGAGCGACACCATGGGCCAGATCCTGTTGGGCTTCGCGGCGGTCGCCGTCTTCGTCGCGACCTTCCTCATCTCCAACACCTTCACCATGTTGGTCGCCCGGCGCACCAGGGAGCTGGCCCTGATGCGGGCCGTCGGCGCCTCGCGCCAGCAGGTGCGCCGCATCCTGCTGACCGAGACCCTGCTCGTCGGCGCGCTCGCCTCCGCGGCGGGCATCGCCCTGGGCACGGGGGTCGCCGTGCTGCTCCAGAGCGCCTTCGCCACCGACGGAGCGCCGGCCGCCCCGCTGGTCCTCACCCCGACCACCGTGCTCGTGGCCCTGCTGGTCGGCACCGCCCTGCCGATGGTCTCCGCCTGGCTGCCGATCCGCCGGGCCATGGCCATCCCGCCCGTCGCCGCGCTCGGCGCGGCCGAGCCCGCGGCGCCCGCGCGCACCGCCTCCCCGCGCACCGCCCTCAGCGCCGCGCTCGCGCTCACCGGCGCCGTCGCCGTGGTCTACGGCGCCCTCAGCGCGGCGCAGGACAACCGGCTGGTCATCGGCTGCGGCGCGGCCCTCACCCTGGCCGGGGCGATCGGCTTCGTCCCGCTGCTGTCGCGCCCCTTCGTCGCCCTCCTGCGGCCGCTGCTGACCCGGCTGCACCCGGTGTACGGGGACCTCGCCGCCCGCAACACCGTGCGCGACCCGCGGCGTACCGGAGCCACTGCGGCCGCGCTCGCCATCGCCCTCACCCTCGCCTCCGGCCTGTCCGTCCTCGGGGCCTCCGCCGCCCAGTACCTCGACCGGGCGACCACGCACGACTTCGCCGCCGACTACCTGGTGAAGCCCGCCGAGGGCGCCGCGGGGCTGACCCCCGCCACCGCGGCGCCGCTCGCCAAGGTGCCCGGTCTCGCCTTCAGCCCGCTCAACCAGTCCACCCAGTACCGGCTGGCGGGCGCCCCGTCCGTGCTGACCGGCGTCGACCCGACCACCATCGGGCGGCTGCTGCGGTACGACGTGATCGAGGGCTCCCTGGACTCCCTGGCCAAGGGCCAGATCGCCGTGGCCGACTTCAAGGCGGCGAAGGAGGGCTGGCACGTCGGCCAGAGCCTCCCCCTGGAACGACCGAAGCCCCAGCCGGAGGCCGGTGCTCCCGGTGGCGAGCAGGAGCAGGACGCGGGAGCCCGGCGCGGCTCCGTCACCATCGGCGCGATCTACCGGGCGGACGAACAGAGCAAGCTGCTGCCGAGCATCACCGCCCCCGACTCCCTCGTCGCCCGCTACGACCCCGCCCCGCACACCGACGGCATCCTGATCGACACCGGCGCCGGCGCCGACCGGGCCGCGCTCGGCAAGGTCACCCGCGCCCTCGGCGACAACCCCGCCCTGGCCGTCCTCGACGAGGCGGACCTCCGGGCCCGCGAGAGCGGCGGCATCGGCCAGCAGCTCAACGTCTTCTACGCCATGCTCAGCATGGCCCTGGCCATCGCCGCCCTCGGCATCGCCAACACGCTCGCCATGTCCGTACTCGAACGGCGCAGGGAGATCGGCACGCTGCGCGCCCTCGGCGTGGACCGCCCCGGGGTGGCCCGGATGATCCGCCTGGAGGCCCTCGTCCTCGGCGCGCTCGGCGCCTCGGTCGGCACCGCCCTCGGCGTCTTCCTCGGCTGGGCGCTCGGTCGCACCCTTCAGGAGAGCGTCGTGGGCTACGCCCTGGTCATCCCCTGGGGCCGCCTCGCGCTCGGCGTGCTCGTCGCCATGACGGGCGCACTGCTCGCCTCGCTCTGGCCCGCCCGCAGGGCGTCCCGCGTCGACATCCCGGCGGCGATGACGGAGCAGTAGCGGCCGGCCCCGGAAACGACTGAGCGCCCCACCTGACCGAAACCGGGTGGGGCGCTCTGTGAGCTGTAGGCCATGTCGGACTCGAACCGACAACCAACGGATCGCAAGTCCCGGCAAGATCATGCCGGGCCGTTGCGCTCGGTCCGGCAGAGTCCGGACGTGCCTGGTCAGACGGATGCGGCGTGCTGCTGGATCCGCTCCAGCCCCCGCCCTCCCATCGCGACCGCTCACGCATCGCTCACGCATCGGACCCCGGTGACCTGGCCTCTCGCCGCCCGCAGGGGCCTGTCTGTCAGGCCCCGAGACGGCGGAGGAACTCGTCCTCGTCCACAACCTCGATGGCCTGGCCGGCGTCGAGGAGAGCCTGCGCGGCGAGGTTGATCTGCTGGCTGGCGGACGGCCCCGGGCCAGGGCGAACGCAACCAGAACTGCAACCAGCCCTGATGCCCTGTGGGCCCGCCTCGTAAGGCTGGTGTCTACTCGCGGTGGGCGGGGTGCCCGTCGGCGAGGAGACTGCCGTAAGCCAGGCACAGCACCGGGAAGCCGAGTGCGTCCAGGGCCAGGCGCGCCGTCGCGGCGTTGGACGGCCGGTGCTCCGCCGCGGCGTCGATCAGATCGATGACGTAGTGCAGGCCGCCGCCAACGAGGGCGAACCACACCTGGTTCTTGCTGAACGTCTCACTGTGCGCGGGGACCCGGCGGGCCGCGGCCTGCTGAATCTGCTCGCGGGTGACTTCGTGCCGTGTGCCCTCGGACAGGAATGTGGTGGTCAAGAGTGTGTCCTCGCGGGTCGGGGTTGCGCCGGAGTGCATCGTAGGGGCCCGTCCGCTGGTGCTACGGCTTGACGGTGAACAGAAGCGAGGCGGCCTTCGGGGCATCCGGCTCCCTGTCCCGTCGGGCGATCTGCGGTACGCGGCGACCGAGTCGCCCAGCCCGTCGAGGGCCTCGGGGCAAGCCCGCTCGACCAGCGCGAGCATCCGCCCGACGGCCGCCTTCTTCCACCGCTCGGGCACCCTCGCCCACGGCGCTGGCGGCGACCTCCACACGATCAAGGAGACGCTCCGCCACTCCACGATCACGCTCACCTCGGACACGTACACGAGCCTGCTCCCCGAGGTCTGAGCACCCGCCGGTTGGCGTTGAAAGTCCCGCCAGGTGGGGGTGCCGGGGGGCCGGACGGCGCGACGACCATGATCACCGTCAGCGCACCCCACCAAGGGAGAAGCACATGAAGAAGGTCTTTGCCGTCGCCGGTCTGGCGCTCGGCGGCGCGGCCCTGGTCGTCGTCACGCAGGGCACGGCGCAGGCCGCCACCGCCCCGCAGGCCGTCGTCACCACCGAGGCCGTCCAGGGGCCGTCGGATGTGCCGATGGCCATCGGCTCCCTGCTGGGCAAGGCCGGCAAGGCCGTCGGCAACGTGGCGGGCAAGGCGTACGTCCACGCCAAGGCCGCCTGCCCGTCGGTCGCCGAGGCGGCCGGCCAGGTCACCGACCACCTGGGCATGGTGAGCCCGGCCGGTCTGCCCGACGGCGTGTCGGCCGAGGCGGTCTTCGACAAGTGAGGGTCGACCTCGCGGTCAGAAGGGCGGCGCTCCTCGTGGGTGCCGCCCTTCTGGGCCTCCACTTCGCCGTCGCGTCCTTCTCACAGATGCCCATCACGCCCTTGAAGCTCCGGTACTTCCCCACGGCCGCCGCCTACTTGGAGCCGTACTTCACCCAGAACTGGATGCTCTTCGCTCCCGACCCGCTCTCCGACGACCGGGGCGTCCTGGCCCGCGCGCGCTGCCCCGATCACACCGAGACCGCCTTCTACGACGTGACGTCCAAGTACGTCCAGAGCGCTCAGAGCAGCAGGTTCTTCCCCTCGCGCATGTCCCGGCTCGTCACCGGCAACGTCCAGCAGCTCAATGGCGGAGACCCGGTGCTCTCACGCCTGCGGGAGGCCGAGAAGGCCAAGGAGAAGCCTCAACTGCCACTTCTGCCCCACGAGAAGACCTCGCAGAAGGAAGCCCGGCAGTTCCTGGCGCGCTACGCGCTGACCCAGCTGCCGGCCACGGTCTGCGCGGGCGGCCCCGAAAGCATTCAGCTGCGCATGTACGTGCACACGCCGCCTCCCTGGTCGAAGCGGAACGACCGCTCCGCCCAAGGCGGGATCGAGGCCTACGACTTCGACTGGACGAAAGCCGACGATCTGAGATGAACAAGTTCCTCCCCTTCCTGGACCGGGCGGTCAGCACCCCGGTGGGCGTGCTCGGCATCAGCGGGACGCGCGTCCTGCTGGGCTTCGTCGGGTTCATGTTCTACGCGAGCCAGTACGGCGACCGCGCCTACCTGTTCGGACCGCAGGGGGTCCTGCCCTGGACGGAGTTCGTCGGAAAGCTGAACGACACCGGTACCTTCAGCCTCTACGCACTGAGCTCCTCACCACTCTGGTTCGAGCTGCTCTTCCACGCCGGCATGCTCGCGGCGCTGGCTGTCACGATCGGGGTCGGCGGACGGCTCGGCCTGGCCGTTCACTGGGTCCTGCTGTGGTCGCTCTACCAGCGCCTGCCGGTCCTGCTCGACGGCGGTGACAACCTCGCGTACCTCGTGATCCCGATGCTCCTGCTGACCCGCTGCTACGACCGCCTCGCCCTGCCCACCGGTCTCGCCCGCCGACTGGCCGAGCGGGTTCCGGGACTCCTGCGGTCGCTGTCCACGCCCCTGCACCACCTCGGCCTGCTCGCAGTCGCCACGCAGCTCTGCCTGGTCTACGTCGTCAGCGGCCTCTACAAGGTCCAAGGGCGGA
This sequence comes from Streptomyces sp. NPDC028419, assembly GCF_055565515.1. Lineage (NCBI taxonomy): Bacteria > Bacillati > Actinomycetota > Actinomycetes > Kitasatosporales > Streptomycetaceae > Streptomyces > Streptomyces sp. NPDC028419. Next base: position 29,495 of record NZ_JBVHUE010000001.1, on the reverse strand, counting down.
TGTGGCAGGACGGCACCGCGCTCTTCTACGTCCTGCGCGTGTCCGAGTTCAAGCTGCCCGGAGTCTCCTCCCTCGTCTACGAGAACGACGTGCTCGTGGTGCTCGGCACGTACGTCACCACGCTGTTCCTCGTGTACTTCCCCCTCGGGATCCTGGTGCCGAGGCTGCGGCCCTGGGCGGCTGTCGCTTCCATCGGGTTCCACCTCTCGATCGCCGTGCTGATGGGGCTCACCGGGTTCGCGCTGACGATGGTGGCCTGCGACATGATCTTCCTCAGCCGCCCCCTGGAAGCGGCCCTGCGGCGTACGAGCGCGATCGTCCGACGGGAGCACCGCTCCCCCGTGCCCGACGGCCCCGACGCAAGCGCACCGGTGCTCGCCTTCGACGGCGACTGCGGCTTCTGCCAGGCCTCCGTCACCCGGATCAACGCCTCGGCCCGGCCGGCCATCGAGGCGGTCCCCTGGCAGTTCCTACCCGAGGAGATCACCGCCCCCCACCTGGAGCGGCTCGACCGGGAAGTCCTGCTCTTCCAGGACGGCCGCGTCCTGGCCGGTGGCGCGCAGGCCCTCGCCGCGTACGTGGGGCACTCGCCGCTGCGCCGCTACCGCCTGGCCGCCGCCGTGCTGGGCCTCCCCGGCGTACGGGGATGCGCGCGGCTTGGATACCGGGCAGTGGCCCGCAACCGGCACCGCATGCCCGGCAGCACGGGAACATGCGCCGTGCCCGCAACCCGCCCCTGAAGGAGAGACCGCCATGTCCCGCACACCCACCTTCGTCATCGGCAGCGATCACGAGGCGCGCGCCACCCACGGTCACGACGCCACCCGGTACGTGCAGATCGGATCGCTGACCAAGGTCGTCACCGGCACCGTCCTCGTGCGCCTGGCGCACGAGGGGGTCCTGGGCCTCGACGACCCGGTGGAGCGGTGGCTCCCGGCGGCGCCGGGGACCGGAATCACCCTGCGCAACCTTGCCGATCACACCTCGGGGCTACCCCGGCTGCCGCCGCACGTACGGCGCCGGGACCCGTACCGCGCCTTCGACCAGGCCGCCCTTGGCGGGGTCCTGCGCGATCTCGACCGCCTGGTCACCGCACCGGCGGGTCAGCGGGAGGAGTACTCGAACCTCGGATACGCGGTGCTGGGGGCCGCGATCTGTGCCGCTGAGGGTTTGCCCTACGAGGAGGTGGTCCGCGGTTACGTGCTCGATCCCCTGGGCATCGGAGAGGTCACGGCGTACCCCCCGGACGAAGGGCGGCTGCTGGCGACCGGCCTCTTGGGGCACCCGGTGGAGCCGTGGACGATGACGGGGGCCGTCCTCCCGGCCGGGGGCCTGTGGGCGACCGCCACGGCCGCCGCCCGGCTGGTCACGGGACTGCTCGTCGAGCGGACCCTCGGCGAGCCCGCCCCGTCCTGGCAGCGAACGGGCGGGGTCACCTGGCACAACGGAGCCACCCGCGGAGCCTCGGTGTTCGCGGGCGCGCTCGCCGACGGCCGCTGGATCCTGGTCCATCGTCTCGGCGGATCACCGCAGGCCACCGACCAGATGGGGGCCGAGCTGCTGTCCCGGCGGGAACCGTGACCTGGGCCCCCGCCGCGCACCGGGTGCCATGCGGCGTGCGGCGACCCCCCTCGCTGCCGCCGCACGCCCGGCCAACCGTGCCGCCACGCAGTCCCGCACCGCCACCACCGCACAGCGGTAGCCGTACCCGCCGATCGGCGGGTACGGCCTCATCCCACGGTTGCGGAGCCCGTTCTTGTCCACCGCTTACAGTGAGCCTGTAAAGTCGATAAAGAGGCATTAGGTGGGCGCGTGCACGGGTCAGGGGAAACGGCTGCGGTGCGAGTCGTGGTCATCGACGACGAGGCGTTGATGCGCTCCGGACTGCAGATGATCCTGGGGAGCGCCCCGGACATCGACGTCATCGCGACCTGCGACGGACCGGCAGCGCTGCCGACGGTCACCCGCCACGGTCCGGATGTCGTGTTGCTGGACATCCAGATGCCCGAAATCGACGGCCTCACCGTCTTGGCGCAACTGGTAGCCCTGCCGAGCCCGCCGGTCATCGCCATGCTCACCGCGTTCGGCTCGGACGACCTCGTCCACACCGCGCTGCACCAGGGCGCGGCCGGATACCTGTTGAAGGACACCGACCCCGACCAGCTGGTGCGGGAGGTACGGGCCCTCGCCGCGGGCGGCCGGCCCCTGTCCTCCCACGTGGCGCCCGTGGTCGTCGACGGCTTCCTCGCCCACGGCACCATGGACAACGACGCGACCCGCGCGGTCGCCGCGCTGAGCTCCCGGGAGCGGGAAGTCCTGGCGCTGCTCGGCGAAGGCCTGACCAACACGGAGATCGCTCAGCAAGTGCACCTGGCTCCCAGCACCGTCAAGGACCATCTCAGCGTGCTGATGGCCAAGCTCGGTTGCCGGGGCCGGGTCCAGGCGGCCGTCGTCGCGGAACGCGCCGGCCTGCTGCGCCACCTCCGGAGCACGGCATGAGCCCGCGGCGATGGCTGCGCGAGCGGACCCGGCTGCCCAGGCTGCCCCAGTGGCTGCCGTGGCTGGTACTCGGAGTCGCCGGCCCCGCCGTCCAGAGCACGCTCAAGGTGGCCTCCTACCACGCCTCGTACGATCCGCTCAAGGTGGCGGCCTTGCTCGCGACCCCGGTGATCCTGCTCGCGGCACACCGCGCCCCGCGCCTGGTCTTCCTCGCCACCATCCCTTCGCTGTACTGGGGAGGGGACATCGCGGCCCTGTCGGCCCTGTACGCGGTGGCACGGAACAGCCGTCGGAGGTGGGTGCCGGTCCTCTGCTCCGCGGTCTTCGCCTGCGTCTTCCTGCTCGCGATGCACCCGAACATCGCTTTCAGCTCCACCGTGGCCTTCTTCCGCGTGATGGCCTTCGGGATCCTGTGCATCGTCCCCGTCACCCTGGGGATGCTGGCCCGCACCCGCCGCGAGCTCTCCACCCGACTGGAAGAACTCGAAGCGGCGCGCGAACGTGAGGACGCCCTGCTCACCGCGCAGGTCCTGGCCACCGACCGGGCCCGTCTGGCCCGCGAGATGCACGACGTCATCGCGCACCAGGTCAGCCTGATCAGCGTGCGGTCCGCAGCGCTCCAGGTCACCACCGACGACTCCCGGGTCCGCGAGGACGCCCGCACGATCCGGGAACTGGCCTCCACCACCCTGGGCGAACTGCGGGAGATGCTCGGCGTCCTGCGCACCTCCGGGGGCACCGGCGAGGTCCACGCACCGCAGCCCAGCCTTGCCGACCTGCCCCAGCTCATCACCGACAGCGGCCTCGACGTCGACCTCCGGATGGAGATCCCGCTGGTGGGCCCGGCCACTGCGGTCTGGTCCCAGACGGTGCAGCGCACGGTGTTCCGCACTGTCCAGGAGGGTCTTACCAACGCCGCCAAACACGCACCCGGCACGCGTGTGCACGTACACCTCTACGAGACGGACCAGCACCTGCACGTGAAGATCCGTAACGGCCCACCCGCACCCGGAACCGTCCCCCTGGGCCTGCCCGCCAGCGGCCTGGGCCTCATCGGGCTGCGCGAACGCGCCCAGCTGGCGGGCGGCACCCTCCGCGTCGCCCCGACCGAGGACGGCGGCCACCTCCTGCACGCCGTCTACGCACCCTCCGGCTCCACGTTGTGCGGGGACACCGCACCGGTGACCGTGATGACGAGTACCCGCTCCTCCTCCTAGCCAGGGGATGACGGGCCATCCGCTCACGCATCGCTCACGCACGCGCCCGGAAACGACTGAGCGCCCCACCTGACCGAAACCAGGTGGGGCGCTCTGTGAGCTGTAGGCCATGTCGGACTCGAACCGACAACCAACGGATTAAAAGTCCGCTGCTCTGCCAATTGAGCTAATGGCCCGCGGAGTGCTCACCCCAGAGCATAGCCGGAGAGGGGCGCGAGGCCGATCGGGTATCGCCCGGAGTGGCTCCGGCGGTTTCCCGCCACGAGCCGTTCGGGCGAACGGCCGGATGCGGGTGGCGGGTTCGTCGGGTCGCCGCCGCCCCGGTGCGTCAAACCCCCTGCGTGCGCGGCCAGTCGGTCAGCAAGGTGTGCAGGGCCGCGGTGATCCGGCTCCAGGACTCGGGGACGGCGCGCGGGTGGCCGAAGGAGCCGGTGGCCTCCAGGGCCGCGAAGCCGTGGAAGGTGCTGCGCAGCAGCCGGACCGCGTCGGTGAGGTCGGGTTCGGGCAGCGCGTAGGAGTGCAGCATCGACACCGTGAGCTCGATCATCCGCTGGTGCCCGGGCGAGGCGGCGATCACGTCGGGCGGGAGCCGCAGCTGGGTGGCGGCGTACCCGCCGGGGTGCGTGAGGGCGTAGGCGCGGTAGGCGTCGGCGAAGGCGGTCAGCGCCTGCTCCCCGGCGCGGCCGGCCAGTGCCTCGCCGAGCCGGTCGGCGAAGTCGGCGGCCGACCGCACGGCGAGGCGGGTGCGCAGGTCGTCGAGGCCGCGGATGTGGGAGTAGAGGCTGGCGTCCTTGACGCCGAAGCCGCGGGCCAGGGCGGAGACGGTGACCTGGTCGAGGCCCGCGGAGTCCGCCAGCTCGGCGGCCGCTTCGACGATCCGGTCGGGGGTCAGGCCTGCTCGGGACAACGTCCGGCTCCTTGAGTGGGTCTCTGTAATCGACGATAAGTATTAATCATTTGCCTAGGTGTCCTAGGTAAATCTACCGTGGGTGTCATGAAGGCACTGACCGAGAAGGACATCCGGGGCTCGTTCGTGAACTGCTCCAAGGGCGAGGCGGCCCGGATCCCGCTGCCGCGGGACCTCGCCACCCGGCCGTGGGAAGACCTCGACTTCCTCGGCTGGCGCGACCTGTCCGCCCCCGACCGCAGCTACCTGGTGACCGGCGGGACCGACGGCGGCGGACCGGTCGGGGTGACGCTGCGCTTCCCGTCCGTCAAGCGCGGGGCGCTGCACCGCAGCATGTGCGGCCTGTGCCTGACGATCCACCCGGGCAGCGGCGTCTCGCTGATGACCGCCCGCAAGCGCGGCAAGGACGGCCGCGAGGGGAACTCGCTCGGCCTCTACATGTGCACTGACCTGGCCTGCTCGCTCTACGTGCGGGGCAAGAAGCTGCCGGAGCCGGGCGGCCGCTTCGAGGAGACGCTGACCGTGGACGAGCAGATCGAGCGGATGACGGGCAATCTGGCCGGGTTCCTGGCCAAGCTGTGAGGCCCCGGGCGGCCCCGGGCCGTTAAGTGGTCGAGGGGCCGTCCCGGATGGCGTAGAGTTGGGTTTACCGACGCGGGGTGGAGCAGCTCGGTAGCTCGCTGGGCTCATAACCCAGAGGTCGCAGGTTCAAATCCTGTCCCCGCTACCAAAGCCCTCAGGGGCGAAGACGAAGGCCCGGATCCTCACGGATCCGGGCCTTCGTCGTTCCCGCACCGGGGCGCCCGGCCGTGCGCGCGGTTCACCCGGACGCTCCGGCCGCCTCGCCCGCCGCCGCCGGAGCCCCCAGGCTTGGGGGGCGAGGCGGCAGCGGCCCGCGCCCGTACGAGGGAGCCGGCAGGAGAACACCTTGGTGGGGCTGGGTCAGCAGGGCGAGACGAGCGGCGCGGAGACCACCGGTGCGAACCGGCTGATCCGGCGCTTCGTGCGGACGCTCCCGGTGCTGCTGGTCCTCCTCGGTCTGATCTTCGACCTGGCCACCCCGCCCAACTACACGGGCTCGCCCTTCTTCTCCGCCGCCCCGCTGGTCGCCGCGCCCCTCTTCGCCCTCGGTACGACCGTGCTGACCGGCGCCTTCGCCTCGCTCGCGGTGGTCGCGTTGCACCTCCACAACGGCACCACCTGGCGGGCCGAGGCCATCACCGAGCTGATCACCGTCCTGACCGTCTCGGTGCTCGCCATCCTCATCAACCGGGTGGTCCGGCGCAGCGGCGCCCAGCTCGCCTCCGCGCGCGGCATCGCCGAGGCGGCGCAGCGCGCGGTCCTGCCGACCCCCGCCGATCGGATCGCCGGCCTGCACATCGCGGCGCGTTACGTGGCGGCGGAGGCGGACGCCTTCATCGGCGGGGACCTGTACGCCGTACAGGACACCCCGTACGGCGTGCGGCTGGCCGTGGGCGACGTACGGGGCAAGGGGTTGGGCGCGGTGGAAGCGGTGGCGGTGGTCCTCGGGGCCTTCCGGGAGGCGGCCGAGCAGGAGCCCGCGCTGGAGGGGGTGGCCCGGCGCCTGGAGCGGGCGCTGGCCCGGGAGGGCAACCGGCGCGACAGCCTGGACGCGGTCGAGGGGTTCACCACCTGCGTGCTGGCCGAGGTCCCGCGCGGGACCGGGACCCTGCGGATCGTGAACCGGGGGCATCCCGAACCGCTGCTGCTCGGCCCGGACGGCTCCTTGGCGGTGCTGCGCCCGGGCGAGCCGGCGCTGCCGCTGGGCATGGGGGAGCTGGGCAGTTGGCCCGACCGGGCCGAGGAGTGGGACTTCCCGGCCGGTGCGACCCTGCTCCTGCACACCGACGGGCTCAGCGAAGCCCGGGACGGGGCGGGGCGGTTCTACGATCCGCCGGCCCGACTGCGGGGGCGGATCTTCCCGGGCCCCGAGGAGGTGCTGGACGCGCTCATCACCGACGTGCGCCGCCACACCGGCGGCGGGGCGGCGGACGACATGGCGCTGTTGGCGGTGGCCCGGCCGGGGGAGGGGCAGCCGGTGCGGCGCAGGACGGTACCGGTGGTGCGGCGTGACGGCGATACCGCGTGACGGCGATACCGCGTGACGGTGGGTGAGCGAAAGGGCGCGCTCCGCAAGCCGTTTGACGGACCGTCATGAAAAGCGTGTGGCTGGAGGTACACAAAAACCTGTGCCCTTTTGTCACTGTTCAGTAGGTAAAAGGTGGGAAAGCTCAGCCCAAAGCCGGTCGGCGGGTGGCCGATTGGTATGAACGATCAATCGCAACTGCTTGGAATCACTCCCTGGTGTCTATTACCGTTCGATAACGCAGCGCGGTCGCCACAACCGTCGCAAGAGACGGCACAGTGCGCGTGCGCGCGGATTTCGAGGAGTGTGCCCCGGTGCCGTCCCAACTGCCCGGCCCCGACGGCGTCGAGGTCCAGGAATCCCCCACCGCCGGTGCTTGGGGCGAGTGGAATCCGACCGAGGACTCGGCCCGCCCGGTGCGCGGCAAGCACCGCGTGGCGCGCCAGCGCGGCGGACTGGCCCGCAGCTCCACCGTGCTCGGGGTGGGCGTCATCGCGGCCGTCGGCGCGGGCGGCATCGCCACCGCGCAGGGCCGCCCGCAGGTGGCCATCAGCATCCCGTCGCTGGGCGACCTGGGCGACCTGACCGGCTCCGACGACGCGGCGGGCGAGGGCGCGGGGCGCGCCGCGGACGGTTCGGCGAACGGGATCGTCCGCAGCGCCGCCGAGGGCGCGCACCAGGGCTTCGCCGCGGGCGCGCACCAGGGCCAGCAGCAGCGGGCCTCCGGTTTCGACGCGGGCGAGGTGCTGCGCCACCGGATCCTGCAGCAGGCCGAGTCCCAGCAGGACTCCGCCGCGGCCACGGCCAAGGCGGAGGCCGAGCGGACCGCGCAGCAGGCCGCCGCCGAGGAGGCCAAGCAGAAGCAGGCCGCGGCCCAGGAGGCCGCGCGTGCCACGGCGGAGGCGGAGGCCAAGGCCCAGGAAGAGGCGAAGGCGAAGGCGGCCGCGGCGCAGCAGCAGTCGGCCGACGCGGGCCCGTCCGCCTCCGGCCCCTCCGGTTCCACGCCCGCGCCCGCCGGCGGGTACGCGCTCCCCACCTCGGCCTACACCCTGACCTCGCACTACGGCGACGCCGGCTCGATGTGGTCCTCCGGCATGCACACCGGGCTCGACTTCGCCGCGCCGACCGGCACCCCGGTCAAGGCGGTGCACGACGGGAAGATCATCTCCGCGGGCTGGTCCGGCTCGTACGGCTACCGGATCGTGCTCCAACTCTCCGACGGCACCGAGGTCTGGTACTGCCACCTCTCCTCGATGTCGGTGACCTCGGGCACGGTCTCCACCGGCGAGACGATCGGCCGGGTCGGAGCCACCGGCAACGTCACCGGACCCCACCTCCATCTGGAAGTGCGTACGGACGGGGCGACGCGTGACCCGCTGGCATGGCTCCAGGGCAAGGGCCTGAACGTCTAGGACCGGGAACGGGAACGGGGGCGGAGACGGGAGCGGTCACCGGGACGGGAGCGGTCACGGGAGGGGACAGTTCCTCCATGACGGCCGCCCTGGCCAGCACCGGGCCCGCGGCCGCCCGGGCCCGCCACAGCCGCTCCAGCAACTCCCGCTCCCGGTCCACGAAGTCCGCCACGCGCCGCGGACCGCCGCTACGGGCCCCGTCGCGCAGCAGGGCGAGCGCGGCCGCGTCCGCCGTGTAGGCGGCGACCACCCGGGCCGCCGGCCGGCCGCCCGCGCTCCGGGCCAGCGCCCGGGCCAGCGCCCGGGCGGGCACCGACGCGAGCGCGGCCGCCTCCGCGGGGCCGAGCCATCCGGCGCCCGCGTAGACCCGCAGCTCGCGCGCGACCGTGCGCAGTTGACCGCGCCGGATCCGGACGGCAAGCCCCACCAGGGCCGCGAAGACCGGGACCATCACGCAGCCGTAGACGACGTAGAAGCCGTACGCGCCCAGCTCGGACGAGCTGTTCCACAGGGCGTGCGCTCCCATGGCGAGCCCCAGCCCCAGCGGCGGCAGCCAGGTCCGGACCGGGCGGCGGGCGCTGCGCGCGGCCAGGCCCAGGCCGAGCCCGGTCAGCGCGGTGAACAGCGGGTGGGCGAAGGGCGACAGCATGATCCGGACGAAGAAGGTGGCCGCCGTCGTGGAGTCGAGCACGGTGGTGCCGCTGTCCAGGTCCTCGCCGAAGGCGTTGCCGAGGTAGAGGATGTTCTCGGTGAAGGCGAAGCCCGTGGCGGTGAAACCGGCGAGGACCAGCCCGTCCGCGGGACCGGTGAAGTGTCGTCTTCGGAAGGTGAACACCAGCAGCAGCGCGGCCGCCTTCGCGCTCTCCTCGACGACGGGGGCGACCGCCACCGAGCCGAGCCGGTCGGCGGCGGAGGGATCGGTGGCGGCCGCGACCATCCACTCGCTCGCGAAGTTGTTGGCCACTATGGCGATCAGCGCCGCGGTGCAGGCCCCCCACCCCGCGCAGAACAGCAGCCGGGACCAGGGCAGCGGCGCTGCCCGCCCCAGCCACCGGAACGCCGCCATGAGCGGCGCCACCGGGAGCAGGGCCAGCCCGAGCCCGACGAAGAACCCGGCGGTGCCGGTCTGTTCCCGTACGAGCTCCAGGATGGCCACGCCGGACAGGGCCACGCAGGAGAGCAGGGCGACGAGCACGCACGTGCGGACCGCGCCCGACGGACGTGCGAGCACACCGGGGAGCGCTCGGAACACGTCATCACCCTAGCGAGCGGCTCCGACACGCGCAGTGACGTTGGCCGTTATCCCCGTTACGGGGTACGGCGGAACAGAAGGTCGTGTACGACGTGCCCCTTGTCGAGCCCCTGGCCCTCGAAACGGGTGAGTGGCCGGAAGTCGGGGCGCGGTGCGTAACCGCCGTCCGCCTGCGTGTTCTCGAACAGGGGGTGCGCGCCGAGGACTTCGAGCATCTGCTCGGCGTACGGCTCCCAGTCGGTCGCGCAGTGCAGCACGGCCCCGGGGGCCAGCCGGGTCGCGGCCAGGTCGAGGAACTCGGGCTGGATCAACCGCCGCTTGTGGTGGCGGGCCTTGGGCCACGGGTCCGGGAAGTAGACGCGCAATCCGGCGAGGGAGTCGGGCGCCAGCATCTCGCGCAGCAGGATGATCGCGTCGCCGTTGGCGACCCGGATGTTGTCGAGGCCGCCGCGCTCGGCGAGCGCGAGCAGGTTGCCCTGGCCGGGCGTGTGCACGTCGGCGGCCAGGATCCCGGTGTCCGGGTCGGCGGCGGCCATCTGCGCCGTGGCCTCGCCCATGCCGAAGCCGATCTCCAGGACGACGGGGCGACCGTCGAAGAGCTTGTTCAGGTCGATGACCTCGTGCCCGTCGATGTCCAGGCCCCAGGTCCCCCACTTGCGGCGCAGCGCCTCGCCCTGGCCGGTGGTCACCCGGCTGCGGCGCGGCTGGAAGCTGCGGATGCGGCGCTCGTGGTGCGAGCCCGCCGGGTCGGGCGCGGGCCCGTCGGGAAACCGGGGCTCCGTGCGCCAGCGCGGCGGAACGTGGGGAGCCGCCCCCTCGGGGGCGTCGGGGGTACCGGGCTGCGGATTCAGTGACTCAGACACAATGCCCCGATTCTACGACCCGCCCGTCTCCCCCACGCTTCGAAGGACCCCGCTTCGGAGGCCTCCGCTTCGAAGTCCTCCGCCCGGCACCCGGGTACGGGCCGGCTCAGCCCCGCAGCATCCGCAGGGCGCGGCGGGCCACCGCGCTCCCCACCGGTAGCGCGCCCGTCACCCCGGGCAGCGCCACGTCCACCAGGTGCACCGCGCCGGGCGTCTCCCGGACCAGGACCTCGTCCACCGGCGTCCCGTCCGGGCGGACGGCCCGCGCCCGCAGCCCGGCGGCCCCCGCCGCGGGTACGAGGTCCGCCCGCGACACCCCGGGCAGCACCTTGCGCACCGCCTCCACGAACTCCCCCGCCCCCGACTCCGCCCCCGCCGCGACGTGGACCTCGCCGTCGATCCCGCGGAGCAGGTGGACACCGGGGAAGGGGTGCGTCGGGTCCGGGAGCGCGTCGATCGGGCCGCGCAGCAGCGAGGGCCGCGCCAGGTCGTAGTACTCCCCCCGGAACGCCGAGATCCGCACCCCCGGGTCGTCCCCGGCCAGCCGGGCCACCCGGTCGCTGCGCACCCCGGCGCAGTTCACCAGCACCTTCGCCCGCAGCACCTCGCCGGAGGCGGTCCGCACCGCGACCCGGCCCGGCCGCCGCCGGATCCCCTCCGCCCGCGCCCCGTACCGGATCTCCGCGCCGGAGGATCGTGCGAGCTGCGCCGCCAGCCGTCCGTGGTCCACGACCGCGGTCGTCCCGACCCGGATCGCGGCCAGTGCGCGGACTTCCGGCTCGTACTCCCTGATCTGCGCCGGGCCCAGCTCCCGCACCGGAACCCCCAGCCGGCGGCCCCGCTGGACCAGCGCGTGCAGCCGCGGCAGCTCGGCCCGCTCCGTGGCGACGACCAGCTTCCCGGTCACCTGGTGCGGCACGCCGTGTTCCGCGCAGAACGCGGCCATCTCGGCCGCGCCCCGCACCGCGAGCCGGGCCGTGAGGGATCCGGGCCGGTGGTGGATCCCGCTGTCCACGACCCCGCTGCCGACCGCCCCGCCGCGGCGCCCGCCGTGGAGCCCGTCCTGGCGCCCGCCGCGGGGCCGGACCGCTTCGGCCCCCCGCTCCTCCAGCACCACGACCCGCGTGCCGGGGGCGAGGCGCGACAGCGCGTGCGCCGTCGACAGGCCGACGATCCCCCCGCCGATCACCAGCACATCGCAGTCCACGTCGCTGCCACCTCCCACCCCCGCATACTGCACCCCACCACTGACAACGCGGCGCGGCAGCCGTGCGCGGACGCCCTACGCCGGAGTCACCAGCAGCGGCCGGGCCCGCTCGCGCAGCTCGGCCACGCGCGGCTCGTCGCCGTACGGTTCCAGCCGGTGCAGCAGGTCCCGTACGTACTCCGTGGTGCGCGCCGAGGAGATCCGGCCCGCGACCTCCACCGCCCGGGTCCCGGCCGCGCAGGCGGCGTCGAGGTTGCCGGACTCCAACTCGGCGACCGCGCTCACCACCAACCGCAGCCCGTGCGAGCGGACGTACTCCTCGGTGGGGCGCGACAGCGCCTGCTCGGTGAACCGCCGTACCTGCCGGGGCAGTTTGAGGTCCCGGTAGCATTCCGCCGCATCCGCCGCGAAACGGTCGTACGAGTAGAAACCGAGCCAGGTCGGATCGGGGTCCCCCTCCCGCGCCCGCTCCAGCCAGCCCTCCGCCGCCCGCAGCGCCCCGCCGGCGGCCACCGGATCGCCCGACTTCGCGTGCGCCCGGGCCTCCACCAGCCGGAAGAAGCTCATGGTGCGGGCCGTGGCCAGCCCCCGGTTGCGCTCGACGGCGGCCTGCGCGAGGTCCACCCCCTCGTCCGGGAAGTCCCGGTAGGTGGCCTGGAGGGACATCGAGGCCAGGACGTACCCGCCGAGCGGTACGTCGGCGGCCGCGCGGGCCAGCCGCAGCGCCTGGATGTAGTACCGCTGGGCCGCCTCCTGCTGGCCGGTGTCGAAGGCCATCCACCCGGCCAGCCGGGTCAGCTCGGCGGTCGCCCCGAACAGCGCCCGACCCACCTCGTCGGTGTAGGAGCCCAGCAACAGGGGGGCCGCGTCCACCCGCAGGCACTCGGGGACCATCGAGGAACGCCAGTCCCCACCGCCGTACTTGGAGTCCCAGCGGCGCGCGTCCTCGGCCGCCTCGCGCAGCTTGGCCACGTCGCTGTGGCCGACCCGCTGCGGGGTCGGGTCCGGGGAGTGCGCGGCCGTCGGCTGGCCGGGCGCGCGGGGCGTTTCGGCGCCGGACTGCGCGGGCACAAAGGAGGTCGGCGGCGATGTGACCGGGACCGCGGGGCCACCACCCGGAGCACCGCCCGCCGCGCCGCTGCCCGTCGTGCCGCCCGTACCGCTCGCTCCTCCTGTGCCGCCCGTACCGCCCGTACCGCTTGTCCCTCCCGCAGCACCTGTACCGCTCGCAGCACCCGTACCGCTCGCACCTCCCGCCGCACCGTCCGAGAGAGGGGGGGCCGGAGCATTGGCCTCACGCGCCACCGAGCCGTCCGCCGGAGATATCAACCAGCGCGAGGCGGGCGTCGCGTACGCCGCCACGGAGAAGGAGCCGGCCAAGGACTGCCAGATCCCGCCGCCCCCGCGCCGGCCCGCGAGGTCGAGACGGTAGAGGTCGGTGGCCGAGCGCACCGCCGCGCCCACGTCGCGCGGGAAGGCGAGGCCGACCTCGGGCGCGGGGTCCGCGTCCGCCAGTCCGATCTCGTGCAGCGGTACCGGTCGCCCCAGCTTGGCGCCGATGGCGGCGGCGATGAGATGAGGGGCCGCGCCCTGCGGCACCATGCCCTTGGACACCCACCGGGCGACCGAGGTCTTGTCGTACCGGAGCGTCAGTCCACGCTGCGCCCCGAGGTCGTTGACCCGCCGGGCCAGCCCCGCGTTGCTGATGCCCGCGAGGGCGAGGACGGCGCCGAGCTTCTCGTTCGGCTCACGGAGCTCCCTGGACATGCGCCACCCCTCGTCACACACGTGGAACGCAGACCGTCGTCGGGGCATAGGCGCCCGGCAACGTAAACCCAGCGTAGTTCGCCGCATCCCAAGCGTTAAGGCCCCGCCTTCCGGATGGCGAGATTGTTGTCCGTACGCACAGTCGGGGCCGGGGTCGTGCCCGGGGCGCACGTGTCAGTGCGTGCTCCGCCCGTGTGGCCGTGCGCCCGCCCGTGCGCTCTGCCCCGCCCCGGGGCCCGGCGATTCGATGTGCGGTGCGTGGGTCGGCCCGACGCGTGGATCCGGCGGGCCGGGAGGGACCGCCGCCTCAATCCCCGCGGGTGGCGGTACGGTCCGGGAGGTGGACGCCGCTTCCCGGACCGCGCCCCCGCGCGGGCACTCAGTACGGCCGAAGAATGGCCGAAACCGACCTATGGGGCGGTGGGCACGGAACGCCAAATACCGCGTGGGCGGGGCGTGTTCGTTTGCATGTGCGCCCCCCTTAACCACTCTCGCACGCCTGTCTCGTGGCAGCATGGACCCGAGCCACCCGGGGTCCCGCCGTCCGGCCGTCCGGCCCCGGTCACGTGCCCACGGGCTGGGGAGACGGCTATGCGGTGGTTGGTGGGCTGGAGCAGTATCGCCGCAAGCTTCGGCACGGTCGGGCGCGTCGGCGAGCCCGGCCGGGGGCCCGACGGGCTGAGCGGCGGCCTCGCGGACGTCCCGCGCACCTCGTACGCCTCCCACTCCCCCTACGCCTCCACGGGTCCGGTCGGTTCCCCGGGATCCGCCGGCGCGTACGGCGCCTACGGCGAGCCCGACGAGTACACCGAACGCACCCTGCACCCGGTCGGCGCCCAACTCCTGTGGGGCGACCCCGACCCGCTGTGGGCCGTCGGCGACTGGCGCCCCGACGAGATCCGCACCGTCACCGCCGACCCCGCCGACCCCTTCACCCGGCTCGCCGTCCTCGGCTGCTGCGGCGCCAGCGACGCCGAACTGCGCCGCGCCCTCTACGCCGCCCGGGGCGGCGCCCTGCGCCACCTCACCCAGTGGCCCGGCAGCTACACCGCCGTCGTCCAGGCCGGCCGCCGGATCACCGTCGTCGGCGACCTCGCCGGCGCCCGGCCCGTCTTCTACACCCCCTGGGCGGGCGGAACGGCGTACGCCACCGCGGCCCTCCCCCTCGCCGACCTGATCGAGGCCCAGCTCGACATCGGCCACCTCGCCGCCCTGCTGGCCTGTCCCGACAGCCCCGAGGCACTGGGCGACGGCACACCGTACGCGGGGGTGCGCCGGATCCCGCCCGGGCACGCGATCATCCTGCGCGAGGGCTCCCGCGAGATCACCGGCTACGAGCCCGTCGCCTCCCTCGCCGTCGCCGCGCCCGAGATGGAGGCCGAGGCCGCGACCGAGGGCGTGCGGGAAGCACTCGTCGACGCGGTGCGCGCCCGGCTCACGGCGCCCCGCCATGCCCCCGACACCCTGCCCCACGACCCCGGGCCGGTTCCCGGCATGGGCCCCGCCGACCGTCGCGCCGCCCGCGGCGCCCCCACCGCCGGCGTGGGCGCCGACCTCTCCGGCGGCAGCGCCTCCGCCACCCTCGCGCTCCTCGCCGCCGGACTGCCCGGCGCCCCCGGCACCGTCCTCGGGCACGGCTCCGGGGCCGGCGAACGCCTGCTCGCCGTCACCTTCAACGACCTCGCCACCCCGGGGGGCCGCGAGGGCGAGCTCGAACGGGCCCACGCCATCGCCGCCGACCCCCGCCTGCACCACGTCGTCGTCGCCGCGGCCGAGGAGGCCCTCCCGTACGCCGACCTCGACGGCCCCCTCACCGACGAACCCGGCCCCTCCCTCGTCCTCGCCGCCCGCGACCGGCGCCGACTGGCCTCGGGCAGCGCCGACCACTTCGTCGGCCACGGCGCCCGCCAGGTCCTCGACGCGCACCCCGCCCGGCTGGCCGACCTCCTCATGGACCGCCGCAGACGCCACCTGCTGCGGCCCGTCGCCGCGCTCGCCCGCTCGGCCGGCGCCGAAGGCCAGTCCTCCGGCCAGTCGCTGCTCGTCCCCCTGACCGTGTACTCCGCCGCCCGCCGCCTCGCCCGTACGCCCTACCGCGCGGGCATGGAAGCGGCCGCCGCCCGGCTGCGCGAGGGCCTGCTGCCCCGGAGCGCCGCCAGCCCGCTCGACGCCTCCCTCGCCGCCCTCACCTGGTGCCGGCCCGGGCCCGCCGCGGGCTGGCTGACCGGCGAAGCCCTCGCCGAGGTCGCCGTCCGGCTCGCCGCGGCCGCGGGCCGGCCCCCGCTGTCGCTGCGCCCCGGGGAGGCCCGGGCCCGCTCGGTCCTGGCCCGGCACGCGGCCGACCACCGGGTCTTCGAACAGGCCGTGGAGGTCCGCAGCCAGCGGCTGCACGCCCCCTTCCTCGACAACCAGGTCGTGCGCGCGGCCCGCGCCCTGCCCGAGTCCCTGCGGGTCCAGCCCGGTGCCCGCGCCGCGATCCTGCGGACCGTCCTCGCGGGCACGGGCGTGCGCGAACTCCCGCCCGGTTGGGGCGCCCCGGCCCACTCCGCCAACGAAACGGCGGTCCGGCTCGGGCTGCGCGCCGCCCTCGACCCGTTGCTGGCGCTCTTCACCGCCCCGCTGTTGGCGGACGCGGGCCTGATCGAGGCGCGGGTCATCCAGCAGGCCCTGATCGATGCGGCCCAGGGCCATCCGGTCCCGCTGGACGGCCTCGCCGAACTGGTCTCCGTGGAACTGTGGCTGCGCCGCCTCCTGGCCCGCCGCGGCACCTGCTGGACGGGCACCTCCTCCCCCCGCCGCCGCGCCGTCCCCACCGGCATCCCCCTCCGCCGCCCGGCCCTCTCCTAACGGCCTCACGGCGCCTACGGCGTGCCCTCAAACGCCGGGCGGGCTGGATGTGGCCCGCTGGCGTGCCCTCAATCGCCGGGCAGGCTGGATGGTGCCTTCGGTGGGCTCTCGTTCTCCGGTGGGCGGGGTGGTCGCTCCGGGGGGCCCTCAATCGCCGGGCAGGCTGGGTGTGGCCCGCTGGCGGGCTCTCAATCGCCGGGCAGGCTGGATGGTGCCTTCGTCGGGCCCTCGTTCTCCGGTGGGCGGGGTGGTCCCTCCGGCGGGCCTCAATCGCGGGCCGGGCCGGGTGGATTCAGCCTCGCCGGCGTTTGAGGCGCGGGTCCGGGCGGAGCCCGGTTTCGGGAAGGGGCGGGGAGGGGAACGGCCCCGCGCAGCGGAACCCCCACCCCCCGCCCCCACCCCCAAGGCAAAATGACCCCGTGCGGTACCTGATCCTCGGCAACACCCAAGCCCGTGACGATTCCGGCTCCCCCCTCCCCATCGGCGGCGCCCGCCTCCGCGCCCTCCTCGCCTCCCTCGCACTCCGAGCCGGCGCCCCCGCCGTTCCCGTCTCCGTCCTCATCGACGAGATCTGGGCCGAGGACCCGCCCCACGACGCCCCCGCCGCCCTGCAGGCCCTCGTATCCCGCCTGCGCCGCACCCTCGGCGGCAAGGACACCGTCCAGGCCGACCCCACCGGCGGCTACCGCCTGTCCGCCACCCGGGACGACGTGGACCTGTACGAATTCCAGCGCCTGGCCCGCCAAGCCGCCCGGGCCCTCTCCGCGCCCCCGCCCGGAGCAGCGTCCCCGCCCGGAGCAGCGCCCCCCGCCGACATCCTCCGCACCGCCGAGGCCCTCCGTACCGCCCTCGCCCTCTGGCGCGGCCCGGCCCTCGCCGACCTCCCCGACCCCGCCACCCGCGCCGCGCACGCCATCGGCCCGGAGGCCCAGCGCGCGGCCGCCGTCCGCGACCTCATCGAGGCCGAACTGCGCACCCCCACCACCGATCCGGCCACGCTGCTCCCCGAGATCGAGGCGCTGATCGCGGCCCACCCGTACGACGAGCCCCTGCGCGCCCAGCAGTTGCGCGCCCTGCGCGCCGCCGGCCGCACCGCCGACGCGCTCGCCGCGTACGACCGCACCCGCCGCGCCCTCGCCGAAGACCTCGGCACGGACCCCGGCCCGGAACTCACCGCCCTCCACGCCGACCTCCTCCGCCCCACCGCCACCCCCATCCCCACCCCCACCTCCGCGCCACCGACCACACCCCCCACCCCCACCGAGCGCCGCGGCAACCTCCGCCCCCGGCTCACCTCCTTCGTCGGCCGCGAACCCGAACTGGCCGCCCTCCACACCGACCTGTCCCGCGCCCGCCTCGTCACCCTCACCGGCCCCGGCGGCTCCGGGAAGACCCGCCTCGCCGAACACGCGGCCGCCCGCCACGCCGAGCGCACCGACCCCGCCACCCCGGCCACCCCCACCGAACCGGTCTGGCTGGTCGAGCTGGCCCGCCTCGACCACCCGGCGGCCGTCCCCGGCGCGGTCCTCAGCGTCCTCGGCCTGCGCGACACCGTCCTCGTCGGCCGCGAGAAGCCCGTCGCGCAGGACCCCACCACCCAACTCCTGGAACACTGCGCCCAGCGCCGCCTGCTCCTCGTCCTCGACAACTGCGAGCACGTCATCGGGGCCGCCGCCGAGCTGGCGGAGCGGCTGCTCACGCACTGCCCGGGCGTGCGGATCCTGGCCACCAGCCGCGAGCCCCTCGGCGTGCCCGGCGAGAACGTCCGCCCCGTCGAACCCCTCCCGCCCGACCACGCGCACCGCCTGTTCGCGGAGCGCGGCGCCGCCGCCCGGCCGGGGTTCTCCGTGGCGGACGCCCCGCACGCCGTCGCCGAGATCTGCGCCCGGTTGGACGGGTTGCCGTTGGCGATCGAGTTGGCGGCGGCGCGGCTCCGGTTGTTGACCCCGCGGCAGATCGCGGACCGGTTGGACAACCGGTTCCGGTTGTTGACGAGCGGGAGCCGTACGGTGCTGCCGCGCCAGCAGACGCTGCGGGCGGTGGTCGACTGGTCGTGGGAGCTGCTCGACGCCGACGAGCGCACGGTGCTGCGCCGCCTGTCGGTCTTCGCCGGCGGCTGCGACCTGACCGCGGCCGAAGCCGTCTGCGCCCGGCGCGACCCCGACGCCCCGTCCGGGACGGACATCACCGACATCGCGGACGTGGCCGACGTACTCGGCGCCCTGGTCGACAAGTCCCTCGTCGTGGCCGAGCCAGCCCCGGTCCGGGTCTCGCCCGGGGGTTCTGCCTCCGCCGACGGCGCCACCGCGATGCGCTACCGCATGCTGGAGACCATCCACGAGTACGCCGCCGAGCGCGCCGCCGAGGTCCCCGCCGATCTGGCCGCCACCGTCCGCCGGCACACCGCGCACTTCACGGCCCTGGCCGAGGAAGCGGAACCCCGCCTGCGCTCCGCGGCCCAGCTCCCCTGGATCGTGCGGATCGAGGCCGAGCTGGACAACCTGCGCGCCGCCTTCACCGCCGCGGTCTCGGACGCCGACCTGGAGACCGCCCAGCGGCTCGTCTTCGCCCTGGGCTGGTTCTGGTGGCTGCGCAACTACCGGACCGAGGGCGCCGAGTGGGCCGGCCAGGTGATCGAGCTCGACCCGGTGGAACCGGCCGCCGACACCCCCGCGTACTGGCGCTGGATGCGCCTCCAGCTCCTCCACGTGTTCCTGCTGTCGGAAACCCGCCCGATCGGGGAGTTCCGCACGCCCGAACGCCTGGCCCTGGCCGAGCGCATCCAGCGGGCCTTCCGCCGACCCGGCCCGGAGGCCGCCCGCTTCCCCGGCATGCTGTGGCCGCTGACCTGCTACCTCACCGGCGACGCCCTCGACTTCCACGCCGGGCTCGACGAGACCGTCGCGAACTGCCGTGCGCACGCGGGCGAGTGGGAGCTGGGCGTGACCCTCATGCTCCGTACGCACGTCGCCATCGACATCATCGGCGGACTGCCGACGGTCGACGCGGACCTGGCGGAGCTCCACGAGATCGCCCGTCGTGTCGGTGACCGTTGGACCCGCGCCCAGGTCTCCAGCGCCGCCGGCGAGGTCGCGCTCTCGCGCGGCCGGTTCGACTGGGCGCGCGCCGAGTACGAGGAGTGCCTGCGCCTCGCCCGCGAGGTCGGCTCGCACTTCGAGGCGCCGTTCGCGCTCGCCCGGATCGCCGAGACCGCCTACTGCCTGGGCGACTCGGCGGACGCCCTGCGGCTGCTGGCGGAAGCCGACGCCGAGGCGTACGACACCCAGGTGACCGACGTCCTGGCCTTCTCCCACCTCCTCGGTGGGATGATCGCGCTCGACCAGGGCGATCCCGTCCGGGCGCGCGCCGAGTACGAGCGGGCCGCGGTCGAGTCGCTGCGGGCGAACGTGCCGCCGCAGTTCGTGGCGGGCCTGGCGAATCTGGACGCCCGGCTCAAGGCGCTGGAGGAGGGCCCGGCCGCCGCACTGGCCGTGATCGTGCCGACGCTGGAGAAGGCGCTCACCGAGCACTGCGCGGAACGGGTGCTGGCCGTCCTCGCCGAAACGACCGCGGCGCTGCTGGCGGACCTGGACCGGCCCGCCGGGTCCGTACGCGCGCTGGCCGCGGCCACCGCCTGGCGGGGCGGGTTCCCGCGCTCCGTACCCGAAGAGGCCCTGGTGCACGACCTACCGGCCCGCAACAGCTCCGCCCTCGGCCCGTCCACCTACGACCACGAGGCCAGGACGGGCACCACCCTCTCCCCCCGAGCCCTCCTCACCGACCTCACCACCCCCACCAGCCCGTGAGCCGCCACGCCGACCTCACCCCTCCGTGACCGCCGGCCCCCCTCAGCCACAGGCGGGACTGCTGGCCCCTATCCAGCCCCGCCGGCGCTTGAGGCGCCCCCGGAGCCCCCACTCAGCTACAGGCGGGACTGCTGGCCCCCTTCCAGCCCCGCCGGCGTTTGAGGCGCCCCCGGAGGGCCGCACTAAGCCGCAGGCGTCCGGCGGGCCTCACTTCTCCGGGACCGCTGGGCCCCTTCCCAGCCTCGCCGGCGTTTGAGGCGCCCCGGGAGGGCCCACTCAGCCGCAGGCGGGACTGCTGGCCCCTATCCAGCCTCGCCGGCGTTTGAGGCGCCCCCCGGAGGGCCCACTCGGCCGCAGGCGCTCGGCCGGGTCACCGACAGCTGATCACCGAGTCGGCCCAGGCGGCCAAGGTCAGATCGGCACGTCGATCGGCGTGCTCCACCACCAGCCGCAGCGTCTTGCGACCGGTGAGCGGGACCTCGACCGGCACCGCGGGCTCGCCGTAGGACAACGGGCCCGACCGCCACAGCCGCACCCCGTCGCCGTACACGGAGAAGCGCACGGCGCCGTCACCCGGCAGGGACAGCCCGTCCACCCCGGCCCGCGCGGAGAAGGAGCTGCACACCCGGTTCAGGGTGATCTCCACCGAGGACCGGGCGTTGACGGTGATCCCCTGCCCGTAGCGCCGGTCGCCGACCACCAGCCCCCACCGCTGCCACACCCAGCTGCTGCGCCAGGTCTGCACCTCGGGCCCGTCGTGGTCGCCGAGCGCGGACTGCTCCAGCCGCACCAGCTGGTAGCCGGTCGCGGGAACGGGCCGCGGGCTCGGCTTCGGCGAAGGCCGCGGGGGACTCGGCGTCGCCCGCGAAGGGCTCGGCTTCGCGGGGGTCGGCGCGGCCGGCGAGGCCGACCGGGGCGGCGACGGCGAGGGCGCGCGCGGCGCCGAAGCGCGCGGCGACGGTACGGGCGCCCGCACGACCGGCGGCTGCGGCGCGGGCGCATCGGGCTCCGGGGAGAGCGGAGCCGGGACGTGCGGGAGGGCGGGCGCGACGGCGGTCGGCTTCGGCGCCACCTGGGCCTCGGGCTTCGCGTCGTCCCCGGCCAGCGCGAACACCACCCCGGCCGCGGCGGCCACCACCACACCGGCGGCGATGGCGGCCTTGGCGGGAAGCCCCAGCCCTTCGGAGGCCAGCGCCCCCGCACCCGAGGCCCCGGCCCCGGACCCACCGGCGGCCCCCGCCGCCCCGGCCCCGGCCGTCGAACCCCCCGCGGCCGCCGCGGCGGCACCCGCACCGCCCGCGGCCACGACCCCACCGGCCACCACCCCGGCCGCCTTGACCGCGTACCCGGCGGCGAACCACCCGATGACCGCGACCGGAAGCAGCGCCGGGATCCCGGCATTGACGTCCTTGAGTTCACCGGCGACCAGCCGGCACTTCACGCACTCCTCCAGGTGCTTGCGCAGCCCCCGCTCGGCCCGCACCCGCAGCCCGCCCCGGGCATGGGCGCCCAGCCGGTCGGCGTAGCGGGCGCAGTCCCCGCCCTCGCTCAGCGCGGTGCTCACATGCGCCTGGAGGTAGGCCTGCTTGAGCCCCTCCCGGGCCCGGCTGGCCAGCACCGCCGTGGCGTTGGCGGTCAACCCGAAGAGCGGGGCGATCGCGCTCGGCGAGGCCTCCTCGACGGTGGTGTGCCACAGCACGGCCTGCCACCGCTCGGGCAGGCTGCGGAAGGCCTGCATGGCCAGCGACTGCTCGGCCTCGTGCATGGCCCGTACGTCCGCGCCCAGTTCCAGGGCGTCCGCGCCGGGCGCCAGCCCCGTCCCCGCCTCGACTCCCGCGCCGGCCTGCTCCGCGAACAGGGCGAAGTCCTCGACGAGCTGCTCCCGCTTGGCGGTCTTCGTCCAGGCCGCGGCGACCCGACGGACCGTGGTGAGCAGGTAGGCGCGCACCGCCTGGTCGGGCCCGGCTCCGCCGCGCACCGCCTGGAGGGTCCGGGCGAACACCTCGGCGGTCAGGTCGTCGGCGGTGTGCGCGTCGCGGCAGCAGGAGCGCGCGTAGCGGCGTACGGGATCGGCGTGCCGCCGGAAGAGCTCCTCGTAGGCGCCGTCGTCACCCCCGCGCATCCGCGCGATCAAATCGGCGTCGGACGGAGGTAGTTCCGCACCGGCCGCACCAGCCGCACCGGCCGAGCCCCCCGCGGACCCCACCGCGCTCGTACCACCGCTGGTCCGGGCGCCGCTCGGTTCGCGTTGGGCGGGGACCTGCCGGGCGGGCAACGCACCCGCGTCGGACTCGCCGCCGGGGCCCTCCGCACCGGAGCCCGGATCTTCCCGCCCGTCAACGCCCATCGCGCAAGCCCCCGCAGGACACACTCAGCCGGTACACCGAACCAGCGTGTCACACGGCGACCGCGCACCGGACCGCTCCGGACGGCATCCACTCCTCCGGGCAGGATTCGGCGAATTCCCGCACCTCACCTCACCCGTTCGGGTGAGCCTCCGTTCGAGGGACCCGCTCCACGGTCTTCACCCGCAGGAGCCGCACGCGCGGCCGGTCCACCCGGTTTCCCGGCGGACCGACCGCGCGACGGCGACGCGGCCGTGACGGTCCGCTCAGACGGTCCGCGAGCGGAGCCCCTCCAGCAGGATGTCCAGCAGCCGGGCCGAGGCGGCCGCCTGCTGGGCCGGGTCCGGCAGTGCGGGCGCGGCGGTGGCGATGACGAGCAGGACATCGGCCACCGTGACGTCGCGGCGCAGTTCACCGGCCTCCCGGGCGCGGTCGACCAGCCGGCCGACGACCTCCAGGAGCGCACCGGCGCCCGCGTCCTGCGACGGCTCGTCCTCGATGGAGGTGCGCCCGCCCACGACCCGCAGGTCCGGCTGGCCGCCGACCACCACGGCCTGCCGCTGCTGCGGCACCCGCGCCGTGTCCACGGCCTCCAGCACGTCCTGGCCGTCCTCGCTGGCCGAGCCGACCCGCAGCACCTGCGGCGGCAGCAGCCGCCCGGCGCCCGAGGCGACGGAGGTGCGCAGGAAGCGCGACAGCGCCTGCCACGGCTCCTCCTCCTGACCGAGCGCGGCCCTGGCCTGCTCGGTCAGTCGGGAGGTCTCCTCCTCGGCTATCCGCCGGACCAGGACGTCCTTGCTCGGGAAGCGCCGGTAGACGGTGCCGACACCGACGCGGGCGCGCCGCGCGACGTCTTCCATCGGAGCCCCGTAGCCCAGTTCACCGAACACCTCGCGCGCGGCGCGCAGGACGTGCTCGAGGTTGCGCTGTGCGTCGACCCGCAGGGGCGTGGAGCGGCCCACGCCGTGCGAGGTTCCACCAGCGATCACACGAGTGGCGCCCTCGGCCGAGAGCGCGGTCGCAGACCCATGGAAATCGGAAATGTTCATATGTTTCCCCCGGTAATCATTTGTCTCCCCCCGGAGACAGTCCCCGCCTTCGTGTCGAGGGGGGCCACAGTCATGTGGGCCCTGGTCCTAACTCCTCGACGGGCTACGAACATAGTTGAGCCAGAGTCAATTCAGAAGAGGCAGCTCCGTACGGACCATCGCTCGATCGGAGCATTGACCCCCACTTTTCCGTTCCAAGCCCCCGGAATCACCCCCTCCGCACTGCCTGACCTGCGCACCTCACCCCCCATCCACATCTGTGAACCAGCCCTCCACACCCCCACCTCCGGTCACACAATTTGTCGAGCCTGTGGACAAACTCCCGGCCACGTTGCGTCATGGGATGGTGAAGGCTGCTAACTCCCGGGGCTCGGCCCCCGGCACCCCGCCCCGGACACGCATCCTCGTCGTCGGCGGAGGTTACGTCGGCATGTACACGGCGCTCCGGCTCCAGCGAAAGCTGAGAGCCGACGAGGCCGAGGTCACGGTGGTCAGTCCCGAGCCGTACATGACCTACCAGCCCTTCCTCCCGGAGGCGGCCGCCGGCTCCATCTCCCCGCGCCACGTCGTCGTACCGCTGCGCCGCGTGCTGGACCGCTGCCGCATCATCGTGGGCGAGGCCCGCAGCATCGACCACGCCAAACGGACCGCGACCATCACCACCCTCGCCACCGCCGAGGAGGGCACCGGCGCCGTCGAGATCGAGTACGACGAGATCGTCCTCGCCCCCGGTTCGGTGTCCCGCACGCTCCCCATCCCGGGACTCGCCGAGTACGCCATCGGCTTCAAGACCGTCGAAGAGGCCATCGGCCTGCGCAACCACGTCATCGAACAGATGGACATCGCCTCCTCGACCCGCGACCCGGCCATCCGCGACGCGGCCCTGACCTTCGTCTTCGTCGGCGGCGGATACGCGGGCGTCGAGGCCCTCGCGGAGCTGGAGGACATGGCCCGCTACGCCGCCCGGTACTACCACAACATCAAGCCCGAAGACATGAAATGGGTGCTGGTGGAGGCCAGCGACCGGATCCTCCCCGAGGTCGGCCCCGACATGGGCAAGTACACGATCCGTGAACTGCGCGCCCGCAACATCGACCTGCGCCTGGAGACCCGCCTGGAATCCTGCGCGGACCGCGTCGCCGTCCTCAGCGACGGAGCCCGCTTCCCCACCCGCACCGTCGTGTGGACCGCGGGCGTCAAGCCCCACCCCGTCCTCGCCGCCTCCGACCTGCCCCGCAACGAACGCGGCCGGCTCGCCTGCACCGCCTTCCTCACCGTCGCGGGCGTCGAACACGCCTGGTCCGCCGGAGACGCGGCCGCCGTCCCCGACATCACCGCCGCCGCACCGGGCACCGAATGCGCCCCCAACGCGCAGCACGCCGTCCGCCAGGCCAAGGTGCTCGCGGACAACCTGGTCCACGCCCTGCGCGACGAAGTGCTCACCGAGTACGCCCACAAGTACGTCGGCTCCGTGGCCTCCCTCGGCCTCCACAAGGGCGTCGCCCACGTGTACGGCCGCAAGCTCAAGGGCTACCCGGCCTGGCTCATGCACCGCGTGTACCACCTGAGCCGCGTCCCCACCTTCAACCGCAAGATGCGCGTCCTCGCCGAATGGACCCTCTCCGGGCTGTTCAAGCGCGAGATCGTCTCCCTCGGGTCCCTCGAACACCCCAGGGCCGAATTCGAACTCGCCGCGGGCGGCGGACCCAAGGAACCCCCGCCCCCGCCCGCCCCCAACCCCCCGAAGGACAACCAGCGCTGACGTTGTCAGTGTGGTCGGCCACACTGGACGTGTGACCATAGGTGGGCTCACACCTGCACAGAGTGACACCGCCGAGCGACCGACCACGAGCGATGTAGCGACCAATAGCGACACCACGAGGCTTGAACGCAGTGAACTTCACGCGCTGGAGCGCCCGGTTTCCAGGAACGCAGCGCCGCGCCGCCGCCCGGAACGAACATGCCGCAGCCCAGGCCAAGCGGGGCGAAGGCTCCGTCCCGGCAGCCCGCGGCGTCCGCGCCGACCCCACCGGCAGTGGCACCGAGCGGAGCCCGTCCCCCCAGGACGGCGACCCCGCAGGCCCCACGGACCCCACCGTCTCCGGGACCGGAACCGGATCCGCCGCGGCGCTCGCCGCGGTGCCCTCCCTCGACGTGCTCTCCGTGCGCGAGGTCCTCGGGTGCCTCCCGGCCCGCGTCGCGCTCGTCCACGGTCCCGAGCACCGCATCGCCTACGTCAACGACGCCTACACCGCGGGCTTCGGCCCCCGGCCCACCGGCGCCGCCGCCCACGAAGCCCTGCCCGAACTCGGCGAGCTCGGGCTGCTCCCGCTCCTCGACCAGGTCCTGCGCAGCGGCAAGCCCCGTACCGCCAAGAACCGCAAGGCACCCGGCGGCAGCTCCTACACCGCCACCTGCACCCCCGTGGACTTCCCCGAGGCCGACGGCGCGGGCCGCAGCGCGGGCGTGCTGATCCACCTCGCCGACGTCACCGACCACGCCGAAGCCGTCGAACGGCTGCGCACCGCCGAGCGCCGCCAGCGCGAGGCCGTCGTCACCCTCCAGCGCTCCCTGCTCCCGCAGGAGCTGGAACAGCCCGACGACCTGCGCATCGCCGCCACCTACCAACCCGGCGGCACCGAGGCCGCGGTCGGCGGCGACTGGTACGACGTCATCACCCTCGGCGCCGGCCGCACCGCCCTCGTCATCGGCGACGTCATGGGCCGGGGCGTCCGCGCCGCCGCCGTCATGGGCCAGCTGCGCACCGCGGTGCGCGCCTACGCCCGGCTCGACCTGCCCCCGCACGAGGTGCTCCAGCTCCTCGACGGACTCGCGGCCGAGATCGACGCCAGCCAGATCGCGACCTGCGTGTACGCCGTCCACGACCCCAGCGAGGGCCTGCTGGCCTACGCCTCCGCGGGCCACCTGCCCATCCTCGTCCGCGACGAGGACGGCACCGTCCGGCGCGCCGCCGACCCCACCGGGCCCCCGCTCGGCACCGGGGGCTGGCTGCACACCTCCGGCACCATCGCGCTGGGGCCCGGCTCCACCGCGGTCCTCTACACCGACGGCCTCGTCGAGCGCCGGGGCGAGGACATCGACGAGGGCGTGGCCGCCCTGGAACGCGCGCTCTCCGGCGCCCTGGGCACCCCCGCCGTCATCTGCGACCGGCTGATGCGCGCCCTGGGCGTGGACGCCGATCACGACGACGACGTCGCCGTGATGGTCCTCCAGCAGCCCGCCCGCGTCGGCTCGGAGGCGGAGCTCTTCCACAACGCGGCCCTGGAGCTGCTGGGCGGCATCGAGGCGGCCCCGCGGGCCCGGGCCTTCGCCCAGGGCGTCCTCGCCTCCTGGCGCTTCCCGATGGAGCTGTGCGACCTCGGGGTGCTGGCCGCCAGCGAGCTCGTGGCGAACTCCCTCCAGCACGGCACCCCGCCGATGCGCCTGCGCCTGCGCCGTACGGACCGACGCCTGATCATCGAGGTCACCGACGGGGACGACCACCTGCCGCGGCGCCGGCGCGCCGAACCGGCCGACGAGACGGGCCGCGGCATCTCGATCGTCGCGACCATCGCCTCCTCGTGGGGCACCCGGCGCACCCCGGGCGGCGGCAAGGCCGTCTGGTGCGAATTCGCCCTCCCGGACAAGAAGCCGGGCGAGTAGGCGCGAGGCCGAGGAGCCGGACGCACGGAAGGCCCCGGTCCGACGGGACCGGGGCCTTCCATGCGTCCTGCGTACGATCGCCCGTTACGCCGAGACGGGCTCGGCGACGGCCGCGGCCCGCGGGGCCGACACCTGGGCCGGCGCGGCCTTCAGCAGCGACGGGTTGTCCTGCACCGGCGTCAGTCGCTTGCCGAGCCGCAGCGCGAGCCAGGCGATGCCGAGCGAAACCACGACGAAGATCCCGATGTAGAGCATCGGCACCCCGGCACCGACCGGCACGCCCAGCGGCCCGAGCGCCAGCGCCATCTGCTTGACCAGGGCGAAGGCCGAGTTGTACTGGCCGACCGAACCCTCCGGCGCCAGGTCCGCCACCAGCGGAGCCAGCGTGGGCGACAGCATGGCCTCACCGATGCCGAAGAGGGCGTACGTCGTGATGAACGCGGCGGCGGCCATCATGGCGCTGCCGTGCCCCAGACCCGAGAAGCCGGCTATGAGCCAGGCGCCCGTCCAGATCACGCCGACCAGGGCGATGACGCGCGAACGACGACGCTTCTCGACCAGCCGCAGCACCACGAACTGCGCCACGACGATCGCACCCGTGTTGGCGGCCAGCGCGAAGCCGAGCGTGGAGGGGGAGATCCCGGCCGCTTCGGTACCGAAGGCGGCGAGACCGGACTCGAACTGCCCGTAGCAGGCGAAGAAGATCACGAAGCCCAGCACGCAGAGCTGGACCATCGCCTTGTGCTCCAGCAGCCGCTTCCAGCCGCTCCCACCCGCCTGGGCGGGGTCCTTCGGCACCGCGTCCTTGATGCTCGGCGCGTGCGGCATCCGCACGGTGGCGATCACGCCCGCCAGCACCAGGAACATCACGGCCTCGATGCTGAACAGCAGGGTGAAGCTGCCGGGACGCTCCACGTCCACGATCTGCCCGCCGATGAGGCCGCCGATGCCCAGACCCAGGTTCTGCATGAAGAACTGGAGCGCGAAGGCACGGGTCCGGGTGCTCGGGGTGGAGCACCACACGATCATCGTGGCCAGCGCGGGCTGCATGACGGCCTGACCGGCCCCCAGCGCCAAGGCGGACAGCAGGATCGGTACGACGCCGGTCGACAGCCCCAGCGATATCGCGCCCACCGACGCGGCCACCGCCGCGCCCATGACCACGGGGACGGGCCCGCGCCGGTCGATGATCCGACCGGTGAGGGGCAGCGCGAGAAGGGCGCCCAGGGCGAACGCCACGAAGGCGCACGTCGCCGTAGCCGCGCCAAGATCCCGCACCTGCGCCACGTAGATATAGAGGAACGGAACCGTGAAACCGATACCGAACGCGGTCAGCGCGTTACCGGCCTGGATCCTCCGCATCGCAGCGCCCATCACCTTGGTCACTTCTCACCTGCCTTCACTACTGAAGCCTGAAGACTTCATACCTAAAGTTCGATCCTTAACTCTACACACCGAAGGAGTTAGACGCCAATGGGCTCGTGCCATACTTCGGACCATGGGTGACACCCCCGACGGCACTACGCCCGTCCACGAGCCGAGCCTCGATGAGCAGATCGCCGTCTACCAGCGCGAATTCCAGGACCTCGACCCCCAGGTCGAGAAGGTCGTGTCGGCCCTGAGCCGCCTCAACCGCCGGATGAACGTCGCGTACGGCCGCCAGACGGCGGCCCTGGGCATCAGCAACGCCGAGTGGGAGGTCCTCAAGGCCCTCGTGCTCGCGGGCGACCCCTACCGGATGGGCCCGAGCGAGCTGGCGAAGCAGCTGGGCCTGACGCCCGCCGCGATGACCCACCGGATCGACCGCATGACCGCGGACGGTCTGGTGACGCGGGAGCGTGACGAGTCCAACCGGGTCCGCGTGATCGTGGAGCTGACGAACGAGGGCCGCAGCAAGTGGCTCGACGCGATGCGCGCGGCCACGCTCTTCGAAGAGGACCTCCTCCAGGACCTCTCCACCGCGGAGCGCGCCCTGCTCGGCGACATCCTCACGCGCCTGCTGGACCGGGTCGAAGGCCTCCAGTCGCCCGCCTGACCTGGCACGCGAACCCGGGGTTGACACCGACCCCGCGAGTCCGTAAGGTTCTCCGAGTTGTCCCGTAGCCGGAACGGTTCTGTGACAGCAGATGACGCCGCCTCGTAGCGGCACCCAACTCAGCACGATCTCCCACCGGGAACGAATTCGGCATGCCCGAATTCCAACCGGGGCCCGATTATGAGCCACCCGGGAAATCCGATAGAGTTTGGGAGTCGGAACGGCCCAACAGCCGCGAAGACAAAGCCCGCTGACTGGGAGTCAGGCCCGAAAGGATCTGATAGAGTCGGACTCGCCGGAAAGGGAAACGCGAAAGCGAGAACCTGGAAAGCGAAAAGCAGGATCCCGCTTCGACCGGGAATCGGACACGAAAGAGTCTGATAGAGTCGGAAACGAAGAACGAAGCCCGGAGGAAAGCCCGAGAGGGTGAGTACAAAGGAAGCGTCCGTTCCTTGAGAACTCAACAGCGTGCCAAAAATCAACGCCAGAAGTTGATACCCCGTCCACTTCGGTGGATGA